>JANPFC010000017.1:0-37011 GCA_031423235.1 Chlamydiota bacterium | reverse complement strand
TTAGGCGCTTTGAACCCGCCCATCGGCCAATTTTTGAATCACATTGGGTATAGTTTGCTTGAACTGCTTTTACAGACATAACGCCTCCGTTTTGAGAGGCGAAAATGTAAATCATCGAGGATTAAAAGCCAAATGGAAATTCTTAAAGTCTGCTAAACCGGTTTAACGCGAACAGAGCTGTAGTTGCGGCTGCGCTACCCACAAGGTTTACCCAAAATATCGCTGCCGTATTCGCCTTCTTAATGGTTAAACTAAGATAATCCAATCGGGGGAATTCATCTTCGTCGCTATCATTTTCAGAATAATCTTCCTTGCCAAGAAGAGTTGCAGATTTCTGGCTTTCGGGCGATAGAGCCACGGGACTATCCACAGCTCTCCGAACCGCGGGCGAATGAGGTTTAACATCCGGATGTATAACCTTGCAAGATCTGAACCCCCAAGCGGTTAATGATGTCACAATGCCCATGACAGGGATTGAGTGGATGACGGTTTCCCACCAAGGAAGCACCCAGGGAAAGCAACCGGTCCTCTCTAGACACTGCGTACACCTCGATTCTCTCTTTACCGCTAAAGCCATAGATCCTCCCCATGGGTTTTAAAGCGCGACAGTTTATTTTAATGATTGGACCTTGTCAACGACTTTTTTATTTGTTTCTGTCTGAATGTTAGTTGTTTGTGAATTAATTTAGGGATTGTGATTGTTGTAACTAAATATTTAATTACTGTATAATTTATTGAAATTACGCTATTTAAAGGCAGGGAATATGAGCAGTATACCTTCTATTGGCCAAGGAAGTGGGCAGGTTCCAGTCAGCCCGAAACCAGATGGGGGAGATGGAAAAGTGGCGCAGGCAGCCCAGGGCAGATTTTGCGAAGGGGCTTTAGATTTATGTAAGTCTAGAAAATTTCAAGCCATTGTGATCACTTCTGCTTTACTTTTGGTCATTTTCTTAGCGTCAAATCCTGTAGGTTGGCTCGCAACAGCCATCGGCGTGGGAGTTGTCGCCCTTAAAATAATACTCTCTTTAGTCGTAATTGCGGCCAATATGGTCATTTATAAATTGCGGGAAGAGAAATCCGACTCTTCATCTTCCTCAGTAAATTCGCCTTGGGCAAGTCCACCATTATCTTCGGTTGGATCATGGGAAGAGAGAGAGTTTGATTTCGATAAACCGACTCAAGTTCGAAACGAAATGCCTCCTGCCCCTGTCCGTAAATCATCTTGGCTGGCAGACCATCCGCCAGTAATTCGAACTATATATCAGCCCGCTGAAAAGGTAATTTTAGTGGATGTCTCGCCTGATTTAAGAGGTCTTAAGCCTCCGCAGCGTAAAGATGGAAAGGGGGGGTGGTCAAGCCGTGCAAGTGTTGCTCATAGAGCGGTACGTTAAGAGAAGCCGATGATGTTTGGCTGCGATCACTATCGACAGTTAGTGGCCGATGGCCGGATCATCCTTGGAGAGGCGCCTGAAGATTAGGGTTTATCGAAGTTTGCCGGACCAGCCGAGCTTGGTCCGAAGGGTTGAAAAGTATTCATGGCGGTGGAGGCTCACCCGCTTGAAGGTGCGGGGGGAGCGTTGCACAATCAGACTCTCTCCGCTTTTCATGGAAATCGCATCTAGTCCATCTGCACGCACTTCTACAGGTCCATATTCGCTGACGTACTTCACTTCGATCTTTTGATCGGGAGATAGGACGATGGGGCGGTTGGAGATAGTGTGGGGACAGATCGGGGTGATGACGAGGGCATCGAGATTTGGACTTAGGATCGGCCCGCCGGCTGCTAGAGAGTAGGCTGTGGAGCCGTTCGGTGTTGCTATAATGACGCCGTCGGCTGTGAAGGTGTTTACGTAGGCGCCGTCAATTTCGATGGCGAGCTCAATGAGGCTGTAGTTGTGGGCTCGGTGGATCACAATGTCGTTCATTGCGCGGAGCTCACCGGCTTCAAGCATAAGTCGGGTGTCGATTTTGTAGGCCCCATTGATGAGGTCTGTGAGGCTTGGGTAGATGTCGGTTACGGGGATGTCTGCCATAAAGCCGAGATGGCCGAGATTGATGCCGACAATGGCTGCATCGAGGTGGCTATAGCGGTGGCAAAGGCGCAGGATCGTTCCATCTCCGCCCATCGAAATGAGGAATTTAATGCGCGAGGGATCGATGGAAGAAATGGGCTTGGCTCCAATCGCAGAAGCTTTTTCATCTTCTGCTACAACAGTAATCCCCTGATCTTCAAGGAACTCACGGATATGGATGGCAAGCTCAAACGATTGCTTTTTCTTCTCGTTTGGAAAGAGGGCGATAATCATCGGCGAAAAACTCCTGCAGGATCCGCTGTGCAATGGACTCAGCGTCCAAACCTAATTCTCTCATAAGTTCGGTATTGCTGCCAAATTGAACCCACATGTCAGGGACTCCAAAATTTAAAACTTCAGCTTCCCGAATCCCATTTTGGACGAGGAAGTTGTTGATGATCATACCCATGCCACCGCTCAGCGCATGCTCTTCAATCGTCGCAACAAATCGGTGCGTAGAGAGGAGATGGCTAAAGAGATCAAAATCAAGGGGTTTGATGAAAATTGGGTCGACTACGGTTGCTTCAATGCCTTGAGCAAAAAGGATTTCGCGAACTTTTATAGCTGTTTGGCATGTGTGTCCGAGTCCGATGATGAGTAGATCTTTTCCTTGCATAAGTACCTGCGCTTTTCCGGGGGTCCGTTTTTGTAAGGGGAGTTCTGGTTCATCAGTTTCCATATTGGGGTAGCGGATTGCGCATGGTTTTCCCCAATCAAAACTGCTTTCTAATAGTTCTTTCAACACGTGGCCATCGCGCGGCTGAGCGATGATCATATTGGGCATGGCGTTGAGGAAGGAGATGTCGTAGATGCCGTGGTGGGTGCTTCCGTCAGGTCCAGAAATAGAGGATCGGTCGAGGGCAAATACGACAGGCGATTCTTGCATGCATACGTCGTGGAATACGTTGTCGAGGGCTCTTTGGAGGAAAGTGGCGTAAATGCAGGCGACCACTTTTTTCTTTTTGGCAATCGCTCCGGCATAGGTGACTGCGTGCCCTTCGGCAATCCCGACATCGAGACAGCGATCAGGATATTTTTGCATGAAGTCATCGAGGCAAGAGCCTGCGGGCATGGCGGGGGTGATGCAGACAATATTGGGGTCGAGGGTTGCCATTTTTAAGATGTGGCGGCCGAAGATTTTTGGGAAAGTGGGTTTAGTCGTGGGGGAGGGGAGGAATTTTCCGCTCACAAGATCGAAGGGGCGGGCTCCATGGTAGGGGGTTGGATTGGCAATGGCAATCGGCATCCCTTTCCCTTTCACAGTCATCACGTGGACGAGTACGGGCCTTGTTCCCCCTTTGAGAGACTCGAATGTTTCGATGAGTTTGGCTGTGTCGTGGCCGTCGATGGGTCCGATGTAGGAGAGGTTGAATTCTTCAAAGAAGGTGGCTGGGCTTACGATGTTTTTCATCGATTCGGTGATTTTTTGGCCGAGCTTTTCAAGTTTAGGTCCGTAGCCAGGGATTTTGGAGAGGAGGCCTTGAGTTTCTTGATAAATCCGGTTCGAAAGGGGATTGCTGAGAAGCCTACTGAGGACGCTTTTAATATTGCCCACGTTTTGGGAGATCGACATCGCGTTGTCATTGAGAATGGCGATGAAGCGTCCCAGGTTTTTGGGGACGTTATTGAGGGCTTCCAGAGTGAGGCCGCAAGTGAGGCTGGCGTCTCCTAGGATTGGGATGACGTATTCTTGCGTCTGATCGAGGTCGCGGGCTTTGGCAACGCCAAGAGCGAGGGAGAGCGCTGTGCCAGCATGGCCTGCATAAAAATGGTCGTGCTCAGATTCTTTTGGATGGGCAAAACCACAGAGCCCTTTGTATTTCCGGATTTGGTGGAAGCGGTTTCCCCGGCCAGTTAAGAGTTTGTGGGGATAGGTTTGGTGGCTGACATCGAAAATGAATTTGTCTTTTGGTGAATCAAAAACCCGATGGAGGGCGATGCTTAGCTCTACGATCCCGAGGTTCGAAGAGAGATGGCCTCCATTTACAGAGAGTACTTCAATGATGCGGCCCCGTATTTCAGCCGCAAGCTCTTCCAACTCAGCTAAGGTGAGTTCGGAAAGGCTCTGTTTTTGGTCGTTGTTCAGCATCTAGTGCGACTTCGCCTTTATTCTTGATGAGTTGTTCAATTTTCTGTTCCGCAGTGGTGAGTCTGGAGCTGCAAGTGCGGATCAAGCCTTCCGCCTCTTCAAAGAGCTTCATCGATTCTTCAAGGGGCGTCTTGCCGCTGTTCATCGAGTTCAGGATCTGTTCAAGGCGCTCGAACGCTTTTTCAAAAGAGAGAGTTTCCTGGGACATTTTCCGTTACCTGGTTGATCGTTGCTGCTACTTTTCCATCTTGTAAAAGGGCAGTGAATTTTTGATTGGGCTGAAGATCCTTGGCAGAGAGGATAATGGAATCCCCCTTTTCAGAGAAGAGGATGGCATATCCTTTTTTGAGGACGTTTTGCGGATGGAGCGAGCGGAGGTGCTGCTTGAGCCGGTTCAAACGGTCCCAATTCTCTTTGATTTTGCCTTTCGGGTTTAAAATTTCAAGCTGGCGGGTGAAGTCGTCGAGCCGCTGGATCGCGGGGGCCAAGACTCCATAGGGCGAGCTCAATAGGGGGTGCTTTTGTAAGCCAGAAACGCGCTGCCGGTACTGCCCAATTTGCTGGGAGATCCTCTGGCGGCAATGCTGCTGGGCCCCTTCGAGAAAGCGGATGAGGTTGGCTTTTTCGGCGATCGCGATTTCAGCGGCGGCCGATGGGGTGGGAGCGCGGACGTCGGCTACCCAGTCGGCGATGGTGAAATCGGTCTCATGGCCAACGGCGGAGATGATCGGAATCTTGGAGTCGAAAATGGCTTTGGCGACGATCTCCTCATTGAAGGCCCAGAGATCTTCGATGCTGCCGCCTCCGCGCCCTACAATGAGGACGTCGGCGAGGTTGTATTTGTTGAAATCGTTGATGGCCTGGGCAATTTCTTGGGCGGCCCCTTCGCCTTGCACCTTGACCGGGTTTAGGATCACCTGGAATCCTGCAAACCGGCGAGTCAATATATGGATGATATCTTGGATGACGGCCCCAGTGGGGCTGGTCACAACGCCGATGCGGCGGGGGAGCTTGGGGAGCGGTTTTTTATGCAGCGGATCAAACCAGCCGCGCATTTGGATCGCTTCTTTGAGCTGATGGAGTTTTAGAAGAAGTTCGCCGACGCCCAAAAATTGGAGCTCTCTAATGACGATTTGGTACTGTCCCCGGGGGGCATAAAGGCTGATCTCGCCGGTTGCCACGACCTGGTCTCCCTCTTTGGGCATCCGGGCGAGGTTAGCGGCGCTCCCTTTAAAGAGGACTGCGGAGATCTGCGAGCCTGCGTCTTTAAGGCTAAAATAGAGGTGGCCCGAGGTTTGGAGTTTGAAATTGCTGATCTCTCCCTTCACCGAAATGCCGCGGAATGTCGGTTCAATAACGGCTTTGATCGCAGATGTCAGTTCAGATACGCTAAAAACTTTCATAGCCTCATATTTTGCCAAAAAAATCATTGGAGTGCTATGTTTTTTCTTTTTTTAAAGGTGTTGTGTTGACTGCAGTAGCCAGCCCTGAATTAATCCTTCGTATGACAAAAGCAAATATGGGGGCGGCGGCTATTCTGTCAGATCTATTGATTCTGGGGCCGCATCCGCTTTTTGACACTTGCAGGAAGCTTAGGGGGCTTGATGCAGAACACTTCACCAGTTGGGCAGACAAAATTTCAACGGCCATCTACTCCAGCGAGCGTCAATTTTCTCGACTGATCAGGGGGACTTTCAAAAGTTTTGAAGAGAGGATTGCCGCCAATCCAGATTGCGTCGGGGAACTTATTGATCTTTGCGAGAAAGTAGAAGAGTTCCTGAATAAATATCGATAATACCGTTCGTGATTCAAGAATCGGCTTTTTGGCGGGATTGAAAGCTGCCGATAAATCAACTAAAAAAAAGGGCATAGTATTGGTGTAATACAGTGCCCTTTTTTTTTAGTTGATTTTCGGCGCTTTGAACCCGCCCAAAAACCGATTCTTGAATTACGAGCGGTATATAAAAGACCTCTTGCTAATGAGTGGCAAATCAATTATCCTTACGGTAAAAAATTTGAGTCGCGAATGGCAAAAAAGCTCTATGTCGTAGGAAATTGGAAGATGTATAAGACGGCCCGACAGGCCAGCGATTACATCGAAGCCTTGATTCCGCAAGTGGAAGGTTCGCAGGTAAATATTTACTTGGCTGTGCCATTCACCTCAATCGCAACAGCCTCGCAGTATGCGAAAGAGACCGGTATTGTAATCGGTGCACAAAACATGAACGATTCCCGCGAAGGGGCTTTCACTGGCGAGATTGCCGGCTTGATGCTTAAAGAAGCTGGAGCTTCCTTTGTGCTCCTTGGCCATTCTGAGAGAAGAAGTGTTTTTGGGGAAGACGATGCATTTGTCCACAAAAAGGTTCTCCGCGCTCTTCAAGATGATATCCAACCGATTCTCTGCATAGGCGAAACCGCTGTGCACCATGGCAAGGGTAAGACTGAAGAGGTTTTGAGAGAGCAGCTTTTGTCCGCTCTTAAAGGCGTTCCAAAAGAGGATGCCCAAAAACTGATTGTCGCATACGAACCTGTATGGGCGATTGGGAGCGGAAAGACTCCGACTGTAAAGCAGATTCAAGATACCCATGCCTACTGCCGCGAGTGCTTGGAAGAGTTGTTTGGGAAAAAAGTGGGCGGCGGAATCGCTATTTTATATGGCGGATCGGTCAAGCCTGATAATGCAGCAGAAATCGCAGCTGAAAAAGATGTAGACGGCGTTCTTGTCGGCGGAGCTTCGCTTGACGCTAAAACGCTTGCAGAAATTATTCACAACATTGGCGGGTCTCCTGCGCCCAAGAAACGCAAACCCCGAGTTAAGAAAGAGAAAGACGAATGACATTCCTATTTTATATTTTCCTGTTCCTATTTTTATTGGCCTCAGTCCTCCTTTGCTTCGTCATCCTGATTCAGGAAGCGAAAAGCCTCGGTTTGGGTGCTTCTTTTGGCGGAGATAATAGCGATTCGCTCTTCGGCACATCGACTGCTGAAGTTCTAAAGCGGTTCACAGCTTATCTTGCTGGAGCCTTTCTAGTATCATGCCTTGTCCTCTCTCTTTGGAGCGGATCATTGGGCCGTAATCATGATGTACAGATGTCACCCGTAGAATCGCTGCAGCAAGACAATGAAGAACAACTCTAGTCTGCCGATTCGCTATTATGGGCATTCAGATCTGCGAGTCAAAGCCAAGCCTGTGGAGAAACTCACTCCAGAGATCGTAAAACTTTGCGAGGATATGCTCGCAAAGATGCTCTCTCTGGATAATTGCATTGGCTTTGCAGGTCCGCAGCTCGGGATTCTCCTTCGGATTTTCGTGATTCGAGAGGAAAAATTCCTGCCTGACAATCAGTATTACTTTGGCGAGCCCGAAGTGATCATCAATCCAGTCCTCTCATCGCCATCTAAAGAACTTGAGATGATGGTGGAGGGATGCATGTCGCTTCCTGGCCTGCATGTAGAAGTGACTCGCCCCAAATCAATCCACGTCCGTTATCAGAACCTTAAGGGTGAGTTTGTTGAAGAAGATCTTACCGATTTTCGAGCCCGGATGTTTATGCACGAAAACGATCATTTGAATGGAGTCCTCCACATCGATCGAATGGATCCCAAAGAGCGGAAGGAAATCGAGCCTATCCTCCGCGAAATGAAGCAAAAATACAACCCTTAAACTTTCTCTCTTAAAGCTTCTAGCCCCTTAACGATTTCTTCTTCCGATTCGGTATAGGCAAAGCGGGCATATCCTTCGACGCCGAAGGCAATGCCAGGGACAAGAGCTACGTGGGCTTGGGTCAGAATTTCTTCCACATTGCCCATTTCCGCGAAGAAGTACAATGCCGCTGGAGGCGGCTTAATCGATGTGCCAAAGAGTCGATTGAAGGTTGCAAAGAAGAGCTTTCTTCGTTTGTCCATGGCGTCTCGGACGTAGGCGGCGATTGTGCGGCTGTGATGGAGTGCAGCGAGGGCCACTTTTTGGCTGATGAATGAGGTGCCTGTTGTGCTTTGGCTTTGAAGAGCTATAATCGAGGCGATTAGCTCTTTTGGCCCGAATGCAAATCCAACCCGCCATCCTGCCATTGCGAAGTTTTTTGAGCAGCTTTCGATGATGAGTATGTTGGAGCGGTATTCAGGAAATGAGGCGCAGGAGATGAATTTCGCGTCGTCGAAGACGATTTCACTGTAAACTTCATCTGAAATCACAATCAAACCAGCCTGGGCTGCTATATATAACAGCTCTCCCATTTCAGCATGAGTATAGAGAACTCCTGTCGGATTGCAGGCGTTATTGAGAATGAGGACGCGGGTTTTAGGAGTGATGTTCGCTTTCAAAAGCTCGGGTGTCAATTTCCACGCTGTTTGGACAATTATGGGAGTGGCTTTGGCCAAGTGGACCATTTCAGGGTAGGAGACCCAGTGGGGAGCCGGAATGATCACTTCATCGCCTTCCCGCACTAGAACTTGAAGGGCAGCGTAGATTCCAAACTTCCCGCCGACAGTGACAACGGTTTCATCAACGTGGAATGAGCTATTGTACCGCTCGTTCATCCAGTGGGCGGCAGCAATTCTAAGATCGGTGAGGCCTGCGATGGGAGCGTAGGGCGAGTGGCCGTCTTGAAGGACTTTTTGGGCAGCATCGAGAAGGAGCGGATGGTTCGGGAGAACCGGATCTCCTGCAGCAAAATTATAGACGCGGATCCCTTGGGCGCGCATTTCCTGGGCTTTTGCGCTAATCGCGCCAGTGACTGATGGTTTCATAGGTCCCCAAAATTTTCCCTTCGATAATCGGCAGTTTGTTCGCATTTTCCAGATCGACGTAAAAGAGGTACTCGAACGGTTTACCCACAATCGGTCTTGATACGATGTATGTCAGATTGATCCCCAGTTTTGCAAAGAGATTCAACATTTCGGCTAATTTGCCCGGTTCATGGTCGAGCGTGAAGCACAGGGATCCTTTCGATCCGGTTGTAGCCATTTTTGAGATCAGATAGAAGCGGGTGTAGTTTTCATCGTGATCCTGCACGCCGACAGATACGACATCAAGCCCATAGATTTCTGCCGCAGAGCGGTTCGCTATGGCCGCGAGGGTTGGATCTCCTGATGCTGCGACGTCTGCGGCAGCTCCTGCGGTGTCGTAATGGGGGACAGGGGTCCATTCCGGGTGGTCGGCAAAAAGCTTAGTGCATTGAGCAAGCGCTTTCGGATGAGAGAGAACGTGCGAGATTTTTGCGCCTGGAAGGGCGAGGAGGCTATGCTCGACCTTGGTGTGGAGTTCTCCGACGATTTTAAGATCGCCCTGGCTTAATAGATCAATTGTTTCATAGATCGTTCCAGCAAGAGTGTTCTCAATTGGCAAGAGGCCTAAATCGGCCTCCCCATTCAGAACGGCTTCATAGACCTCTCGGAAGGTGGGGAGTCCTACTTTTTCTCCCGCGTGGCCAGCGAGCGTTCGATGGCTGAAAGATCCAACAATTCCTTGATATGCGATTTTCATACGCTCTCCATCTCAATTCTCGAGTAATCGAGAAGGAGTTGGAAGATCTCTTCCATGATGAGCGGACTGATCTGGTGCTCTCCTGCAAGCTTCTTCACTTTTGCCTTGATCTCATCCTCTCGGTTTGGGTCAAGGATGGGGAGTTTTTCCCGCTTCTTAATGCGGGCGATTTCCCGGGCAACGGCTACCCGCTTCCCCAAAAGGGCAACAAGTTCAGAGTCGATCGCATCGATCTGATCGCGTAGAGTTTTCAACAACATGGCATCCTCCTTCCAATCGATTCAGCTACAGGTTTAAGCTCAACGGCTATCGCGTTGAACTCTTCGAGCGATAGAGCCTGGCTTGCATCGCAAATGGAGGCTTTCGGGTTAGGGTGGGCTTCCACGATGAGTCCATCCGCTCCAATTGCAACGGCTGCTTTACAGAGAGCGGACAGGATATCTGTCCTTCCCGCAGCATGGCTTGGATCGACAATGATGGGCAAGTGGGTCATTGTTCTGGCGACTGCTACAGCGCTTAAATCAAGCGTGAAGCGGGTGGCTGTTTCATAGGTCCGGATGCCCCTTTCGCAGAGGATCACGTCTGGATTGCCGTGGGCCATGATGTATTCGGCGCTGAGGATCCACTCTTCCACAGTTGCTGAGGCGCCCCGTTTTAAGATAACCGGTTTGCCGCATTTGCCAACCTCCTTCAGAAGATCGAAGTTCTGCATGTTTCTCGCGCCGATCCAAAGGACGTCGACGTGGTTTGCGGCCTCTTCTACAAGGCGCACGTCCATCACTTCAGTTGCAGTGAGAAGGCCATGCTTTTCTTTAGCGGCTTCATGCATTTTCAAACCAACAAGTCCCAGACCCTGGAAACTATAGGGGGAGGTGCGGGGTTTGTAGGCGGAGGCGCGGAGGATCGAGACTCCCGATTCTTTTAGTTTTTGACCCGATGTGGTGAGCTGCTCTTCGCTTTCAATGGCGCAGGGGCCTGCAATCAGGACGATCTCGTCCCCACCGATTCGGACGTTGCCGATTCGGATAATGGTCTTTTCGCGCGTTGGCGAAAGACCCGTTAATGGATTTTTCATACAAATGTGTTCCTATTTTGGTTTTTTTTACTGTTTAACGAGGGATCTGATAGAGAGGTGGGGTGGTTATGGCGTTAAACGCCAAAATAGAAATAGAAGTAAGCAGCAGAGTAGACAGCCTTGGCACCAGAGAGGATTTTGGCTTGTTGTTGCTTATTCATAGGGCTAATTATATCAAGTCTTTGATGGGAAGTCAATCGAGATGGCTTATCCCGATATTAAAAACCCACTCTTTCCAAAGCGTATCAATATTTTTTTTGTTGAATTGGTAGATTTCTTCCATGAGCTCCGGATTGCCTTTAGCTAAACGGGTCATAGAGCGGAAGCCTGGGCCTGCAATCTTGATGCTATCGGGATCCTTTTTTTCCACAAAGTCCAAAAGGGCCTTCGAAATCAGAGCTGGCAAATGAGAAATGAGCGCAGCCTTTCGATCGTGCTCATCTGCGCTCATGACGATCGGCTTGGCCCCAAATAACCGGATCCATCCCTCTAACTTAGCCTTGTTTTTTTTGTGAGGGACGATAATCCATGGAGCGTCTTTAAAAAGATTGGGATCTGATGCATTGAACCCGCTCTTTTCGGTTCCTGCCATCGGATGGGTCGATAGAAACTCGACAGGGCCCTTCGTCAGTTTCGAGAACTCTTTGACGATTGCCCCCTTCACGCTTCCCACATCGATAACTAGGAGGGGATGATCCGCTTTGATCTCGCGGGCAATCGGGAGAATGGCTGAGAGGGGAGTGGCGATCACAAGCAAATCGACCTCCGCAGAGAGCTCTTCTAAAGTGGGGAACACCCGGTCTATCATTTTTTTCGCCTTGGCGATGTCGGGCGACTTGGATTTAACTGTCGCAACATAGTATCCTTTTTCCTTCAAAACTTTAGCGATCGAACCGCCGATGAGTCCGAGCCCAATAATCCCAACCTTTTGAAAAACCATGTCAGTCGCCCCTATTGCAAATACCTATTATAGACCCTTTTTCCAGGCAGCCATAGCGCCCGCTAAATTGATCTACGGCATATTCCTTAAAGCCATAGGATACCTACTTCTTTTTTTAGGAGCAAAGGAGTGGGGAAATAGTCTGAAAATGAAGGGGGAGCAGATCGACAGCCAGACGGCCAGTATTTTTGTCGGTCTATGGGCTTACGGCACCCGCTTTCTTGTCCATGGAGACAATACCCAAAAGAGCTGCCGCGGAAGCTGCTACTGGATCATAGACGAGCACTTTAGAAACCCTGAAAAACCGCTCACAGAAATCGCTAAAGATTTCGAAGACGGAACACCCCAAGATGCCGTCGTAATGGCCAGAAACAACATGAAGCCTGCGGGGCTGCAAGAGAGGAGAGTGTGGGGAGAAACCACCGCTCGAGGCTGGCCTCCCATGCCCCAATTGGACCCCGGCGTCTACATGTTCTTAGTTGGCTATTCAAAAGATGCGAACGCCCATGGCGATGCCCATCTCTTCACATTATTTAAACGAGGGGAAAACTCGATGCTCTTCGATCCAGACACAGGACTCTCTGTTTGGAAAGACGCAGATTGGAAGCCCCTCTTGGATCGGATCGGTTCGGAAATCAGATCAACGCCTGCTGGCTATTTCACGCTAGAGTGCCATTCATGCAGAACCGTTTTACATTGATTATTTGTCGAGTTCTCAGACAAAATACCTTTCGTTTTTTAATAATATGAGGAATTTATGTCAGCTTATCGCGCATTGACACCCTTCGACTTACGCGGCCCAATCCGCGTAGATACCAACCCATTTGAACTTCTTGGTGAGCTTTCTGAAAAAGAAAATCAAGTTTACAAATACACCAAAGCTGAGCTTTTATCTATGAGGGCAAGTGCTAGTGATCTAACACCTCAGGAGTTAGCCCAAATTAAAAGTTGTTCTGTATATAGAAATAATCGGCCTACAAGCCAACATGTGCATGGGGCCAGGACTCATGGGCACAAGCATAGAAGAGATCATTCCTATGTCAGACATTCGCCTGTTGATAAACAGAGGAAAATTGAAGCGTGGTTCCAGAATCGAACGGGAAATCACCTTCCATCCAAGATATAATCGCCTACTCGGAGCGCATTGGCGATGATCGTGAGGGCGGGATTGACCGCCCCAGCAGACGGGAAGAAGCTTCCGTCAACCACGTAGAGGTTCTTGAGATCGTGCGCCTTGCAGTTCGTATCGAGAACGGACGTTTTTGGATCCTCTCCAAATCGGAGAGTCCCCACCTGATGGGCCACCCCTGCAATCGGGATCTGCTTTGCCAGATAGGCGCTATTCGGGAAATGGATCCGATGTCCCGTGAAATTCAGAATCTTCTTCAGCTTTTTTAACAATCTCTCATGCGCTTCCATATTCGTCGGATAATGGTGCAGATGGATCTCTCCATCTTTGACTAGCACTCTATTATTCCCGTGGGGTAAATCCTCCGAAGTGATCCACCAGCCGATCGCATGATCAGCCATCCAATCGAGAACGAATTTGGGGGTAAAGAACGGAGCATCGCCTGCAAGCATCGCCCCCTTTACCTTTCCTAATAGCTGCATGTGGCCAAGAGGCAGTTTTGAATCGTCAGCCCCAAAGTAAAAATCATTGATCCCGATTGTTTTTTGGAAAGTCACCGGATTTTTATCTTTCGAAAGAGCCACGATCGCCGAGTTGTTGTGGCACATGTAGTGGCGGCCCACCTGATCCGAGCTATTAGCAAGACCCGAACGCAATAATAGGGCCGCTGAATTGATCGCTCCGCAAGAAACGATCACTGTTTTTGCCTTATAGAGCTTCCCCTGATCTGTCTCCACCTCGGTCACTTCTCCGCCGCGAGCGATCAACCTCTCCACTTTTGTGTGTGTTAGAAGAGTCACATTGGGCAGTTTTAATATCGGATCCATGCAAATGTGATGCGCATCGGACTTAGCATCGGCCAAACAAGGAAAGCCATCGCACGTATCGCAACGGATGCACAGGCTATTTTCCTTGTGCTTTTCATTCATCCGTACGCCAAGAGGCAGATGGAACGGTTTGATCCCCTCTTTTTTCAGCCGGTCAAAAATTTTGGCAATCGTTGGCTCGTGGCTTACAGCTGGAAATCGGTAAGGCCTCTCTTCTGGCGGCTCGGTTGGATCCTCGCCCCTTTGCCCATGCACTTCATAAAGCTCTTCGGCCTGCTGATAATAGGGCTTAAAATCTTTGTACTTCAGCGGCCATGCAGGAGAAATCCCCCCATAATGCTCAATTTCTTCGAAGTCCCGTTCCCGAAGCCTGAGCAGCGCCGCCCCGTAAAACTTCGTATTGCCTCCCACGAAGTAATGGGTACCAGGCTCGAATGGCTTGCCTTTCTGATCGATCCACGTTTCTCCGCAGTTGTACTGCCCCTTAACGAAAACAGACGCAGGATCCCAATTCTCTTTTTCCCGAGGTAAAAAGCCCCCTCGCTCCAAGATCAGGAGATTTAAGCCGGCAAGCGCCAGCTTATGGGCGATCGTCCCTCCGCCCGCCCCAGTGCCTATAATAATCGCGTCGTAGCTTATGCCCATGCGATCACAGCTTTGATTTCGTCAGGATTCCTCTTTTGAAACACGTCTTGGAATTGCGCATGAGGCGTCCGGCTTGTGATGAGCTGTTGAATGACCCCATTCCACTTTTTCTCTGCGCTTTCTAGATCAAGCACCGCCTGTTTAAAATGGGCCACCCCTGCATTCACACTTCCGAACATGATTTGGTTTTCGAGTACGAGATCCCGCATCATCTTCCCAGCATCAACAGAGAGGGGAGGGCCATCTGCCGCCACGCCCGTTAGCACATAAATCCCATTTGTCCCCAGAAACTGAGTCAGAGCAAAGTCGAGTTTTGGAACTCCTGCTGCCTCCAGAATCATATCGAATTTCTGTCCGCGCGCATTTTCTTCCTTAGCCACCACATATTTGCCTCCCATTGCCTCAAGAAGTTTTGGACGGAGCGTATGAGGCGCTACTATATCAATACCCACCACGTGCGCTCCTCTCAATCTAAGCACCATCGATGCCAAAAGCCCAATTGGACCCAGTCCCGCCACAAGCACTTTCTTGCCCGCAAGCCACTTTTTCGGATCGGGATCGACAGGCAGCCTAGCTACCTGGAGCCTGCATGCGTGGTCAATCGCCTTCTCAACTACCGTCGTCGGCTCAGTCAATACAGCAGATCCCTTCAAAGAAGGGGGCGCTAAAATGACATATTTTTCCTCATCGACCACAAATTCGGCATGAAAGCCGTGCCTTTGCTTAATTCCCCGCTCGGTGTACTTGCCCGATTCGCACATATCGGAGCACCCCTTCTTGCACATGGCGCATTCAGAGCAGGGGCGCCTCACCATGATCACTACGAGATCTTTCGGTTTGACGCTTTTTACATTCGCGCCCACCTGAACCACTTCTCCCAGCACCTCATGCCCGATCACAAGCATTTTTTCGCCAATCGGAGCATCGGCTCTCCCGCCAGATACTTCCTCTCGATCGGTGCCGCAAACGCCTACCTCCAGCACCTTCACTTTTACCTGCGTAGGCGTCTCGAGTTTGGGTTCTGGCAGATCGATGAGCTGCACAGTTTTTGTGTGAGGAATAATCGCGATCGCTTTCATTTAGTCAGTTCCATTTTTTCTGAATATTGAATTTTTTCAGAATTAGATTCTAGCTAAATGCGTCCATTGAATGGACAGCCGAGAAATTTCGACTACCTTAGAGACTGTTAACGGATTTGGATTTCGTCGGTTTTGGGATTATTTTGGCCAATTTTGACTCAAAAGAACCCCAAAACCGACAGAAACCAAATCCGTTAACAGTCTCTTAGAAGAGAAGCTAGTGTTTTTTATCGAAGTATGTCAATTTGTATTTTGTATATTTTAACATGTCTTTGGATGACTAAAGGACTTTAACACGTCTTCCGCCATTTCTGTAATCTTCGCCCATTCAGGAGTATCTATGAATTCAGGAGGCCAGAAATTTTCATCAGAAAATGTTCTGAATTTATCTCGAAATTTTTTTAGTAATTTTTTTTGAGGTTCAGTAATTTCAAAATCTTTATAATTTTCTATAATAGAATTACAGTCGTAGTCATCAAATAAATTACAACAAGTTTCATCAAAATCATCGACTTCCGGACCTTCTCCAAGAATCCACACTCTTTTTTGGTATTCCTTATCTGATATGCGTTTAATAACTTTTAAAATATTTATTAATATCTGTTTTTTAACCTTGTCTGAAAGTTGCATGATTAATCCTTGAGATATACGAAATTATCAAGTGAAATATGAGCTTCGGGAGATGAGGATTCTACAATGTTTCCCAATTTGTCAATTATATTCCCATCTTTCGTTTGAATTATATAGGGTTTTTGTTGATGAGGAAATGGGCTGTGAGGTTTTCCGGGCATTACCCTAATAGAAGTACGAGTATGCTCTGAATGGACGTAAAGCATTCCAGCCCCTTTGTCAGAAATCTTAATTCTAAAATTTTCTGGGATGTTCTCGGGCCTAGGAAAAGTAGGAATGCCTGACTCATGAATTAAATCTCTGCATTTAGCTTCAGACATAAATTCTTTGGTGTAAGGTTTCAAGAACTTTTGTGCGTTTTTAAATAACTCATGAGATTCCCGTAAAGCAGGATTATTAGCAATCCTCTCTAAATTATTAGCAATGGCTCCTTCCAGTTTCCCCGCTTGCTTTAGCTGCCCCATCTCGCGAGCAGTAAATCCTAATTCCTCTGCAAAAAAGGCTGTTTTTTGACCTGCCTCGATAACCTCTGTAATTTTGACGCTGTTGCCAATTCCGGCTGCTGTCTCAAGAAGAAGAGTTTCTTGAGCGATTTGAAGATTTTTACAGACTGCAACAAGTTCCTGAGCGCTCTTCATGCTTTTGCTTGCAACTTTTGCTAGAGCTCCAGGAAGAAGAATCTCTGCTCCGTGTTTTCCTACAGCATATCCAGCTAGTTCTCCTTTTTGATCGGATGGGAGAGTATCCCACTGCGTCACTAGTTGATAAAACTCTGGAGATAGTGCTTCAGCTACGGTTCCCCACTCGTCCCTGCGAACCAGATCTACCAATGCGGTGATTGAATCGAGCGCTTGTTTCGATGTTTGAATTGGGTGGTTCACGAAATCAACGAGGAATAAAAGCATTCCTTCGCCAGAGTCATAGGTCCCTTTTGGTAATCCTTTAGCAAATCCAAGGCAAAATTCAGAAATAGAGAGGGGATTTATTGTCTCCGTTTGCGAAATAAACTTCTGGTAATCCTCAAGCGAACGGTCATATTCACCTAACCCAAATTGTGCGGCTCCTCTTTCAAGGTAAGAGAGGGAATCGGTTGGATTTGCTTCAATCGCCTTTCCTAAATCTACAACTGCTTGATTGTAGTTTCCTAAGACCAGAGCGCATTCTCCACGGGCTTGGTGGGTTATGTTTCCGTTGGATTCTTGTTGTCCCGACAAGTAGGCGTGGAAGGTTCTCCAATCACTTTCCCGATAACCCATGGAAAATCCCAAACTTCTTGCAGGGGTGTTTTCTTGTAAAATGGATGAAAACATCGAATGTTTCATGATCGCATCTGTGGAGAAAAATTGACCATTTGCCCAAATACCGTTGGCCGTGACCAAGATTTCACCAGTCGTTGAGGGAAGGTCTATTTTGGGCAGTGTGATGGACAACCCTTGTTGTATCAATGCCAATTCTGTCTGAGAGCAGGCATTCGGGTCGGGTAGAGGAATAGGGGGAATATATGGATTGGGTTTTTCATCCGCCTGGAAAATGGAACCTGCACCAGCTACTACGACCCCTCCAACCGCAGCACTTAAAGTATATCCGGTTACAACCGCAATTCCAACTCCCGTAGCACAAATAGCCGCACCTACAGCAATTTCAACCGCGTGATCTTCTACAAAATGTCCTACTTTGCGGGTGGCCTTTCCGATGTTGTGGCGAAGTTCATCTACTTTTTCCCAAAAACCGCAGGACTCAATAGAAAAGTCTTGTGAAAGGTTTAATCTAATGATTTCTCTTTCCAAATGGGGTTTAGCTTCAGATCGAGAACCAATCCAAGCAAGTTGAGCTGCCATCATTTGAAAGCCAACGCTTTCAGGATCATGACTGAAAAGCATGTTCATGATCTTTTCTTCTAAGTATCTTTGCACTTTGCCGACTTCTTCGCATTCCAGCCATTCGCCTAAGCTCAAAACATTATCAAAATCTACACCTATGGAATCGATCGTCATGAAGCCCCCCTAATAAAAGTTTTAGCAGGCTATCGGAAAGGATTTTTTAAAGCAATATGTCTGAAAATCTGACTGTTAATTCGGATTGCTTAAAATTGAGAAATTTTTACTTCCAACTCAAAAGGTCTTCTTCACGAGTTTGACGTTGACGTTCCAGTCGAAATGGTTGTTCAGTGTGTAGCCATAGTAGAAATCTAATTTCCATGCCGAACTGATCCATGTATAGAGGTGGATCTTGAACTCATTGTAAGGCTTTTCATGGATGTGATTCTTGTAGAGGCGGTAGAACCCGTGGTGCGATTCCAATTGAAGCTCCCAAAATGGATTTAGGCGGATAAACACATTGGAAAGGAGCGTTACGCGCCGGTCAGAGAGGGGAGATTCCAGCAGTTCATTTTCAGAGCGGGAGACATCGAGAATGAAGTTTTCGTGATCCCCCTTTCTCCAATCAAACTTCGAGCGGTATCTAGCCTCTAGACTCATCGCGACATTCTCATTCACCGTCCACTTCAGCCGCGCGTTGGAAAAGTCCCAAACATGATTTCGGAAATTGTAGCAATTGTGCAGAGTCGCATGAACGGATGGTAGCCGCCACGAGAGCCACAGATAGGCCCTGGGCACCACTTGCGGGATAGCTGGATCGGAGAAAAACGCATTTGCGTAGAGATTCGCTGTGAAACTCGCCTCTTTATTGGGGCGCCTGGATGAAAAGAGGAGATTGCGCGTTCCAATTTCAATCTGCTGGATCTTTTGATAGCCGTCTTGAATTGAAAAGATATAGTGCGCATCAGGCGAGACTGTCGGCCGCGTCAACGCTTTGTACTCAACATATGGCTCAATCACATGCTTATACCTCTCGAACTGCCGCTGCCCATGGAAGTGGGCCTTTGCGCCGTAGCCGAGAAATCCAAGGCATTTCGACTGATGCGAAGGGCTCGTTCCGTAAAAGATCGCCCGCCCGCTTATGTTGGGAGTTAAAGTGAGGGGTCCGCAATGGATGGGCCGGTATAGGTTTTCGTAGACTTCGACCCGCGGCGATTGGAAATCCTTGAGCGAAGTGGTCAGTTGATCCGAGTAATCGAAATCTAAATAGGAAGCCTTGATGAAATTCGACGAAATCACACCCGTATTCTTGATCTCGATCGGCCG
This sequence comes from Chlamydiota bacterium, assembly GCA_031423235.1. Lineage (GTDB taxonomy): Bacteria > Chlamydiota > Chlamydiia > Chlamydiales > SM23-39 > REEB52. The sequence goes on along the minus strand of JANPFC010000017.1, from coordinate 17,897 downwards.
CGTCATCGCATAGGCGGTCGGCAAGTCCTGCTTAATCGACTCGAACGGGTTAGCCCGCGGCCTTATTTTAAACGAGGCGATGATATCTCGCTCCCGATGGTGGACATAGAAGATCGTCCGCATCGCTGTATCGACCTCAAAATCTTCGCTTTTAAAGTCCCCCGGCATCCGGACATCGCTGTATTTATCCCAAGTGAGCGTCGTATGGGTCTTGCCGCTTCTGCTTTGAGATTTAAACGCTCCCTGAACCCGGTATCTCCTTTCTACGTCTTCTGCATTGAAGAGCCTGTCAGTGCCCAGGTAATTGCGCGTAGTGAAGGTTGTGAGCCCATCTGGAGGGAAATATTCGCTTTCTAGTGCTCCGCCCCACCCTTTTTTCCACCGATATTCGAGCCTTCCATAAAAGGCCAGATCCTGCCACGAGTACAACTGGTAGCGGAATCCCACTTTGGGACCCTTATTCCAATTCACGTAATAGCGCAAGACCGGCTCTTTAAACCGCTTTAAATTCAATTTGAAGGAGGGGAGCCAAAGGCCAGGCAGTTTAAACATCCTAAAACGAACCTTTTTTGCCTGGAAAAACTGGTCTTTTACCACATTGATTTTTTTCGCCCTCAGATCCCAAGAGCTATCTTTGTTTTCGCACGTAGTAACAAAGGCGTTTGTAACGCGGTAGCTCCCATCGGAGCAAAGCTCGATTCGATCGCCTCCCACGTACCACATGGAGGAAAACGTTTTCCCTTCATAGACCATCCCGGTCATTTTGCCGAAATCAAACTCCAACTCGCTGCCGACGAAGACTCTTCCTTTGTACTGGATGAGAAGATCTCCTTCCGCCTCGATTTTCTGGACCATTTTCCCATCTTCCATCCTGTGGAAGTATTGGATATTCATGGCTTGAATGCGGATGTCGTTGTTTTGGATGACGCCGCCCTGGCTTGTGTAGACAACCCCATTTTTATAGACTGGATTTCTGAGATCGACCCGTATGCCTTGATCTGACATGTCCTGTGAGCTGCGCACCAATTTCGGCGCAATCAACGCAAGATCATCCGCACGCTCAGGCGGCTCCTCAGCGCATAGACAGGCAACGGCAAAAAATATTGGAAACAGTCTCATGTACTGAAGAATGATACGGGGAAGAACTATTTAGAGAAAGCAAGGAGAGCTTCTTGTGGGGAAAGTTAGGAAGCTGTAATGTGGATCCACGAATTATGTATGGGTAGCTAACGATGACGGTTCAAACTTTGCAAATGGCTTACGCTGAAGCCAGAAATGTGCTTATCGATCTTGTCGAACACTTAAGGAATGATGAAGCGAAGTACAACACTCACCGTCATGAAATGCTAGCATTATTCCAGTCGCAGCCATTGTGGAAACAGATTCCTACGGGAAGCGGCCATGCGACATTTAAACACCAGATCACTGGTGTCGTAATTGGTTTCCAAGCCCATGGAAGCAGCACCCTAAATCCCAAACATGTTGTGGCTCTTCGCGATTGCGTTCAAACTCATCTGAATATTCTGTGTAACGACATATTCAAATATACATCAAATAATTGGAAGTCTGCGCCAGATTATAATGCGTCGCTGATCCGGTATAGGAAGATTGAGAATCTATAATATTACTCGCCTGGGGTCGATGAAAATGGATCTGCTGGAAATCGCCGGGTCTTGCAGATTGTAGAAGCAAGCGGCCTCAAACGGGATCTTCTGATTTCCTTGAGTCACAATATTCCCCTTATAACTGCAGTTGAGCCACATCGTTCCGTCTCTTTCCGCAACTTCGATCAGTTCTGGTTCATATTGGATATCAAGCGGCTCTTCCTTGTAATCGTTAAGGTAAGCTTCGTGAATCAATTCATAGAGAGCTGAACTTTTTTTGTGAGCGGCGAAAATGTTGGAATGTAAGAAGTCAGGATCCTTTACACAGATGCTTCTTATATCGGGGATTGTGAGCGAGGATTTAACTGGTACGCCAAGATCTTTTCGGAGCATGTTATCTTCCAATGAGCTTAAAAGATTGGGCGGCATCTGCACTTTGTAGACTTTTCGAACAGAATCGATTTCAGTAGAGTTTCCGGGTAGTTGAAAGGCCTCGAGGGCCTGATGAAACCGCCCATATTCATCCACTTCATCTAATTGGAGGGCTGGCAGCTCTCTTTTGGGGGGAGGGCCTCTCCAAAGCTTTTCCATCACAAGAGCGAGTATGGCTTGAAGATGCCGCGGGTCAATATAGTCGAGGTAATACCAAAGAAGGGAACCAGTTGCCGCGGGATTTACAGCTGCCATATAATCCTTTTTTTTTAAAAACGGGGAAGTATACAGCGCTGCTGGATTTATCTGGGAGCTGAATTTATACCGAAACCGTTCTGGACCACTCAGCGGTACTCCAGAATTCACTAAATCTAACGGTTAGCGGTATAAGTTCTTCTTGACTCTCCATAGTGATTCACTTTTAGCACTCCAAACGCTCTCTTATTGCGAGTAATTCGAGAGCGTTCGGTGTAAATATGGATTAATTAAAAATTGAGTCTGAAGTCCTTAAAACTATCATTGTGGCTATAAATAAACAAACAATCCACTTTTTTTTTCGGTTATTATTGCGCCAGCCATCTTCTGCATAATCGGATAACTTGATTAATGTAAACCCGGAAATGAATATTGCCAGTGGAATCGATAATGTATAGATTCCTATTTTTTGTGTTAATGTTAATTCCATATAAGTCTCATTTGTTTTTATACTTTTCTTCTCCGGCAATGGAGACGCCCGTTCCCATCAATCCAACACCAACTCCTATTAATATAGGCCCAGCTACTGGGAATGGAACAGTAATAGCTATGCCTACTCCAGTGATTATAGCTCCAGTTAAATAGGAAAACCATCCAGGCTGATATTCTTTGCCTTGCTGATTATTGTTTTTACACAACACTATCCTATGCCCGCCACCGCCATCAGGTATCTGCTGGCTAGCACGAACCGCATCTTCAAGTGTTGCATATCCACCAAGGTTATCTGAAATTGACTGCACGTTCTTGGCCTGCCAAAAATATTTAAATGAATTAGCTGCTCCAATAAATATATTTGCAAATGACCATCCACTTAGAATCCCTTGGGCAAAGGCAGCGGTTTTACTTGTGTCTTCAATTGAAGATACAGCAAATTTTGACTGTTCAATAGTCGATCTTGATTGTTCTAAAACTCTGCGGCTGCTCTCAAGCAGGGCATCAATATCATGATTCGAAGGGCTTTTCGAAATTCCACCTGGCGAAAACATATTTCCTCCTTTGTAGTGACAGTTTTGTTTCAGTTAATATTTAATATGCTTTTAATAAATGAAAAAATAAAAATGAATGGGCGGAAAATGATTGATAAAAATGTGCTGGATTCATTTTGCAGTTTACATGCATTGGTTGTGGTAACTTTTGATTTTTCAATAAGAGTCTGAGAAATCTCTAAAGCGTCGAGCATCCTTAAGCTAAACGTTTTATTGGATTTTCTTATTTGTTCTAGATTGAATTCCCTGCTTTCTTGAGGTTCCCTTACCACACCATCTCTTCTATCGAGCGATTGCATGCAATGCTCGATTTTTTGGGAAAGTTCCCAGATTTTTTGGCTGTCTGATGTGCTAATAGAAAATACGGTCGGATCAGCTTGAGCATGGATATCTGATGAAGAAGTAAGCTGTGCGTATATCTCTTCCGCCCTCATTTGATTGCCATTTAGGCCTGATAAACTAGTAACTGGCATATTTGCCTCCACTTTATTTTAAGATCTGAGCTTTTTTGAACCCAATTTCACCAAGAAAAATTCCACCAAGTGTGCCTGAGGCAATCATTACTATTGTTGGGACTGGACCAAGAGAAAAAAATGCTGCAGCAGCAGCTGCTCCGCCAAATCCCATACCACCTGTTACAAAAAGAGAACGTTCCTCTGCTTGTCTGTTGCGAAGCCCAGCAATAAAACTATTTGATGTTCCTAATAGTTCGTCAGAGGCTCTTAGTGCGTGTGTTAATTGGATTACTCTTTGATAGAGTTGATCTCTCTGGCAAATTGTCTCCTCCAGCTCGCTTCTGAGGTCAGCAATAACGTCTGCATTTGGTCCACAGCAAAGTCGTTTTTCTTCCCTTTGAAGCCTTAGAACTAGTTGGTGTACCTTCTGTTCTAATCTTTTAATTTAGGGATTGTCTGACTGAGTTCGTGCATAGCTTGGTGCATAGGATCTATAGGGGTTGACTTCGGTTGTTGCGACTGCCATTAATTACTCCATATTTTTTTAAATGAAAGTCAATCTACATTTATATCATGTTTTGTGGCAATAATTATCTGGTTAAAGATTTTTGTTTAACTTTGAAGTGGCTATAAAGTCGACTCTAGAATCACGAGCGGTATAAACAGTTATTAGATTTATTCCGTAGCTTTCATGAGAAGACCCATGAGGGCATACCGATTATGGGGATTGCCATATTGGATCGCCTCGAGAAGGAATGCGATGCTCTTTTCGTCCCGTCTGCTCGCTATGGAGAGAAAGGCCTCGATGAGAAGACGCGAGGTCTCTTCAGGCGTGAGCGTATAATCAGACTGCTCTAGGCGGTATTTCCAGGGAAGAAGCTGGCGCAGTTGAATGAGCTGCGACTCTTTTTGATTCATCACCCAGTGATTAATGTACTCCTCGTATGGCCCTTCTTGCTTGAGGCGGTAGAGGGCAAGGTGGCAATAGTCGCGGATCAGCGGGGTGGCAATCTTTTCAGCGCCTTCTTTGAGAACTGCGATGGCACTGTCCGTTTGGAGGCTTTCTAGAAGCCCGATAACTGTTGGAACGAGGTCGAATTGCGCGCGGCTGAGGATGCGGCGAGCTAGTTTTAGAAAGTGTTCTTCAGGCAGGTGGATTGCTTCTCGGAGGAGATGCTCGCGCATAGCAACTGAGTAGCTGAGATCCATCGTCGGGTCTTTCGAGCGCAGTTCGGCTGATGGGACTGCTTTAATGGCAGAAAGCGTTCTTCCTACAGATGTAAATGGATGGAAGGCAAGATCGCGCGAATCATCAATGAGGATCTCGGCCAGGACGGAGAGGCAGCGGGGATCCCGTCTTTGAAGAAGAGCGATTGCTGCATTGGTTCGGACTTGGAGATCGGGCGATTGAACTAGGGTTGCTAGCGTCTCTTCCGTTTCTGAAATTGCGCCGAGTGCAGAGATGGCGAAGAGATTCGACTGATTTGCTAAACCGACGATGGTGGAAACATGGGAGCGGTCTCCCAAATGGAAGAGGGCCATCGCAGCGGCTAGACGGATTGTGTCGGTAGGAGATTGAGTCAGTTTTTTAAGTCTTGGAATCGAATTGCTGTCTTTCAGCGCGCCCATTGCAAATGCAGTCGCCTCCAGTTCTGCGATATGAGAGTGGGTGAGGCGCTTGCGGAGCATTGGGAGAAAATCATCTCTGCCGAGGCGGGCGACATGGAGGATCGATTCAACGCGCGTTTGCGGATCTGGATCTTCGATCAGCCTGCGGAGTGCATGCGTGGCATCGCTTGTCCCGAGGAGGGCAAAAAGAGAGGGGAAATAGGGTTTAAAAGCGGGGGGAAGGCGGTACATCAGCCCTTCGATTTGGCCTACTGCATGAGGGTGCTTGGTTTGCGCCATATAGAAGGCGGCTTCCATCCGGATGGCCAGGTAGTCGGATCCCATGGCCCGGTTAAATATCTCTGAAGTTCTGTCGTCGTCGAATTTCGCAATGAAGTGGAGCGAGAGGAGCTGCACTTGAGGATCTGGATGAGCGATCCCTCTTTCGAGGATCTCGAGTGCATTGGCGGAACCAGATAGGCCAGCGCCAAAAAGGGTCATCATGAATGTTTGGCTGTCTTCGCTCTGAATCCCCTTTTGAAGGAGGATGAGACCCATCTGCTGCAGCACCTCGAAATCGTGGCGGCCTGAAAGGTCTGAGAATTCCCGGTATTTGTCGATCGATTCCTCGATCTGATTTTGCTGCATGAGGTAGAGAGAATGGAGCTTCAGCTCATCGAGCTCTCCCGCTGCAAGAAATGGCGCCGTTAATAACATTAAATAGATTTTAGATAGTCCCATAGATCGATCCCTGCTTTTAGCAGAAGCCGGCGCACCGTGTGGATGGGCAGCCCCATGATGTTGTAATAGCACCCTTCGATTCTTTTGACAATGAGACTTCCTCCTTTTTGAATGGCATACCCCCCAGCCTTGTCGAGAGGTAGGAAGTGGTCGTGGTAGGCACGGATCTGAGGCTCAGTGAGTTCATGAAAAAAAACACGGGTCTCTTCAGCTTCAATAAAGGAGCTGTTTTTTTTAATTACGGACACTCCGGTGAAGACTTGATGCTCTTTTCCGGAGAGTTCATGGAGCATCGCATTGGCCTCTTCCATGGTTTCAGGCTTTAGAAATAGGCGTCCTTGCCGGTATACGACGGTATCAGCCGTTAAAATGACATCATCGGGGAAGCGGGGGGCGAGGCAAAGGGCTTTGCGGTGAGCTACCTCTGCTGCGAATGCCCCAGGATTGCCCTGAAAAATCACTTGCGCTTCATCGAAGTCGGGACTGACTTGCGTGAAGGGGATAGAAAAGAAATTAAGGATCTCCCGCCTTCTGGGGGAGTTGGAGCCGAGAATCAAATTCATATAAATCCTATTGAATGACTACAATTATTGCCTAAGCTATAATATGCGTCCAAAAGGATTTTTTATGGCAGCTCCAGTAGGCAATCAGCAACCCGCAATTCAACATCAGCAACCAGCGCAACCCCTTCAGGGTGCAGCTCCTCTCGGGAACGGCGGAGCTCCTACTACGATGCAGTCTGCAGCGGCTCCGGCCCCACGAGATGTTGGCTATATTGAAACCGCAGTCCTCTTTATTAAAGATTTAATCGTCAAACTCTTCTCAATGATTTTCTGCTGTTTTAGAAAGGCCGAAGAGCCTCCTGTTCAATTACCTCCTGCGCCTCAGCCAGAGGCTCCAGCCGAAGCAGAACCTGCTCTTCCACAGCTGGTAGCAAGAGTGCAGGAAGATATCGACCTTTTGAACGAATTCGGCCGCCTTCCTGAGGAAGTGCAAAACCGGATCTATATCCGAATCGGACAAGATCGGCATGCGTATTGGTTCCGACGGGGCAGCGACCTCGAAGCCGGTAGAACAAAGGTTCAGGAAGATCCTCGAATTCTTCTCCAATATATCGTTAGACCAATTCATTAATTATTAACTAAAAAAGGAAATACTTATGGCGGTACACCCCCGTTCTCAGTCCGTGCCTCAATCTGAAAAAGATTATTATGACTTAATCAAAGCTAATCTAAAGAATCCTACTCAAGAATCGGTGGATAGAGCTCAGGAGATTTTTAATAGAGCATTAGATGATGGTATATGGGAAAGTCCGTTAGGAAATACTGGTTGTTCTTATGACACGTATGTAAAATCCGACGGGAATTATGCCGTTGCAGCTCGGAAAGCAATACAAGTAGCAAGAACCTATCTTTCAAAAATTAAAGAATAATATAAATGAGGCCGGAAGATTCCTTCCGGCCGTCAGTGAGGAACTGTCAATTAAGCTGATTTCTTCTTCACTTTTTTTCCGCTAGAGACAGGCGCTGTGCGCGATGTGAGATCAACCCAAATAGGTGAGCTCCACGCAATGTGGCCGTCTTCTTGGACAACGCGAAGGTAATAGTAGACAAAGGGTGGACGGTCCGCTTTCGGCTCTAATGCGATTTCAGCAAGCATCTCCATGTCATCCACTTCGAATTCAACAATCCCATCTTTAATGGGAAGCGATTTGAAGACTTTCCCATTTCGGATGATCACTGCTTCGCTGATTGGCTGCGTGCCGATGCAGTAGCCGGTGATGTGCCGGTTGTATTCAAGGCCTGGACGCAATTTGGTCTCTAGCTCAGAGCCCATAGTGAATCCAGCAATATGGAGGCCGACGATGATTCTCTCTCCAGTTGTGGCGTAGCAAGAACGGGCTTGGAGCGCTTCAAAGATTGAGGCGCGGCTATGCTCCTTGGAGAGGATCGCAGTTAAGCCTGGAGTATACTGAGACTGATCCGTGTCGAAGAGGCTGCTGTAAGGGCCCCGGTCGTCATTGCCCCCAGCTACAAATCCGAATCTGCATCCGTTATTGAGCGCTTTTTGGATAGAGCCTTCTGCGACTTCTGAGATGCCGTGTTTGCCGCCTTGGATGGGGCGCATATTGCCCTCTTTCGTCGTGCACTCGGAAGAGCCCCAAGCGTTGTAGATCTCTACGACCCGCTCAAACTCTGTATTGAAGTCATTGAAATCGTAGCAAGTCGGTTTACCCATCGAGAATGTAGGTATCGCTATCATCTCTTTCGGGTTGTTTGTCTTGTAGATCTTTTTCAGCGAGTTGTTCTTTGTATCTTTGCGGCGCATGATCGGTTTCATGTCTTTCGAGTAGATGAATTGACGAAGACCCTCTTCTTTCGGCTCGCCGAACCACTGGAATCCGAGCATCGCAACAAATCGGTCGTCTTCATTGAATTCAGCAACTTGCTGCGTAACTGATTTCCAAATTTCATTCGATGTTTCTTCTTCTGTATCGAAGGCAGATGTTGCAAAGAACTGAAGCGCTTTGTCATCGCGCATGTGTCTTAAGAATGATTCGATGTTCTCGGCCGAATCGATTCTTTCAGATTCGCCATGCAGAACTCCCCAATATAAGCTCAATGCCCCTTCAGGAAGGCACTTGATTGGTGGAGAGAAAAACTGTTCTTTGGTCTGCAAATTTTTCAGCTGGATTTTGTAAATGCCCGGTTCGTTGAAGTAGAGATTGGGCAGCGCGATAAAGCCAGTTTCGGGAACGAATAGTTTCCAGCTTAAGTTTTCTCTCAGGTGCTGATAGCTTAAATCGATTAGCGTCCCTTCAGGAGCGTTCGAAGTTAAATTGCCGAATATGTCTTCAAATCGGACGATCACATCGAAGCGCTTATTACGGCAAACTAACGATGGTGCAATGATGCGGAGAGTTTTTAAATGGTTGCCTCGTACATCGAGGAAGAATGTTTCGCTCTCTTTGTAGTCCCCTTTGCCTTTTGGGTCGATGAAGAGGTGGAAAGGTCTGCGGCGCTGTACACTTTTTTGCGCGCTATTGCCTTTGATGTGGATTGTGAGAGTGTCGCCTGGTTTGAGTTCGAGTGGGAGAGTAAACTCAAAAGAGGGGGTCATCGACGTTGGGTTTTCTGCTTTTGCGGCGTTGATCGTTTTTCCGCCAGGCAATTCAGCCCAAATCACGTTCGTTTTTTCTTTTACGTTTGTCTCTGGGATTTGCCAATCAATTGGGCGCCCTTTGCTCTCTAGATCGAAGCGGAGTTTGGCTCCCTTAGGCAGATGGCCCGCTGTTGTATAGACGAATTTCCAGTTTGATTGGTCCCCGGCAAGGGCATTATTTGGCTCGCAAAAGCAGATCGAACGACGCATTACAAAACTCCACAAAAGTAAGCTCTTTATTTTGCACGCCAGCCCATTGATTTGCAAGAGACTTTAACTGTCTAGATTTGGCTTGCGACGGGGGATAATCTTAATTTTTTTAAGGGAACGCTCGTTCGAGCTGAGGACTTCTAGGTCGAATTCATCATGAGATAGGCGCCATCCTTTCGAGGGGATGGTTCCTGCGCAATGGAACACATAGCCGCCGATGGTCTCGTAATCGGGGTCTTCAGGGATCCGGATTCCAATCTGGTTCTCGATATCGAGAAGGGTCATTTTGGCATCTACCACCCAGCTGCCGCCAGGAAGTTCCCAAAAGTCTTTAGCCTCGCCAATATCATATTCATCTTCAATTTCGCCAACAAGCTCTTCCAAAATATCCTCAATGGTCACGATCCCCTCTGTGCCGCCATACTCGTCGACGATGATGGCCATGTGGATCTGCTTGTTGCGGAACTCTTGGAGGAGGAGGGCGATTTTCTTGTTCTCAGGGGCGTAGAGAACTGGTTTGGCGATGGTTTCAATGGGGGCGTCGAGGTCTTGCTCGGTGGCTGCGAAGGACTTGAGGAGGTCTTTGTAGAGGGCAACGCCTATGATCTCATCGAGGCTTTCCTTGTAGATCGGGATCCGGCTGTACCCTTCGGCGGCAAAGAGCTTGGCTGCCTCGCGGATGGGGGTGTCTCCAGCCAGACTAAAGACGTCTACTCGGGGGACCATCACCTCTTTGGCTACCCTTTCTTTGAAATTAACGAACGAGCTGATGAGCTTTTGGTCGCTTGGGTCAAGGTGCTGCTGGAGTTCTGATTCACGGATCATTTCGCGGAGCTTGGAGCGGTCGGTGACCACCTCGCCTTCCTCTTCGAAATGGACTTTGTGGATGAGGGCGCGGGTGAGTTTGAGGAGGAGGCCGATCACAGGGAAGAGGATGAGGAGATAGATCGACGCGAAGGGGGCGGCGATTTTGAGGAGGGGGCGGCTCCATAGGTTGCCGAGGAGGCGCATGATAAAGTCGAGGACGACCGATAAGGCGATGATCGATCCTCCGACAGCAAGGAGGGGCGGCCAGTCAGCTTTGGAGGGGACTTGGTCGACTAAGTGGTGGAGCCCTGGGAGCGCGGAAATGAGATAGAAAAAGGCTGAGATGGCATAAGCGAGTTCATAGACGTGCTTGGTGATTGAGATGCAAAAGTAGAGGTTTTCCCAGTCGTGCTGCCGGAAGAATTTTCGGAGGATCGGGCGGAAGAAGAGGAGGGGGGCCCCTTCGGAGCGGAGGAGTTCTTTCGACTTGAATTTCCCAAGATGGAGGAGCGCGCTGCTGCAAGTGGTTAAGAATAGGGAGCCCAATAGAAGAAGGATGGGCATGAACGGGCTTTCAATAAATAGGGAGATCATCTCAGAGTTAAACCTAAGCTATCAAGATGACGCATACAACTTTTTTCCTTTTTCCGCATCGTTCTTCTCGCTTTTTCTTCTAAATCGTCAAAGCCTAGAATGTGGAGGAGCCCGTGTACGATGTAGAGTGCGGTTTCGTTATAGGGGTCGAGTTCCCGTTTTTTAGCATATTGAATAGCAACTGCTGGGCATACAAAAACTTCGCCTAAATCTTTCTCATCTAAGGGGAATGTGATGCAATCTGTGGGGGTTGGGTCTTGAAAGAATTGATCGTGGATCTCAGATATTTTCTTCGCGGTGACAAAATAGATGGCCACTTCATCGAAAGGGACTTTTAGAAATTTCAAAGTAGCTAGAACAAGGGCTCGAGCCGAACCCTTGTCTATCTTCAAATCTTTTTGACGATTGTATATGGAGATTGTCACTACACAGAAGGAGTTTTGGGGAGGCCTGTCACTTTCGTGTTTTGGCCGTCTACCCATTTGCCCATTTTGCGGAGGACATCGACTCTTTCAAATCGCTTTAGGACGTTGCGCTTTTTTGCGCCTTTGCTGCTTTTTCCGTAACTGCCGTGTCTAGTCATTTTATCTATCCAATTTTAGGTATGAATCGGTTCATTGTAGATTCTGCAGCGATTGCGTTCGCGTGGGGTTTAAAACCAAATTCGAGGGCATCTCTCTTAGAGCCTGTTTTGGGTCCTGCAACCCGAGGTCTGCGGCGAGAAATGTTTCGAATTCTCCCCTGTTTACTGATCCGTGTCATTGATCTACTCCAATAGCTTTATAAAGGACGGAATTATAGAGAAAAATAGGCTTTTGAAGCAAGTTGTTTAACGTGCTTCGATGAAAAAGCCGGCCTGCTTGTAGGCGTCGTACCGTTGGGAGGAAAGATTTTTCTTACTGGGGGCCGACAGATCTTCGAACTCATAAATGATCCGGAAAGGGCCCTCAATGAGGAGGGAAGTGGGGCAGAGGTTGAAGGCAGCCCGGGCGCTATTCACATTATTTTTGACCTTTGTGATGGCGACTAGCTCGGTGGTTGGGATGTCGGAGGCTAGGTGGGGGAGAAAGCTCGTATTGGGTTGTTTCCAGAGGAGCTCATCGACAAAACTTTGCGATTTTTCGTCCTCTACCATGATGAGAAAGGGCTCTTTTTTTTCAAAATGGAAGTGGGCCATTTCAATAATTCTTTTGAGTTTTGAGCTATTATCGTTCACCTGGAAAAAAATGACTCTAGAAGGGGTGTTCATCTTCCGATCCTTGGGTTCCAGATTCGGGGACGATCATGCCGCAGGAAACGAGGAATTTCACCACCTCTTCGTTCGTCATGTCGATAGAGTGTACGTCGGTTTCAGGCATTAGGAACAGGAAGCCTGAAATGGGGTGGGGGGCGGTCGGGACGAAGACCGAGACAACGGGAGTTTTGATTTTTTCCTTACATTCCCTTGCCACCTCTCCAGCTTCGAATCCGACGCAGTGGTTGGGTTTGGAGGGGAAGGGGATCATGACGGGTCTTTTGAAGGCCTTTTTACCTTCTGATGAAAAGAGGGCTGCAAAGATGTCTCTACTCACCTTGTAGACAGTTTTGATGAAAGGGATCCGGAATAGGACTTGATTGGCCCAATTAATGACGATTTTCACCAAAAATAGCTGTGTGACTACGCCGAGAATAAAGATGAAAACGCAGAGGAAGATGAGAGATAAGAGGCGTGAGATGAAGAGGGTTAGGCCGTGGGGTAAAACAACGTTGCCCTTCTTTTGCAATAGATCGACCAGAGGGCCCACAATGTTTACGAACGGCTCGGTGAAGAGGTCGAAGAGGAAAACAATGATCATGATCGTGAGGGCAACCGGCAGCAAGATCACAAAACCAGTGAGTAGGTGTTTTTTCATCAGTGTTTACCATCGGGTTGAATGACTCCGCAGGAGACGACATATTTGATCGCCTCTTCCGTTTTCATGTCCAAGAGAATGAGTTCAGCTTTTGGGCACATCACTAAAAAGCCTGTAGATGGGTTCGGAGTTGTCGGAATGAAGACGGAGACAAGCTCTTGCTTTTCTGCATCTGAACAGGTGCGGGGAGAGTCTTTGGCGATTAAACCGATGCAGTGAGCTCCTTTATAGGGAAATGGGAGGAGGACTACCTGGGCAAAGGATCTCTCTTTAGATCCGAATATCGATTTCACGATGTCTTTGGAGGTTTTGTAAACCTTGTTTACGAGAGGGATCTTTTCTAAGATTCTATCTCCTAGACGAATGAGCTGATTGAAGAAGAATTTCCGAGCGACGAATCCGAGAAAGAAGATGAAGAGAAATAATCCAATGAGGATGAAGATCTGGCTGATGGTTCTGATCAATTGAGGCGAGGCGATCGGGAGGCGATCGGTCAGCATGGTCACGAGTCCAATGAACGGTTTGGTTAGAAAGTTAACCAAAAACTGGACAATCCAAATGGTCACTGCAAGGGGGAGCAGCGTAACAAGTCCTGTGAGGAAGTATTTCTTCATGTCTTCATGATCGCTAATTTACCAATAAATCGGTAGCTGAATCATTTGAGGCCAATACACCTTTAACAGGATGCGCGAGACAAAGCTTACAGGATCGGGGAAGCCCCCATAGTCCTCAACATAACTTTGAAAAAAGGGAAACAATATAATCTTCACTTTTTACTAATTTACTCTGCGACCCTCTGCGTACTCTGTGTCTCTGCGGTAAATTTCTAACCCGTTAGTAATGGATCTTTGGTTCATTGAATGAATTTTACCCGATTTAAAATTCACCGCAGAGACGCAGAGTACGCAGATGGTCGCAAAGAATTTATTATTAGGAGCTTGTGGCATCTTAGGTTGAGGCCTGTGGGGGGGCTCCAATCCTGTAAGCTTTGTCTCGCGCATCCTGTTAAATGTGTATTGGCCTCAATAGAGATTTACTTCTTCTTTTTGGGCAATGTGGCTGGGGGCGGCACAAGAATCCATTCGGCTTGCAAAAGGATATAATTGATGTTCACAAGCTGAACAAAGATCTGCTGGCCGCCTATAAATGTTTTCCCCGTTCTGCTGCCGCGGAAAGACATCTTGGTTGCATTGTATTCATAGTAGTCGTTGCCGATCTTGGAAACGTGGATGTTCCCTTCAAGGTCAAAAAGGGCAACCTCAAAGAAGAGAGCAAACGGCTTGATCCGGGTGATAATCGCAGGATAAACACGGGTTGGATCGGCATCGAAATAGGTGCCGGCCAAACGGAGTTTTTTCAGGGTCACAACCGATGTTTCAGCGCGGAATGAGACGCGCTCTTTTTCCGAGCAGGCTGTCGAGATCGCATCGATGTCCACGGTCTCAGGCAGTTCGTCAAATAGGAGCCTCTGGATGATCAAATCTGTATATCTGCGGATTGGGCTTGTGAAATGGCAGTAGTGCTCTAAAGCTAGGCCAAAATGGCCGAGATTCTCAGAGGAATAGGCTGCAAGCTTCATGCTCCGGATAAAACTGACCGAAAGCTGCGAAAGGAGGGGAGAGTCTTTCGCTTCTCGGAACAGTTTCTGAATATCTCGCCGCGATGGTTCTGCTGGAACAGTAAAACCAAGAGAGCGGGCAAATGTGTAGAAATCTTGGTATGACTCTGGCGATGGTTGATCATGCACACGGTAGATGAGCGATTTTTCCTGTTTGGCGAGGTGGGTCGCTACTATTTCGTTTGCTTTAAGCATGAATTCTTCAATCATCTGGTGGGTGATGTCGTATTCGACTCTCTCGATTTTCTGAGGAACCCCTTTATCATCGACCAAGATCACGTCATCAGGCATTGAGAAGTCGATGCTGCCGCGCTCGGTCCGTTTGGCTTTGAGGACATGGCAAAATTCGACCATTCGATTCAGTAAATCGGCATGGATGCTTTTCTTCTTTTTCTCAATGACCGCAAAAGCTTCTTTGTAGGTGAACCGCTTTTGACTTCTGATCACAGAGCGGTCGATGTGATAATTGAGCAAATCGCCTTTTGGGCTGAATTCTGCAAAGACCGACTGAGTGAGTCTCGCTACTTTGGGCTTTAAGCTGCAAAGTTCATTGGATAATTCTTCAGGGAGCATGGGAACGCACTGGCCCGGAAAATAGGTCGAGTTGCAGCGTAAGAACGCCTCTCTATCGAGGTGGCTGCCCGGTTTTACGTAGTGTGCAACGTCTGCGATGTGGACGCCAAGGATATAGTGGCCATCCTCGTCTTTAGTAAGAGATATGGCGTCGTCATAGTCTTTGGCTGTATCAGGGTCGATTGTGACAATTTCCCACTCGGTTAAATCGCGGCGGTCTTTAGCCGTTACTTTTTTTCCGTAGCTTTTTGCCTCTGCGATAGCCTCTTTGCTAAAACCGTCTGGGAGTTCAAACTCTTGAATTGCCGCTTGGATGTCGACAGAGGGGTCGGAGATGTGGCCGATGTAGTGGGTCATTTCTCCTTCAACCGTGTCTGTTTCGCTGTGCCAAGTGAGGACTTTGCAGATGACCCGATCGCCCTCTTTGAGCGCGGTCTTAGATTTCACTTTTACCGGTTTATCTGCTCCTAAAAGGGGAGCGTAGGCAACGTAGTCTTTTCCTGCCTTTTGGAGAATGATGCCAGCTAAGTGGGTGCGGCTTCTTTTGATGATTGCAACGACTACGCCTTCAGGCCCTTTTGCTGAGACGACCGGATTGACTTCCGCTTCTACGGTGTCTCCGTCGACTGCGTCCATAAGCGATTGGCGCGGGATGAAGACGTCTTGCCCATCAACTACGCGTACAAAGCCGAAACCTTTAGGGTGGACGCTGATTGTGCCGGTAATTAGGTTGGCATTCGATGGGATAGCATATTTTTCTCTTTGCAGAGCGAGTTCGCCTTTGTCGACGAGATCGTCAAGGATCTCTTTGAAAAGGGGTTTGTGGACATCGGCGATGTCTAAATGGTGGGTCAGCTCTGATAAGGTCGATGGACTATAGCGCTTTCCGCGGATGTATTGTGTGAGGGTTCTGCTTAGATTCGAAGCGATTTTGGGCTTCTTCGCCCCCCCTCTCCGTTTTTTTGAGGTCATACCTTAATGATAGAAGAGGGGGGCTTATGCTACAAGTTAAAAATTAACGTGGAATCAATCTCCCATGGACTGTCTGGAGTGCTGCCATAAAGGGAGGGTTGTGCTGGTGAAGTAAATTTGAAATTTCAGCAATTCCATTCATGACCCCTTTCGCATTTTCAGATACTGCCATTTGATTAATTCCTTCAAAATCTGTCTTGTCTAAGACAATCTCTTTTTCATGGGGCTCCAACTGATTGAATGCGGCTCTAAGCGCGCGCAATCGAACGGTACGGTCCTCATTCACTTCGTGCATCACATAGCCGCCATTATGCAGGAGTTCTCCAGTTTCCGGATTCCGAACGGGAGGATCATATTCGCCTTGCCGCTGTCCTACGACTTGATTAAAGAAGGGGATGTTGGTGGCTGTCGCATTGCAGTCGGAGAAAACATAGCCTCTAACTATAGCTTTCGCAATATCTACTACGTTCATCATCATTTCCCACTCATCATTAAATGTTTTTAGCGGGCGCTGTTCATCGGGAACTGCGCTTCCGGGGGGCAGAGCGGCAATATTTGCTTCTTCTTTTCTTCGGAGAGCGTCTTGGTAAATCTGAATGGATTTATCAACAAAGCCTACGCTTTCGCAAGGCATATTTCTATATAGAGCGAGTTTTTCCGAAACTCTAGCTGCTGCGAGGCCTGCGTCAGGGTAAATTACAGCCTTAATGCTAGTCCAAGCGATATTGATCGCATTGGAAATATAGAGTGCAATTGTTGTGAAAAATTCGACGACAGCATTCCATACTCTGCTCAAGCAGGAATTGTCCGAGGGTTGATCAATCGGTTGGCAAGCGGGTGCGTTAGCTACTGGTCTGATTCCAATCATTTTTTCTCCTAAAGATAAGAATGAGGAGAAAGACTAATGATATTTGTAATTAGTGTCAAAAAGAATAGGTTCAGAGTGAACCTATTCTGGAATCATTTCTGCTATGCAACTTTTATAGACGCGAAATTGGCTTTCAAGTGATTTCTTAAATGCGCGCCCAAATCGATCGTTGTCGTGCTATGAGAAGAACCGAGTTGTCTGATTTCCTCTACAGGAACCAGATAGGTTTTTCTTCTGCTAGATCCTCTCATCGGCCCATCGTTCTGCTTATAATCGACGTTTACTTGGAAATTTTCTCCAATTCTATGAGAAACCGTAACAACCGGTTCTTGCAAACTTATAGTTCTCACAAATCTCGATAGGTTTTCTATGACAACGGCCTTAGGCTGTGCCACGGCAACGGCAGCAACAGACGTTGTAAGGGTCCTTGATCCGTGGATGGCATCGGCCATCGTTTGCGGCTGGCCAGCTTTTAGCCTAGCCAATACAGGGTCCATTGATCCATAGCCACTGATTGCTGGAGAGGAAGCTACGTGAATGAGAGCTCGAGCCTGATAGGGCGGCGATGGAGATCTGCTTCGATCCGAATCGGTAGATGCTCGGCTTGGACTTACGTCTGCTTCAGTCCTTGCTGTTTGAGTTGGAATGGCAATTTTTTTCGATTTTTTCTTAGACGGTTTAGCTTTAAGGCTAACGTCTGAAGTGCTTGAAACTGGACTGCTAAGTACCACCTTTCTGCCTAGTTTTGCAAGACCGGCATCGCTGCTTCCGCAACAGCAATTTTTATAGAAAAATCTAGCTATGCTGTCTAATGTACCTAATTTTGCTTTGGCGCCAACTGCGGCCATAGCCTCTTCGTCATCAAGACGTCCGTATCTTACTTGATCTGTATATTGAGTTCTTGTAATACTAGTCATTATTATACCCCTTTTTATACCCGGTATAATTATATCGCTAAATTTGTTAGTTATCAAAGGTAATGAATTGCTGATTAGTAATTTATTTTTTAGTAATGACGATGAAAGTTCAAGAATGGGGGAAATATTTTTTTACCACCCGCGAACAGGGTTCGCTAGAGGGCACAGAGCCCACAGAGAAGGATTAAATTTTAAATCAACTA
>JANPFC010000016.1:0-12423 GCA_031423235.1 Chlamydiota bacterium | reverse complement strand
ATTTAAAATTTACCCCTTCTCTGTGGGCTCTGTGATCTCTAGCGAACCCTGTTCGCGGGTGGTAAAAAATATTTCCCCGATCTTGAATCACGAATGGTATAAATAGGGGGGGGGGCCTCAAGTATTCGGAATGCATTCCGGTATTATCGCCATTTACTCGGAGTACACTCCGAGATCCTGTTTGTTTTTGCAACAGTCTGATAATCAGTGGCTAAAAAACTCCCTTTGACGGAAATGTTGTAATGGTGTAACATTACATGTATACAAGAAGTGGTATCGAATGGAATCTGACAACGATGGCTGGCGAGGCTTCCTAAAGCTCTGCCTAGAGGCGAAAAGCGAAAAAGAGCTGGATGAGCTCTTTTGGCTCATTTTGACACCTGAGGAACGGGAAGATATTAAAACCCGCTTCCTGATCGTCCGTGAGCTCGTGAGGGGTAAAAAGACCCAGCGGGAGATGGCGAAGGATCTTGGGGTCAGCATCGCCAAGATCACCAGAGGATCCAACTTCATTAAACAGATCAGCAGCAATCTCAGGAGACTTTTCTCCTGAATTAGGAGAAAAGTGTGAGAGCCCATTTTAAAGAAATTCCCTACGACCAATTCACGCCGATTACGGCCTACTACGCCCTTGCAACTAAGGGTTCGTGCATCCTAGAGTCCTCGCCAGGCAAAGACCGCTACTCATTCGTCGGAATCGACCCCATCGAGGCAATTGAGGGAAAGGGCGATTATTGCGAGGCGCTGAGGGAGTTTAGAGCTAAATTTCCAGTTGTAGCGGATCACCCATTAGCTTTGTATACAGGCGGGCCGATTGGCTACGTGGGTTATGAGGGAGAGTACTTCTTCCAAATCTACCGCTCCTGCGTCGCTTTCGACCACCAAACAGGCCGGGCCGTGTTGTCGACTATAGGCGAGCCCAAAGATCTTGAGGCATTATTTGCGAAACTCACAAAGCCGATGGTTCTCCCTCCCGTTGAATTCGAAATGGGGGAAATTTCCACAGACAAGTCAGACGCTGAATATGGGGTGATGATTGAGGCTGCTAAAGAGCACTTAAGAGCCGGCAATGTTTACCAAATCGTCCTTTCCCGCACATTTAAGGCAAAGGTGGCTGGGGATCCGTTCCAATTTTACCGGGCGCTTCGAAAAACAAGCCCCGCGCCTTTTCTCTTCTTTTTTGATTTAAACGGTTTTGCCATTGCTGGAGCGTCTCCTGAGAAAATCATATCGGTGAAAAATGGGATGATCGAATCGATGCCGATCGCAGGAACTAGACCTAAGGGCGCCTCAATTGAGGAACTTTTAAATGATCCGAAAGAGACGGCAGAGCATGTGATGCTAGTTGATTTAGCGCGCAATGATGTGGGAGCGGTTTCAGTCCCGGGGAGCGTCAAGGTGGTCGAGTTTAAAGCGGCCCACGAGTTTTCCCATGTAACGCACATCGTATCAAGAGTGGCCGGAAAACTGGACCCAAAGTTCGATGAGTTAGATGCGTTTAAGGTCTCATTCCCAGCTGGAACATTGACCGGCGCGCCTAAAAAACGGGCGATGGAATTGATTGATGAGATCGAACAGTCGAAACGGGGCATTTATGGCGGAGGAATCGTCGCAATCGATGCGTTGGGGAATTTGACAAGCTGTATCGCTATCCGGACTGCCATTTTGAAAGAGGGGGAGTTGATGGTTCGGGCGGGAGCGGGGATCGTCCTAGATTCAGATCCAGAGACTGAGGCAAATGAGACGCGTCATAAAGCAAACACCATCCTAGAGGTAGCCAATGCTCTTAATCATAGATAATTACGACAGCTTTACTTACAACCTTTATCAGGCTTTTGCTGAGCTAGAGTCTGATGTGAGGGTGGTCAAAAATAACGAGATCTCTCTTGAAGAGATCGGAAAACTAAATCCGATTGGAATCGTTCTGTCGCCGGGCCCTGGAAGACCTGAAGATGCAGGGATTTGCCTTGAGGTGATCCGAAAGTTTGGACCGAAAATCCCAATTTTTGGCGTCTGTTTAGGCCATCAGGCGATCGGAATTGCTTTCGGCGCAAGCGTGAATAGGGCGTCGGAGATTTTACACGGCAAAGATAGTTTGATTTTTCACTCGAGAAAAAACCTATTTAAGGGGATGCCTCTGCCGTTTAAGGCGGGTAGATACCATTCGCTCCTTGTTGAAAAGCTTCCCGTTGATTTGATCGCCGACGCAGAAAGCCCAGAGGGGCTTGTGATGGGGATGCACCATAAAACATATCCGATTTTCGGCGTCCAATTCCACCCCGAGTCGATTTTGACTCCTGAGGGGAAAACGATCATGCAGAATTTCTTAGGGGTTTGCCATGCTCGATAAATTGATCCGAGGAGAGGCTCTTAGTGCTGAAGAGACGTTTGATGCGGTCCTTGAATTTCTTAACGACCCTGTGAAAATGGCGGGATTTCTGACCCTTTTGAAAGCAAAAGGAGAGACGGCATCGGAAATTTTAGGATTTGTCAAAGCGATGCGCTCTCAAATGAAAAAATTGGATGTGGGTCATCCGGTATTAGACATCGTGGGGACTGGCGGCGATATGGCAAATACGGTCAATATTTCCACCGGCGCTGCCCTTTTAGCTGCGAAATGCGGCGTTCCGGTTGTAAAACACGGAAATAGGGCCGTCTCATCGAAATGCGGCTCCGCTGATGTTCTTGAGGCGCTAGGGATCGTGTCCCTGCCGAATTTTACATTTTGTTTCGCGCCCGATTACCACCCGGCGATGAAAGAGATGCGCCCAGTGCGGAACGCTCTAAAAACACCCACGGCATTCAATCTCATCGGCCCTCTTCTCAATCCTGCAGGGACAGATCATTTGCAGATTGGCGTATATAAGCCGGAGCTCGTGCCGGTGATTGCGGAAGTGCTATTCAGGCTCGGGACTAAGCGCTCGCTCGTTTACTCTGGGCATGGAATCGACGAGCTGAGCTGTATCGGAAAGACGGAGGCGATCTTGGTCACTGAACATGGAATGGAGACGCTCTCCATCGATCCAGAAGCGCTCGGCTTTGAGTTATGCAGCTTGGAAGATCTAAAAGGTGGCGACGCTAAAATGAATGCGGAAATACTAAAGAATCCACCGCGCGCGGTGCTCAATACATTAATACTCAATGCGGGCGTCGGCCTGTTCCTTTACGGCAAAGCTCGGAGTGTTGCGGAGGGAGTCCGGATGGTGAAACGGAAGAGTTTTAAAGAGGCCATACGGAATGGGGGCGTGATCGCTGAAATCAAGCGGGCTTCTCCATCGAGGGGCAAAATTGGGGAGATTAAAGATCCGGCTGCGAGAGGATTGTTGTACGAATCGATGGGCGCTTCGGCCATTTCTGTTCTTACATCAGATCGATTTGAAGGGAGCCTCGATGATTTACGGCTTGTTCGGAACGCGGTATCGATACCGGTCTTGAGGAAGGATTTTATCACGACCAAAGAGCAGCTTGCTGAAACGGATGCCGATGCGGTTCTTTTGATTGTGGCTTACCTTAAAGAACGGACTAAAGAGATGCTCGATGAGGCGCGGAAGCTCATGTTAGATGCAATCGTTGAGATTCACAATGCGGATGAATTGAAGATTGCAATAGAGGCTGGCGCCGAAATAATTGGGGTCAATCAGAGAAATTTAAAAGATTTTACCATGCACCCGGAAGTGCATGAACTCGTCCGAATGATTCCGAAGCACATCGTCAAGATTGCTGAATCAGGCGTGCAGAATAAAGAAGATGCTAAACGGATGTTTCAAATGGGTTACGACGCCATTTTGGTCGGAGAAGCCTTAACCAGATCGCCAGAACTTTGTGAGGGACTATGCTCGTTAAAATCTGTGGTTTAATGGATCCTGAGACAGCCGTCTTTGCTGTAGAGAAAGGAGCCAACTACATCGGTCTTCTTTTTTCCAAAGTTTCTAAGCGTGCGATCACGATCAGTCAAGGAAAAGAAATAGCTGATGCTGTGAGATCTGCCGGCGCCGAGCCTGTGGCTGTATTTGCCGATGAGTCTTTGGAAGAGATGCAAGAAATTATCGATGCGTTGGATTTGAATGTGATCCAGCTGCATGGAGATATCCCTAGAAGCTTTTGCGATCAGCTAAAGCAGAAGAAAATCTACGTTGCAGATGGGAAACCGCTTCCCCAATCTCTAAGGCCGGAGAGCGACTTTCTCCTCTTTGAGAACCATTTTGAAAATCCTCAAGGGTTTCGCTTTTTCGTCGCAGGAAATCTCAGCGCGGAAAATGTGGAAGCGGCGACTCTGAAATTTCAGCCTCACGGGGTCGATGTTTCCCGTGGAGCGCGCGGGCCCCAATCGATCTCTGACTTCATAGAGAAGGCAAGACCTGGAAGATTTGGATCTTTCGGCGGGATGTATGTTCCCGAGCTCCTCGTTCAGCCTCTGAAAGAACTCGATCATGCTTTTCGTACTATCTCGATCGAAAAAGAATTTCTCGACCTCTTGCGCAATTATGCGGGACGGCCGACTGCAATCACTGAGGTTCCCAACTTCTCTAAAGCAATTGATGGGCCTCGCATCTTCCTGAAAAGGGAAGATCTGCTCCATACCGGAGCCCATAAAATCAATAATGCCATCGGTCAGTGCCTCCTTGCAAAAAAAATGGGCAAGACGAGAATCATCGCTGAAACAGGAGCTGGCCAGCACGGTGTTGCAACGGCTACCGCCTGCGCGCTACTCGGCCTCGAGTGCGTTGTTTACATGGGACAGACCGATATCGAAAGACAAGCGCCTAACGTCCATAAAATGGAGCTTTTAGGAGCGAAAATCATCCCCGTTACACACGGATCGGCGACCCTTAAAGACGCGGTGAATGAAGCGCTTCGCGATTGGGCTGCAAGCTACGAGACGACCCACTACTGCCTGGGGTCGGCTCTAGGACCGCACCCATTTCCTGCGATGGTGGCAAGCTTTCAAAAAGTGATCGGCGTTGAGGCAAAACAGCAGATGAGAGGGCGGATTGGAAGAGATCCCGATCTTTGCATCGCTTGCGTCGGCGGAGGATCGAACGCGATTGGTCTATTTGCTGCCTTTCTCGAAGAGAAAGTCCAGCTTGTCGGCGTAGAGGCTGCAGGCGCCGCTAGATTTAAACACGGAAGTCCAGGCGTTCTCCACGGGACCTATTCATTTCTCCTGCAGGATGAAAATGGGCAAGTGCAAGACACCCATTCGATCTCCGCGGGACTCGATTATCCGGGAGTTGGTCCCAAACATGCCGAACTATTCGCCTCGAAAAGAGTTGAATACGACATTTGCAACGATGAAGAGGCGCTCGCCACCTTCAAATTACTGACTCGAACTGAGGGGATTATTCCCGCTCTTGAGTCATCCCATGCCCTCGGCTATCTGGCGCGGATTGCGCCAAAGTTGCCTAAGGACATGGTTGTATTAGTGAACTTATCGGGAAGAGGAGACAAGGATGTCGCGCATATCCAAAGCCTTTGCAAATAAAGATGCATTCGTCGGCTATTTAACGGCTGGCGATGCGGGGAAAAAAGAGTTTCTCGAACTCATCCAGATGGGCGTGAACGTCCTTGAGATCGGCATACCGTTTTCCGATCCAGTCGCCGACGGCCCGGTCATACAAAAAGCGATGGAAAGAGCGCTCAAGAAGGGGACGACCCCTGAAAAGGTGCTCCAGTTGGTCTTAGATCTCCGAAAGGAGACAGAGACGGCTATGATCCTGTTTACTTACTTAAACCCGATCCAAAGGGATCTGAAGGGCTTCCTAACGAAAGCAAAAAGGGCAGGGGCGGACGGGATCTTGATTGTCGATTTGCCGATTGAAGAGGGGATGGAATACCGGAGACTTTGCGAAGAGATTGGCCTTGAGCCCATCTTTGTGATCGCTCCATCAACGCCGCCAGAGCGCATTCATGAGATCAGTAAAATGGCTAAAGGGTTTCTCTACTACGCTTGCCGAAAAGGGACAACAGGGGCCCGGTCGGGTCTGCCCGAGGATTTAGCAGATAAAATTGCCCAAATCCGGGAAAAAAGCGACTTGCCGATTGCCGTAGGATTTGGAATCTCGACTCGAGAAATGGCTGATGCAGTCTTAAAACTTGCCGATGGATTTGTCGTCGGATCACACTTTGTGGAAGGAAAACGATTATGATTATAGAACTAAAACATCATGTAGACGCATTTGCATTCATGGCCCGCTTAGAGCGGATGGGATTTCAAGCTGTGCGGCAAGGCGAGCGGAGCCTCAGCATCGTAAGAGGGATGGATAAATCGGTAGATCCGAAACTTTTTACCTCTTTGCCGGAAGTAGAAAGCGTTGCGCCTATAAAAGAGAAGTTCAAACTCGCAAGTAGAGCCGTAAAACAAAACACCGTGATCAAAATGAAGGGCAAAACGATCGGCGGCGATGAACTTTTCGTCATCGCAGGGCCCTGCTCAATCGAATCGAAAGAGCAAATGGAACAATGCGCCCGGATGGCCTTTGAAAATGGGGCCCAATCACTCCGCGGCGGAGCCTTCAAACCCCGCACATCGCCCTATGAGTTTCAGGGGATGGGGGAGGAAGGTCTGAAAATTCTCAGAGATGCCGCAGCTGAGTATAATCTCGTCACCGTTTCAGAGGTGATGGACGCAAGCCAGATCGATCTCGTTGCGAGCTACATCGATATTTTACAAATCGGCGCCCGCAATATGCACAATTTTACTCTCCTAAAAGAATTGGGCAGGGTCAAGAATCCGATTCTCCTCAAAAGGGGCTTTGCCGCAACGTACCAAGATCTATTGCTCGCGGCAGAGTACATTATCAGCGCGGGCAATCCGAATGTGATTTTATGCGAGCGGGGGATTCGGACATTCGAGACCCACACGAGAAACACGCTCGATCTCAATGCAGTTCCAGCTCTAAAAGAGCTCACCCACTTGCCAGTCGTCGTCGATCCGAGCCATGGAACGGGAAGACGCTCGATGGTCCTTCCGATGGCGCGCGCAGGCGTTGCCGCAGGCGCTGATGGACTGATGATCGAAATGCATCCCGACCCAGATAAAGCGCACACGGACGCTGCACAAACAATCGGCCCCGAGTTGTTTGAAAAGTTGATGAAAGAGGTACAACTTATTCACAATGCAATTCTGTGTAATTAAGTAACCCAATGGTCGATAGGTTTTTTTAAGAATTCTCCAATTGGGATTCCATCTTGGCCTACTAGGAGAATTTTATCGGGGTGAAATGCTTTGTCAAAGGCACTTAATCCGGAAAGAGTTTCCCTTTGGGCCGAGCTTTTTACTTCAATAGCTGTCAGATATTTTCCCTTTTTAAGAACAAAATCCACTTCTTCGTTACCTTCTCGCCAATAATACAATTCGATCTGGGTGCCTCGAATTTGGTTGGCTAAATGAGCTCCAATTGCCGATTCCACTAAACGTCCCCAAAATGGTTTATCTTCAGTCGATTCTCTATACGTTTTACCACATTGTGAACTCATTAAAGCTGTATTCATAACCTGAAATTTGGGGCTGGATAATTTGCTTCGTGTTTTTTGTTTTGCATATTTCTCAATCCCCATCAGTAAACCGGCTCCAGTAAGAAGCTCTAAATAATGAGCCAGGGTCGTCGTATTTCCTGCATCTTGCAATTGGCCTAGCATTTTTTGATACGATAGGATTTGAGAAGAATATAAACATCCCAATTGAAAAAGCCTTCTAAGTAAAATGGGTTTGTTAACCTGGGTCATGAGCAAGATATCTCGAGAAATTGTAGTTTCGATTAGTGAATCATTGATATAATTGAGCCATCGGGGAAGTGTTTTTTCATTTGCAAATGATTCAGGCCCTGGGTAACCGCCAAAATAGATATATTGATTCAGATTCCACCCAAAAGTATCAGCCATCTCTGAATATGACCAGTGAGTGATTGGCAGGATTTCAAATCGGCCTGCTAGACTTTCGGAGAGTCCTTTTTGCATAAGCCACGGAGATGAGCCGAGAATAATTACTTTTAGATTAACTTGATTTTTCGAATCCTCATCCCATAACTTTTTAATCAAGTCGGACCAATGTGGGATTTTTTGCACCTCATCGATAATTAAAAGGGCCTCTTTTTCAATCTTTTGCCGGCCTATTTCCCATTGTGCCCGAATCCACGTTAGATCCTCTAATGTCGCCGTATCGGCAGAGACATAATGGCAGGGGATTCGTAAGGTTTTTTCAAGGTTTAGGGCAATGGTCGTTTTTCCTACTTGTCTTGGGCCTAGAAGAACTTGTATAAATTTTCTAGGCTCTTTTACCCTTCTGAGGAGTTCTTGGAAAACGGGTCGCTCTTTCATAGCTTCTCTTGGTTGCTCGGTCTTTTGAGTGATTTTACTCAATTCATTGAGTGAAATCAATACCTCTTCGTAAGTGTCTTATAAACAGTTGGATAAAATTTACTTGTTTGAGAAAATGATGAAAGAAAGTACTTTAGGCTGCAAATGCTTGTTGGCAGTGTAACAAATCCCCATGAGCTCGATCAGGTCTGCCTCCTCGCGGATCTGATAGAGCTCCGGCTCGACCATTTCGACATCGAAAAGCAGCCTCTGTTTCCCTGCATCTTCACGCTCCGTAAAAAAGAGCAGGGCGGCGTATGCAATCTTTCCGAAAAAGAGCGGTTGGCGAAGATCGAAAGGCTCCTCGAGCTTGGACCCGAATACTGCGATATTGAGGCCGATACCGACCCCGCTTTTATCGAGCGGATCGCAAAAAAGTTTCCCAAAGTACAGCTCATCGGCTCCTATCACAATTTCAAAGAGACCCCGCAGGATCTCGATGCGATTCTCAAAGAGATGAAAAACCCCCATTTCGCCATCTACAAAATAGCCCTAAAAGCCAACTCAACCGCCGATATGCTAAGGCTCATGGTTTTTGCTAAGACGGCGAGGGTTCCCATCTCCGTGATGTCGATGGGGCCATTTGGGAAACCATCTAGAGTGATCGCGCCGATTGTCGGCAGCGTTCTCGATTACTCCGGATTAGATGAAGAAACAACTCTTCACCGATACAGTCTGAAAACGCTTCTCGATCTCTACCATTACCGGAAACTCAATCGAAATACACTCATCTACTCGCTGATTGGCGATCCGGTTGAACAGAGTCCGGGCCCCGCCTTTCATAATCCCCGTTTTCAACGCAATGGGGTCTATATCGCAATGCCTGTGAAAGAAAGGGATGTTGGAGAGTGTTTTGAACTAATCCGCAAGCTCCCCTTCGGAGGACTTAGCGTCACGATCCCCATTAAAGAACTAATCGCCCCAGAAATGGATGAAATCACACCCGTTGCTCAAGCAATCGGCGCTATCAATACAGTGACCTTTAAGGATGGCAAAGCGTTTGGAACCAACACCGATGCTCCCGGCGCGCTCAATGCAATCGAAAAGCACATGCTAGTCAAGGGCAAGCGGCTTGCAATTCTCGGCGCAGGCGGCACCGCGCGCGCGATCGCCTATGAGGCTAAACAGCGAGGCGCCCATGTCGCGGTCTTCAATAGGACTCCATCGCGTGCTAAAGAGTTCGGCTGCGAAGGCTACCCGCTTGAGGCGCTCCAGAATCATCCGTATGATATTTTGGTGAATACGATTCCCCCTCAGTCCGCTTTCATCCCCCACATACAGCCAAATACTACAGTTATGGACGTCGTCTATTATCCAAAGGAGACACCCCTCCTAGCCGCAGCCAAAAAGCTCGGATGCCATCTTGTATATGGCGAAGAGATGTTCATCGAACAGGCTCTTTTGCAACAAAATGTCTGGATGTAATAAAAATAATTTCAGTTTCGTTTAATTATAATTTATAGTAAAATTTACGAATTATTAATACTAATTCTGGATAATACTATGTCTGTTCGTCAAGCTGAAACTATTGCAACCCGCAACGCATTGGGGTACTTGCTAACACAAAAGGCGAGCACCAAAGATATTTGCTCTCATGAAATATTTGATGGGCTGATAAGGGGATTGAATCGGGGCAACCCTCCTCTTGATCAAGCAGACGCATGTTTCGTAGAATGGGTTGTTTTAAACATGTCCAGTACGAAGGCGGTTCACGGTGCAGCATTCAAGACGGCCCTTAAGATAGGTCATGTTGAGGCTGTCAAGGCGCTAGTTATGCATGGAGAGCTCTCATCCTATCACTACCTTAATCAGTACCTGCTTGCAAACCAACATCAAAACATGCCGATGGTGCGCGCATTTTTAGAAACAGGAAAAATGGCGCCCGGATTTTGCGATCATTCTTTCAGGCAATGTTGCGAAAGCCGCGATGTAAAGACGTTGAAGTCTCTTTCCATAAATCCCATTTCGACTGATCTATTTGCCGCGCATTACAATTATTTCGTGGAAAGAGGCGACCTTGCAATGGTAGCCGTGCTCAATGCATTTGAGCAAGCGGAGCCGCTTAAGAATCCAAGTCCTGCGACAACCGAGAGCTCTCGTACTGACTCTGCAAGCCCCTATACAGAACCCATGATTGGTTTCATAGAACCTGGGGATCTTCTTATAGAAATGCTCCTATTTCCCGAATAATTAGTTTTCGGCATACTGTCCGCAAAAAAATACAGGGCAACCTTTCTGGCAGTAGCAAATCTTGAGCAAGTATTCAGATGTGGAGTTTGCTACGAGTCTTATGGGCCTTTAGGAAAGCGGCCCGCTATCTCGACCTCCTGCGGCCACACATTCTGCCAGGCCTGCATTCTTAGGGTAATGGACCGCCCCTGCCCAACCTGTAGGGTTGTAATAGCTGGAACGCGGTTCAACTATGGGATGGAAGGTACGCAGCAAGCCGTCTCTTCGGTTATCGCGGAAAATCGCCGCCTAAAGGCAGCTTTGGCAGATCGATCAGGATCGCTCGAACATCTCCATTACGTTCAACAAAGCCAAGAGTCTCTGCTTGCATTAATGGCCTCTTATGACAAGAGCTTCAGAGATTGGCGCTCCACCGAGATTCCCCAAGAGAGGCTATGGTTTTACTCCATTGACGAGGTATCTCCAGATCGCCAAAAGCGCCACGCTTCCCTTGTAAATGAATATGAAAAGTTGACTCATGCAATAGCTGAATGCAAAAGGGATTGGAAAGACTACTTATCGGCTAAGAAACTGACGAGTGAGTCGGAAGCGAGAACGGCTGCATTGCAGGCGCAAATCGATTCCGATTTCGCTCGTTGGGAGCGGCCCAGCATTAGAATCATTCCCCCCCCTCCCCGTAGCCACAATTTTTATATCGATTTGTAAGTCAGTCTTTGAGAAAGAGGCGTAAATAGTCTTTTTGGGTTTCTCTAACCATTCTGGCGATAAACTGGACAAAGTCCCGATCGTAAGTGTGAGCTTTTTCTAAAGAATCGATGTACTCTCTTCTCGTGATCGGCGGGATGATCGCGATATTGAAGCCGTCTTGCATTAAAATCAGATTCATTAATAGCCTCGCGACACGGCCATTTCCATCGATAAATGGGTGGATAAAAACAAACTCCTTATGCGCCAAGGCAGCAGCTTCCACAGGATGTCTTTTGGCTCTGAGTTCGGCCATATTCGGGATCAGCTTTTCCATGAGAAGCGGTAGGTCTGACGGCTTTGGCAACGGATATTTTGAACCAGTTATAACGGCCCTGTTTTTTCGATACAGTCCCGCTTCGTTTTCATCGATTCGATAATAAATCAACTTATGCAATTGCTGGATGTTGTCTTCTTGGACTGATTTTCCCTCAACGAGGGTGTGGAGATAATCCATCGCTTCGGCATGGCCGAGCGCTTCCATGTGGTCTTTTAGCGGTTTGCCGCCGATTGCGATACCCTCTTCAAGGACAATTTTCGTCTCTGATTCGGAGAGAGCATTTCCCTCAAGGGCGTTGCTTGTGTAGGTCAACTCAATTTTGTAATATTCTCTGATCTGTTTCAATAGATGAGTATGTAGAGGACGGTAAGAGTTGATCTCATCCCGTAAGAGGTCTATTTCCTTAAAGATATCCTTCATCTATTTACCATTTGGATTGCAGACCAATTATCGCATTTAAACCAGTGGATCGCAATCCATTTTTTGCTAAAAGTAAGTGGAGATTGGATCCACATCTATCTTGGCGCCGGGGAGATCTTTCAGATGTTCCCCAATTTGACTCATCTTGAATACTTTTATTTTGGCGTGTACCTGAACTCACTCTTTGTTCAAAATTAGGGATTCGTTGGGTCCCGATCCTTGTCGTTACCCACAAATGTTAAGCAAATATTTTTAATCCTCAACAGCCCATGCTCATGCCAAGCTCCACTCCACTGCGCATATCTCGCAGTCTGAGCCACCCATACCAGAGAGTCTGCCATCCAGGATTGCCGTCTGATTTCCTTCCTAAAAACCCGCCTAACATTGCTACACGACGCCAAAACTCCTTTATCGTTGGGGGGATCGGTAGTTTG
>JANPFC010000015.1:0-58586 GCA_031423235.1 Chlamydiota bacterium | reverse complement strand
TTGCTGGAGCCCAAGCATCCTTTTTGGATTGCTCAACGTTTAAGTATGGCTCGGTAACCGTTTGGGTTTTTGCGCCGGTATTCGAAGAGAAGCATATGCTGATAGTTTTATGAATTAAAGATACGCTTGCTGAGTGCTGCTCTAGTTTTTCATGAAGCGGTATTCCCCAACCAAAGAGCCATTGGATCTCATGCCCATTCCAAATGGACAGTTTCAATTCGGATTGATATTGTGTATCAAAATCATCTAGTCTGTCGATTTCCATATCGCCACCTTAAATGTGAACTTCGGTTTCTAAGGGGCACTAAATGTATAAAAAAGATTTACTTTAAGTCTATGGTTTATTTGAGAGGTTCCGCCGAGTTTATTCTCCTAACGGAGAACAAACATCGCCGTCAAGGGGGCACCGCCTCCGGCGGCGCCCCCTTGACGATCATTTCACGCTGCCGAAGGCAGTGAGAAGTGATCGGAACTTGCGAAGCAAGCATTTGTGCAACAAGGCCAGGCTAAACTATCTGATCAGGAAATTTATACTCAATAATTTTCGAAATTAAGGAGAAAAGGTCCCCTCTGGCAGCTTAAAATACGTCTCTTTTTCAATAGATGTGATTTTTACAGTGATTTGGAGATCTTTTGACTTCAGGAAATGATCCTCCAAAACTTTCAGAATTTCTTTCCCAATCCTCTGCTTGATGTCGAGCCCTCTTTCGGCTGCAAAAGATAAATCGAGGTGGACAAAAGCGTCATGAGGGTTTGTCCCATCGCCTACAAGAAATACATCGCGTCTGACGGCCCTGCTTTTGCAATTGGAAATCCGGATGGAGCCAACAGATTCTAAAATTCGATGGCATTTCAAAAACAGTTTCTTGAAATCCCCGGTTTCCTTGATGTTGCTTGAGTATTCTAAAATCAGCTGGGGCATAGTTCTCCTATATGCATGGCATTTGCCCTCCGTCCACAGCGATTGCTGCGCCGTTCACAAAGGCAGCCGCTGGCGTCGCTAGGAAGGCAACTACGGATGCAATCTCCTCTGGAGTTGCGATCCGCTTCACAGGGATTGCTTCTATTCTCTCTGCGAGTAGTTCGTGGGGCTGTTTATTCTTAAGGCGAGCTTTTGTTGCGGTCGTCTCTTTCAAACGTTCGGTATCAGTAGCGCCTGGCAATACGGAATTGACGGTGATTCCATAAGATCCGATTTCCATGGAGAGCGTTTTTGCCCATCCCGTTACAGCCCAGCGCACAGTGGTTGAAACACCAAGCATCGGAATGACCGCTTTCACGGAAGCAGAAAGAACATTGATAATTCGGCCATAGCCCTGCTCTTTCATTCTAGGTAAACATAACCTAGTTAATAGCGCAGCAGATTGGAGGTGCCCTTTAAATGCATTTTCAATCTCTTCTTCATCTGCATTCTCTAGCAGACCGCCGGGAGGACCTCCCGTATTATTGATGAGGATGTCAAATGGGCCCGCAGAGGGGATTTTTTTCTTAAGATGGGCAAAATCGGAAAGATCGGCAACTATAAAGGAGTGCCCAATAGGAGAAAGTCGTTCAAATTCTTCAACAGCTTTGGATAATTTGGATTCAGTTCTCGCCAGAATGACAACACGGCAGCCGAGAAGAACTAATTCGCGTGCACATGCTTTCCCAATTCCTTGAGAAGCGCCAGTGACTAAAGCTGTCTTGCCAGATAAATCTAAGTCCATAGTCTGGCATATAAACGGTTAGGAAAAATGGTTCAACGAACTTCGAATGAAGTGAAGAATTCTTGCAAAGGCTTGTGATGCGTTTCGATATTGGAGATTTGCCCCGCGCCAGGTCGACTTTGCACTGTGTGGAGAAATTGATTGATCTGATCGCCCTTTCCTTGAGCGCAAATTTCTACACGCCCATCAGGTAAATTGCGGACATAGCCTTTGATTTGGTGGAGCATTGCATGACGCTTAACAGCCACTCTAAATCCCACGCCTTGCACTGTACCGCTTACGAAGATATGGATCTCTTGCATGTTAAGTCTCGCTTTCGGCAAATACCGGTTCTTGATTCATCTGAGTCGACTCCCAGGAGAATCGCTCGAGATGCTGGAATACTTCCGATGTGGATGCTGATCTGTTTAAAAGAACGCGAAGCTCTTTCACGCCAACAAGACGCTTTAAATACCAACAGCCAACTCTACGCATATCGAGAAGCGACTGCTTTTCCGGTTGATAGCGGACGATGCAATCAAAATGCTCTAATAGACTGTTGCGAAGGTCGTCGATCGATCTTGGAAGGGGATCTAGACCATCGAGCGCTCGGAGAATGTCCTGGGCAATCCACGGCTGGCCCATAGTGCCGCGAGAGACTAGAACAGCGTCGCATTTTGTGTGGGCAAACATACGGAGAGCACTCTCGGCATCAAATACATCGCCATTGCCGATTACAAGAATATCGCGCGCCGCCTCTTTGCACTCTTTAATGTAATCCCAGTTGGCCTTCCCCTTATAACCTTGCTCGCGCGTTCTGCCATGAATGGTAATCGCTTTGGCGCCCGCTCTTTCTGCGATGCGGGTGATCTCAACCGCATTGATGCTTTTATCATCCCAGCCAGCTCGAATTTTGACCGTTACGGGTACTTTGACGGCGGCTACGATATTGGAAATAACCTCGCCAATGAGATCGGGAGTCTTGAGCATGCCCGATCCACTACCGTCTTTAGTCACTTTATCTACCGGGCACCCGCAATTGAAGTCGATCACATCGAATCCTAAATCTTCGACTATTCGGGCTGCGGCTGCGGCAATTTTTGGTTTGCTTCCGCAAAGTTGAGCCCCGATAGGATGCATGCCGACATCATAGTCGAGCATCCGATAGGTGTTCTGGTCATTGCGGATCAGCGCATCGATCTTCACCATCTCGCAATAGACAATTCCTGGGCGGTAACGGCAGGACATCTGGCGGAAGGGGAGGTCGGAACAGCCCGCAAGAGGGGCATAAAGAACTTTATTGGGTAGCTCAGCTTTGCCGATAAAAAAAGGTTTTTTCATGCTAGGAGGCCTAGAATGACCATCTCAAGGACGCGTAGGGCGAAAAATGCGAGGATCGGGCTAATGTCTAGAACGCCCCCAAGAGGAGGGAGGATCCGACGGAAGAAATTGAGGTAGGGATCTGTGTAAAATGAGACAAATCGGATCAGATTATGCCCCTGCCAAGCCGGGAACCAGGAGCTGACGATCCGGACAAAGAGGAGCACCGTATAGGTAACAAAGAGAAGATTGATAATATATGCCAAACTCATGCCACCTATATTAAGGGTATTTCCAATTTTCGTCATGTCCTGCTAAAATGTGGAACATTATGAATATCCTCGGCATCCACATCGACTCATCTTTCATCCGAACGTGCCTACTTAGAAAGGGGCGCCAGGGGATAGAAATCCGAGCTCTCCGAGCCGTTTCCCTCAATGAGAACATGAATGTAAAGCCGCTTTACATCAATGGTTTCAAAGGGCGGATTACAAGCGGCCTTTCTGCAAAAGATTTTTTGATTCGGACCATGGAAATCAAGGTCGCAGGCAGCCGCCATATAGAAGAGGCGATCGCATTTCAGTCAGAAGCGCTCAGCCATTTTAAGCCTGAAGAGGTCATTACGATCCCATTTCTTGGGAAAAAGGGGAAAGCCGATGCGCTTTTATTTACAGTCCCCTGCGATGGATTAAAAAAACATTTAACTCAGCTTGAAGAGATGGGAATCGAACCCGATGCAATAAGCACCGTCCCATCGGCCCTTTGCCATTTTATCCGCTGGAAGTTCCCTAAGCTTTCTGAGGCCTTTATCATCGATTTGGGATCCAATGAGACCACCTGCGCGCTTATGGAAAAAGGGGAATTAAAAAAATCTCACGCCATTACCAAAGGGATCGATGGACTCCTTGCCGCTTTCCGCGAAGATCGGAAAAAAATCCTTTTGAAAAACGAAATCGAAGGGTCAGCTAAGCAGAGCGACCTCCTGCTCTTGAAGCCAGGGCTCAATCCCCATTTATCAGGAGAGTTGATTGAACTAAGGCAAGAACTCGCGAAAGTCTATTATTCATTCACAAGGGGCCTTATCAAGCCGGTGATTTTCACCGGAAGAACCGATGCATTTATCCACTTGAGAGAGTTTCTCATCGACTTTTCTGAAGGTGAGTGTCCCCTAACTTCTGAAGAGCAGAAATTCGCAGTCAGCATGGGCCTCGCACTAGAGCAAACATCTCCAACTCCTCTCCAATTACGCCAGGGCAATTTTTTCCCAAAAAAAAATTGGGCCCGAATGGGTTTTTATGCCCTCACTCTTCTAGCTGCATCGGTTGTGCTCAGCATAGCCCTTTTAGCCATTGGACTCAGGTCGACATCTCTTAGAAAAGAGGAGATGTTAGAGTCTCTGCAAACCTCTTCTAGAAAAACGCTCCTCACGGAAGGGAATATGGAAGAGCAAATAGATCAGTGGATTTCTGCGATTGAATCAAACAACAAGGAATATCCGTATATTCTTCAAGCCCCGAAGGCCTCTGAAGTTCTATCTTGGCTCTCGGGCCATCCTCTATTGGAAGAATTGAAAAATGAGGGAGATCCGATTGATGTGCGCGAAATCAAGTACCAATTGACCTCTTATCCGACGATTCGCTCAAGTAAAGAGCCGTTTTTAGCTAAAGTGGAAATCGAATTCGATTTCAAGAGTATGATGAACGCGAGAAAATTTCATGAATCGCTAAGATCCAGCGACGATTGGATCGATTCAACGCAAGAGATCTCGTGGGACGCCCTGAATAATGGCTACCGAGCAAGTTTTTTTATGAAGAACAGGAGTCCTCATGTTCCTTGAAAAATGCGGGCAGTTCTTTTTTCTCAAGATGCGCCCCGTATTCTTCTTTGTGCTCGCGATTTTTCCATTGATAGGATCTGCCCTATTTTTATCTCAAAAATCTGGAGAACTTGAGGATCTTGAAGAGCGTTACGCGGGAGCTGCAAGGAAAGAGCGGCTTGCTTTGGAAAGAAAGTCGAGAAAAGAAAGATTTCTAGCGCGCTACTCAAACCCGAACCCCTATTTCCTCGATCAGCAGATCGAATCTTTTCCTCTCCTCAGCAATGAGCGGCAAAAGCTCCAATCTCTTTTGCATCACCCTGCATTTCCTGAATCTCAAGCCATTAAAAACAGACTCGCCGTCTTGAATGAAAACAAGCTTGCATTTACTGAAGAGAAGATCGAAGTTTCTTCCCAGATGAAAGAGGTCGAAGAAAAACAACGCCATCCAGTCCAAATGGATGAAAACGATATAAAACAAATCCTCTCTTTGATCGAAGATGTGCCCATAGAGAACTACATGCCTACTTCGGGAAGCCCCCAAATTCTGATCAAAGAGCTCCGCCTAAAAAAGCAAGAGACCGAACTTCACACAGAAGTGTTCGAAGTTGAGATGGATCTTATCAAACGGGAATTTACTGAATCATGAAACGAATACTCTTTATCCTTCTCACAGCCGCTGCCGGCTGCCACCATGCAGCAAAAGCGGATCCAATCTCGCTGATTCAAATTCAGGACAGAAACGGGCTGACAGAGACCATCAGCAATCCCGATCGGCTCATAAGCTACCAAACAACTGACTTCCTCTCGGCTCAACCCTACAAAAAAGTGCTCCGGGTCTATAAAGCCGAAGGGAAAAACCACTCCAGAATCACCACTTACCATCCTAACGGGACGATTTGCCAATACCTGGAAGCCGAAGAAATGCGGGCGCATGGAGCGTTCCGCGAGTGGTTTCCAAATGGACAGCTCCGGCTCGAAGCAAACGTTGTGGGTGGAACTGCCGATCTATCCCCAGGAGTTCAGGAAGATTGGGTATTCGACTCCTTGAGCAGAGTCTGGGACGAACAGGGAAATCTGATCGCCTCAATCCCTTATCAAAAGGGGGTTCTCGAAGGGAAAAGCATCTATTATTACCCATCTGGGCAAGTGGAACGGGAACTTACTTTCGAAAAAAACAAGTTGAATGGACTTGCTACCGAGTTCTGGCCTGAAGGGACGCTGAAATCGCAAACCATGTGCAAAAGAGGGGTTAAAGAAGGGGAAAGCTTTGGGTATTTCGTGGATGGAAAGATCGCCTGGAAAGAGGACTTTTTGGATGGCCGGCTTCGCAAAGCATCCTATTATACTCCCCAAGGAGACCTTGTATCAGAAGTGGAAAATGGTGGGGGATTCCGGGCCCTTTTTGACGAAGATGGATCGATGACCCTTGCCGAATTTCGGATCGGGCTTCCTGAAGGACTCGTCCAAAAATTCACCCGTACCGGCGAAATTCAGAGATCCTATTTCATTAAAAATGAGAGAAAGCAAGGAGAAGAAGTTGAATACTATCTCCCCTCAGATCTAGAGACTAGCCAGGCCAAACCCGTACCCAAAATGGCAGTGACCTGGAACGACAACATGGTCCATGGCTGCGCCAAAACCTGGTACAACAACGGTCAACTTCAAAGCCAAAGAGAATATTCCAGAAATAAACGGTCAGGTCCATCCCTTGCTTGGTATCGAGATGGAAGCTTGATGCTTTACGAAGAGTATGAAGAGGACCGGATTCTAACGGGTCAGTACTATAAGATGCAGAAGAAAGAGCCCATCTCATCAATAACAAATGGGAATGGACTTGCCACCCTTTTTGATGAAACAGGCTCGCTCCTCCGAAAAGTTCCCTATTTTAAAGGAAAGCCAGTTGACCCAGAAGACTAAATGGCGCCAGATCCTTATTGAAAGGCGGAAAAACATCTCTAAAGAGCGAAGAGAAGAGGCGGCCCTTTCTGCAAGGGAAAGCCTAAAGGGAAGAGGCCGTATCCTATCCTTTACACCGGTGGGTTCTGAAATCGATCTAAACCCATTAAACGACTACTTAAAAGCACGGGGGCTCTTGTTTCTAGTCCCATACAAGATCGACTCCATCATTGAAGCCCCCCTCTCCGAGATTGATTGTATATTAGTGCCAGCCCTTGGCTTCGACCGCGAGAGGTACAGATTGGGGTATGGGAAAGGGTATTACGACCGGTTTCTTGCCGCCGTTGGAGAAATAGCTACTATTGGAGTCGGTTTCAAAGAGCAGCTCTGCGATGAACTCTTGCCGCGCGATCCCTGGGACGTCCCCGTCAAAGAGCTGCTCCTTTTCTAAGAAGACTACTTTACTTTCTTTAAGGTAGAGGCGGGGGGTTCTTTCTTCATCTCTTTCTTGGGAGCGCAAAATCTGGTCCCATCGCAAATAGTCGCCTTGACATATGCGCCCGGAGAAACATTGGTACACATAGAAAAGATCCCTTCAGATGGGCACTGCCATGTCACCGTATATGGAGTCAAAGAGACATCATACGTGCCAGGACGGACGTATCCTGTTGGTGACATGCTGGATGTAAAAGTTCTCTGCTGGCCAGGCTGGACCGAAAATTGCCCCAGATAGGTCCCGTCCGACGCTTGGATCACAGCCGTTAAAATCATAGTTGTATCATTATGAAGGAGAATCGATCCATCATTCGTCCCCGCTCTTGCAAAGAGGGGTAGAAAGAGAAAAATCAATAAGATAAATCGCATAAATTTCTTCATAATCAGAACGGTTTATAAGATCAATTTAAATTTAATTGATCGAAAATGTGTTTATATCCTAGGTTGAGGCTGTGAAGTACTCCACCAAACTATACCTCGGATTTGTCTCGATGACCGCCATCAATATTTTCCTGGCGGTTGGTATTGATCAGTATAAGACACGTGAATTTACCTTTTCGGAACTCCAAAGCAAAGGGCTGTCAATTGCTGCTTCAGTTGCCTCGCAACTCGATGGAGATGCTGTTAAGGAAATTAGGACAAGAGAAGATGAGAAAAAACCTGTTTATGCCGAGCTTCAAAAACAGCTAAGAAAGGCAAGAGATGCAAATCGGCGTAAAGACGTCTATATCAAATTCCTATATACCATTTACCCTGACCCCAAAGATCCGCAAAAATTCTTATTCTCCGTTGATCCAGAGGAGTTAGATAGAGATTTCTCTCACGCAGGAACGCAAAGCCCCGGGGCCACAGAAGAACAGTTATACAAACACACAAATGAAGCCTATTCATACGGACATCTGGTTAAAGACCCTTGGGGAACCTGGCTAACAGGATATGCGCCTGTTTTCGATAAAGCAGGAAATTACGTAGCAAGCGTCGGCGTAGATATTAGCGCAGATCTAGTCTCTCAACATCTGAACAATTTGCTGGTATACGGAGCCCTTTCACTGGCAGTATCGCTCCTTGTCTCATTAGTCCTCGCAAAATGGCTAGCAAGCAGAGTTACCCGCTCCTTGCGCTCTCTTCAAACAGCAACCTCCGAAATTGGGAAAGGGGATTTCGCCTATAGAATAAAACTCTCTACAGGCGATGAATTTGAAGACCTTGCAAAATCAATGAACCAGATGAATGAAGGTCTAGAGGAAAAAGAGCGCTTGAAGTCCGGTTTTGCCCATTATGTATCTCAACACGTTCTTGAAAAAATCGTAAAATCCAAGGGATCGGCAAAACTCGAAGGAGAAAGGAAGAAAATCACCGTCTTCTTCTCCGACATCCGGAACTTCACCCACCTTTCAGAGACCATGCCCCCAGAAAAAGTGATGTCATTCCTCAATGACTACTTTGAAAAGATGCTCGGCATCATTTTTAAACATAATGGGATGCTCGATAAGCTGCTAGGAGACGGAATCATGGCCGAATTTGGCGTACCCGTAGAAGATCCTCAACAAGAAAGAAATGCAGTCATAACTGCCCTTGAAATGATCGATGCAATTGATGTTCTTCAGGAAAAATGGAAAAAAGAGGGAAAACCCCCGATCGATATAGGCATCGGCATACATACTGGAGATGCGATTGTAGGGAGTTTAGGATCAGAGCAGAGAATGCAATACACAGCCATTGGCGATACTGTGAACATCGCTGAAAGGCTCCAAGAGGTTACAAAAGATAGAAAATATCCGATTATAGTAAGCGAAACAACCTTCAACGCACTCTACAACGAATTCCCTTCGAAGTATCTGGGACCACTTATGCTCCATGGCAAAGAGCATCCGATCAATGCCTATGCGATCTTCCGAAAAGAGACAAAACCAGCGAGTGCAGAACCGCCTCCGACTCCACCGGTAATATAAGAATCCTATTCACCCATTCGGGCCCAGCGGAAATCGATCTGTCCAAGGGGGGATAACGCCACTGCTTCAAGTCCTGTGCTCTGCAAGTAGTTCAAAGCAAAGTGGAAAATCGGAATGATCGGCATCTGATCCATTAAAATCTGTTCAGCCTCGCGCAGCAGCCTCTTTCTTTCGTTAGAGTCCATGCACAATCCAGACTGATTCAAGAGATCTGCGTATTTGCTGCTTTCCCAATTGGTGTTATTGGTGCTTGCCTCTTTGTACTTAAACACTTCGAGAAAGTTGATCGGATCATTGAAATCAGCAGTCCACGATCCAGCGGCAAGCTGGAATTCCTTATGGGAAATACGCTGGAAATAGATCTTCGGCTCGACAGCCTCCAGCTCCACTTTGATTTTAAGCCCCTCTTCCCACTGCTTTTGAATCGCTTGGGCAATAGCAGCATTTCTTTCGCTGCTGCTGTAGCTGACTTTAATCGGCTCAAGGGTTTCCAACGTCAGATCGAGCTCTAAAAGGGCATCCATCAAAAGAGAGTGGGCCTTTTGCTGATGTCCGTCGTGAAAATATCCTTTCTCAGAAAGGCCCATTTCAGGAGGAACTAAACTAATAGCAGGACTCTGCCCACCTTGGAGAACGTGCTCTGTAATTCCCTTCCGGTCTAGAGAGAACGCCAATGCCTTGCGGAAAGAAACGCTGCTTAAGGGATTCTTTTTATCAAGGATCTTATCAGCCGTATTCACTCTGAAAAAATAGGTCGCTGAAAATGGATTGATGTGTAGCTTTTCGTTACTTTTCAATTCACGGACAGCATCGACGGGAATGGTCGAAAGGGGAGATCCAGCCCAATCAAGCTTCCCTTCCTCAAACATCTGAATTTCTGTGTCTCCGCTCATCATGTATAAATCGATTTCGCTTAATTTAACATCGCTTGCTTGCCAGTAGGAAGAGTTCTTAAGAGCGCTTATTTCATCTGCATGCTTCCAAGTGTTTAGAGTAAAGGGCCCATTGCACACGTATGTTTCGGGATTGATTGACCAGTTTGAATCCCCGTTCGCAATTTTGGGGACTGGATAAAAGGAGGCCATTGAAAGCAGTTGGAGAAAATAGGGAACTGGATGCTCCAAATCAACTACTAACATCTGAGCATCAGGTGTGTGAATGCCAACCTGCCCCAAATTCATCTCCCCCATACGCGCTTTACGAGCATTTTTTATCACGTAAAGCTGGTAAGCAATATCAGTTGGAAATTGAGGATCAAGAACCGCTCTCCAACTATCAGCAAAATCAAACGAAGTCACCGGATCGCCATTGGACCAGAATGATTTGCGCAAGTGAAATCGATATTGCAGCCCATCATCTGAAACTTCAACGCTATCCGCCAAGGCTAGCTCAATCTCGCCCGTTTTAGAGACCCGTGTCAACCCTTCGAAAAACATGTGCATCAAGGTAATCGAGGTCAAGTCCCTCGCCTTTCTAGGATCAAGTGTTTGAGGATCAGCCCCAATATTGATTCGTAGCTTTGAGTGATGCTTCTCTGGAGCCTTGCTCGTTTGGCAGCTGGTCATAAGGAGGATGCAGGCGAATAGGAGACGTTTCATAGGGACCTCAAGATAATTCATGCAAATTTATCATAGGCTGATCAATTGCAAAAAGAGTTATCTCAAGCTTCTTACGCTCCGGACTTTGTAAAATAGATTGATTCGCTCATACGATCATTCTATGAGGAGGTATAAACAGGGAAAGACAAGATGCTCCAAAAGAACTCGTTTTTTTCCACCCCTCTTATTTTTTACGGCTCTCATCAAGATTCTGAAGAGGAAGATGATGAAATGCATGATGATGACGAATTGAATTATTCCGAATCATGGATTGTCACATTGAATTCCAATCTTCCGCAAAGCAAAATTGGATTATTCATTCTCTGGGTTGATCCCGAAAGCGAATAAATTTGCGAGAGCTCTCGCTGACAAGTCAGAGCGCAGAGCTCCATTTCTCTTGATTTAATTTTCAATTTGAGTTTAACATTCCAAATGTAATCTTGAATCGCATGCAGAACGTTAGAAACTCGGCATCGGTCGAAGATGATGGCAACGCTTCGGAATATCTTAGCGAGAGCTAATAAAACAAACTATTCGTCCAAAATGGAGAGCAAAAAATGCTGAACTTACTGACAAAAACAAAGCCATGGATGGTTGCATCGCTAATCGTTGCTACATCTGTATTCGGCCAAAACAACGCATCGTGCCCAAAACCTTGCCCACCAAAACCATGCCCAAAGCCCTGCCCACAACCTTGCCCTCCAACGCAAGTTTGCCCGACAGATCCTTGCTGCCCAGTATGGCCAACACCTGTATTGAATGCTGCATATAACTATCCAGCACGCATCCAGACACGCTGCCCATGGGACTTCTATGCTGATGCTAGCTTCATCTTCTGGCAACCGCTCCAAGAAAACATGGAGTTGGGTATGTCTGATGCAGCGTTAACAACAACTAATAGTATAGATGGTTCTATCATCAACTCAGATTTCAAATTCAAGCCAGGCTTTAAATTAGGCGTAGGCGGAAATTTTGATTATGACAACTGGGACATGCACTTAGAATACACATGGTTCCATTCTACAACTTCTACAAGCGCTTCCGCTCCAGAAGCTGGCCACATCGATCCAATGTGGGGATCTCCTTTTGTTAATTCAACAGTGACAGCCCAAGAATACAGCTCTGCGAAACAAAGCTGGGCCCTCAAAATGGATATCCTAGACCTCGATTTAGGAAGATGGCACTATGTTGGCACAAAATTCACAGTCCGCCCAAGCTTTGGCTTGAGAGCTGATTGGATCCGCCAAAACGTAACTAACACTTACGAGAGAGCAACTGACGGTGCAAACGTTCTTGCTGATGTAGCCACTGTAAAAGGCAAATCACGCTCTTGGGCAATCGGTCCAAAAGTTGGTTTAGAGTCTAATTGGATGATCGGTTCTGGATTCAGATTCTTCGGAAACGGCGAAGCTGATATTCTATTCACTGATTATACAAGAGCCTCTGTTAGAGACTCTCGTACAGAAACTCCAACAGAGTCTTTCCACGTATCGCAAAGAAAAATCTACACTCTCAGACCACACCTCGACCTCGAGATGGGATTTGGCTGGGGAACTTACCTAGATTGCAACAACTGGTACATGGACTTCGCTCTCGGATACGGTTTCCAAGTGTTCTTTAACCAAAACATGTTCCGCCACTTCAATGAAGGCGTAAACATGATTGCTAACAGCACGCTCTCTTACGGCGACCTCTATGTTCAAGGCTTGACAGCAACTTTCAGATTAGACTTCTAATCTAAGCTGTCCATAGCATTCAATTTCAGCAGGCTGGGCAAAAACCCAGCCTGTTTCATTTCTTGATTTCGTCAATTAGATTCGCAATAAGACCCGTCCACCCATTCTGATGCGACGCCCCTAAGCCCCGCCCATTGTCACCATGAAAGTGTTCATGAAACATGAGGTGCTCATTGAAATGGGGATCCTTCTGAAGCTTCTTATAATCGCCAAATACAGGTCGGTTTCCATTGGCATCTTTCTTAAATATATTTAGCAGTCGATCTGCAAATGACTCCGCCATGAAACTCAAGTTCACTGCAGGCTCATTTCCCACTTTGATTTTCATATTGTCTTTGAAGACATGCCCAAGCCTTGCAAGTGTATCGATCAGGAAGTAATTGATTGGGAACCAAATGGGCCCGCGCCAATTGGAATTTCCCCCTTTAATCTTCTGCATAGCCTCTCCCGGCTCATAACATAGAGATAGTCCATGAAATTGTGCCGGATGGTCTTCGTGGTACTTAGAAAGGCTTCTCAGGCCATATTCTGAGCGGAACTCATTTGGATCCCATATGTTTTTTAGAAACTTTTCAATTTCATGCGCGCTTAGAAGACCAAAAAGGTGATTTGTTCCGTTTTCATGCGGGATTTTCTGGATGCACCTAGAAGCCAGATCCCCTTTCTTTTCTATCATCCATTCATAGGCTCTGTAAAAATCAGGAAACTGCCTAAGTTCCTTTTCATCCCAAAAGTCGCAAGCAAAGAAGGGGATGAGGCCTACAATTGAGCGGACCTTTACCTCTGTTGTGGTTCCGTCAGGACAACGCATAAAGCTGTAGAAAAACCCATCTTCCTCATTCCACATATCGTAGGGGCGCCAATACCCTTTTCGCATAGCCGCCGTTACGTAGATAAAGTGTTGGAAGAACTTAATGCCTAAACCTTCATAAATGGGGTTTTTTTTCGCTAAAGTGAGAGCGATGCGCATCAGGTTCAAACAAAGGAGGGAAATCCAGCCAGCCCCGTCTGCTTGGTCTAGAAGATAACCTGGAGGCAGCTTCTCAGAACGGTCGGCAAAGCCGATATTATCCATCCCCAGAAAGCCCCCCTCGAAGACGTTGTTCCCCATATGGTCGACTTTATTGATCCACCAGGAAAAATTGAGGAGGAGTTTGTGAAAGCACTTTTCCAAAAAGGCGTAATCTTCCTTTCCAAACTTCTTTTTCTCGTACTCGAACATTTTGAGGACAGCCCAAGCCTGAACGGGTGGATTCACATCGCTGAATTCCCATTCATAGGCAGGTACAGCCCCATTCGGATGCTGGAACTGATCGAATAGAAGCTGCCACAACTGATTTTTTGCAAACTCAATATCAATGAGCGCAAATGCAAGAGAATGAAACGTAAGATCCCAGGCAGCAAACCAAGGAAATTCCCATTTGTCCGGCATAGAAAAAATCCGATACGACACGATGTGGCGCCAGTGGAAATTCCTTATCCATCGATGCGATTCTGGCGGAGGA
The DNA here is from genome assembly GCA_031423235.1 of Chlamydiota bacterium. Classification (GTDB taxonomy): domain Bacteria; phylum Chlamydiota; class Chlamydiia; order Chlamydiales; family SM23-39; genus REEB52. Next base: position 44,580 of record JANPFC010000015.1, on the reverse strand, counting down.
TTTTTTGGATTATCGCCCTGCAGCCAGCCACCCACATCGAAAATATAGATCTGCTTATTCCAAATCATCCCAGCTAAAGCTTGTCTCTGAATCGCTTTTTCTTCACTCGTCGCATTCTTCGGATGGATAGCCTCATAAAATAGGTCGGCTTCCCGTTTTCTCGCTTCAATAATCCCAGGGACATCGGTGAGGGGATCTTTCATTTTCTTATTGGTGAGCCGGAAGTAAAGACTAACGCTTTTTCCCGCTTCAACTTTGGGGAACGAATAGCAAAGAGCGGCCTTGGTCCCTTTCTTCGCTGGATTCACCGCATTTTTCTCATTGTGAACCAGATACCGGTCGAATCCATCCTTGACGTACTGAGTGTCGTTAGGCTGATTCCAAAGGGCCATTTTATTGGAGTCGTTGTTCGTGAAAAGGGGAGTAGCTCCCGCCATTCCATAGAGGTAGCGAAGTCCGAGGTGATAGTCAAAGAGGAGATATTTAGGCGAATCCAAACGGCTATCGTCCGCGACAAGGCAAAGGGTTTCGCCCGGTTCTTGAGCAATCACCGGCTCCGGCTTTCTTTTATCTGACCAAGCCCATTTGTTCCTGAACCACAATTGAGGCATAATCCATAAAGGCGCTGTATCAGGCCCTCGATTGAATGCCTCGATTTTAATGCACACATCTTCAGGATCGCCCTTTGCATACTCGATGAAAATATCGAAATACCGATTTTCATCAAAAATCCCGGTATCGACTAGCTCGAATTCCCTATCCAGCGGGCTCCGCTTCCCATTCTCTTCAACAAGCAAGTCATATGGGTAGGCTTTTTGCGGGTACTTGTACAAATATTTCAGGTAACTGTGCGAAGGTGTCGCATCGAGGTAGTAATAGAGCTCTTTGACATCCTCGCCGTGGTTCCCTTCGTAGCAATTCAGTCCAAATAGTCGCTCTTTAATAATCGGATCGGCCCCATTCCAAAAAGCGGGAGAGAATAAGAGGACGCTGAAACGGTCGCAAATGCCAGCGATTCCATCATCGCATCTCCGATACGCCCGCATCCGCGCGTGATCGTGAGTGAAATAGTTCCACGCATCCCCATCGGCGCTATAATCTTCCCGAACGCTTCCCCAGCCCCGTTCAGTTACATAGGGTCCCCATTTATCCCAAGGGAGAACGTCCTTGGCGATATCGATTCTCTGATGCTCTTTCACTCTTTCTGCTTCTGGATTCACAGCTTCTCCGCGTAGTTGGCAGCGCCAAGGAGAGCCGCATTATCATTTAAGACAATCCAAATGGGGATTGAGTTGAGCAGCTCCTTAAAGCGCCCCTTGTCGACAAATGCAGAATGAAAGCCCCCCTTCTTGATTTTATCGATGAGATGCGGAGCAATTCCGCCTCCCACATAAAATCCGCCAAGCGACAGAAACTTCAGAGCCATATTGCCCGCTTCCGATCCGTAAAGCGAGATGAACCAATCAAGCGCGTGGACGCAAGCCATGTCCTTATTTTCCCTTCCCCATTCCGAGATGACCCTTGCAGGATCGCCCTTCTCCATTTCCGCTTTTACTGCGGGAGACCATTTTTGCCTCCCCGTTTCAATCAAAAACTGAAATAAACTATGAAGACCAGGTCCAGAAATAACCCGTTCATAAGAAACGTGGCCAAACTTACTTTTCAAATAGACTAAAAGCTCTATTTCCATCGCATTGCGCGGTGCAAAATCGGTGTGCCCCCCTTCGCAAGCAAACGGCCTATGCTCTTTCCCGTCCCAAAAAAGACCCGCCTCTCCCAGCCCGGTCCCCGCAGCAATCAGCGCCTGATTCCCAACCTGATGTTTCCCCTCATGGAGCAAAAATAACTCTTCTTTCTTCAAAGCTCTGAGGCCATAGGCGTTCGCTTCCAAATCGTTCAATAGGTGAACCGCGCGGATATGGAGAGTTTGGCTGATGTGGGCGGCATCGATGATCCAAGGGAGGTTCGTGATCTTGCTTTTCCCATCCCGCACAGGTCCTGCGACCCCAAAACAGGCCCGGTCCACTTTTTTTCCCTGGAGAAACTCCTGAATGATTGCCTCGAGGCTGTTGTATTTGCCGCTCGGAAATTTTTTCTCTTCTCCCGCTATGCGTCCCTTCTCGAAAAGGGCTAAGCGGGTATTCGTTCCACCAATGTCGCCAGCTAAAATCATTTGCCACCTTTTCCGCATTGAACCAAAACGTCGGATTTATTTCTGCCTTGACGAGAAGAAAAATAGATTTCATGCTACTATTAAGCAGAATTCTCAGGAGGAATCATATGTCTCAACAACCCGATACGGGCAAAAAAAAGGCCCTTGAACTCGCCATTTCCCAGATCCAAAAGCAATTTGGCGATGGGGCTATCATGGCTCTCGGCAAACACTCATCAGTCCACGGCCTCAGCGTCATTAAAACCGGCGCCATTGCGCTCGATATCGCTCTCGGCATCGGCGGCATACCGCGCGGCCGTATTGTCGAAATTTTCGGCCCAGAATCTTCTGGTAAATCGACATTGGCTACCCATATCGTCGCCAACGCACAGAAAAACGGAGGCCTCGCAGCCTATATCGACGCTGAACACGCTCTCGACCCAGCTTATGCGGCCAAGATCGGCGTTAATATCGACGACCTGATGATCTCTCAGCCCGATAACGGCGAAGAGGCGCTCAATATCGCCGAAATGCTCGCCCGCTCAAACGCGGTCGACGTCATCGTCATCGACTCAGTTGCAGCTCTAGTTCCAAAGTCAGAACTCGAAGGGGAGATTGGCGACCAATTCATGGGCCTGCAAGCGCGCATGATGTCTCAAGCTTTGCGTAAACTCACAGCAACCCTTTCACGCAGCAACACCTGCGCGATCTTCATTAACCAGATCCGCGAAAAAATCGGCGTGATGTTCGGCAACCCAGAAACAACAACTGGCGGTAGAGCCCTCAAGTTCTACGCCTCCATCCGCCTCGATATACGCAGACTCTCCGGCATCAAAGCCAACGACGCCGCAGCTGCCGACATCGGATCCCGAGTAAAAGTCAAAGTTGTGAAAAACAAGTGCGCGCCCCCATTCCAGCAAGCTGAATTCGACATCATCTTCAATGAAGGGATTTCGCATATCGGCTCGCTCCTGGATGTCGGCGTAGAAACTGGCGTTATCGATAAAAAAGGAACTTGGTTTAGCTATCAGACTCACCGCCTTGGACAGGGCCGCGAAGCCTCGCGAGAAGAGCTGAAAAGCAATCCGAAGATGGCCGACGAAATCGAGAAGGCAATCCACGCCAAGCTCGCGGCGGCGAAAAAACCCGTAGAAGTCCCTGCGGCCGTTTAAAACTCAAGCGCCTGGATTTCTTCCAGGCGCATCTGTAATTAAAAAATCATGTGGTTTGGACGGCAGTTCCATACTGCCTAAGCCAAGCTGCGACTTCTTGAAATCTGATATTCCAAAGACCTAAGTTTTTTAGCGAACAAGTAAACGCCTCCATCTCTTCTTCAAAAAGAGAAAGAGCCCGTTCTCTGCCGTATGCTTTGGCGATATTGATGGGACTGGATGCATCTTCCTTTTCGTCAAGCAAATCGTCGGCGATTTGGAAAGCCATCCCTAAATGATATGCGCACGCATTGACCTCGGATAGCCTTGAGGCGCTTCCGCCCCCGAAAAGCCAGCCAAAGACAAAAGCGATCTCAAAGAGTGTGACCGTTTTCTGATAGATGATCTTTTTGATTGTATCGAGATCGGCGTTGGGCGGATAGAGGTCGAGAAACTGCCCGTTAGTCGCTCCGTTGATCCCGGCGCACCTGGTGGCAGCCTCTAAACAAAGAACTGCAGATTCGGGGCTGTTCTGACTGTTTCTGTAAATTCCGCCATAACCTTCCGCGATCAACGCATAACTGGCAAGCACGGCAACGCTTTCGCCGAACGCTTTGTGGAGCGAAGGGCGATTTCTCCGCATATCGTCGTTGTCCATGCAAGGAAGATCATCTGCAATGAGTGAGGCGGTGTGGAAGAATTCGATGCTTAATGCTGCCGGCATTACATCCGTTCCAAGGCCGAGCGCTTCAGCAATCATGAGGACCAAAATGGGACGGAGCCGTTTTCCGCCATTTAGAAGAGCGTATTCGCAAGCATCGCGGAGCTCATTTTTCTCTCCCATCTGTTCGATGAACTTGCGGAGGGACTCCTCTATTTGGGAGCGGAAGAGGTCGATTGCCATAAGAGTTTCTCTAAAATATTTTGTTCTATCGGGCGGATCCCATCAGAATCGATTTGGCTGCGGGCAGGGATCGTCCCTTTTAGGTTCATCAGGGGATAAGAAAAGCATTCCCGCCCGACAAGTGTACCTGGGTTGAGGACTGAGTTGCAACCTATCTGCACCCGGTCCCCCACAATTGCGCCGAATTTCTTCAAACCGGTCCTCACCTTCTTCCCCTCGAATTGAACAAACACATCGCGCCGGTCCAAGCGGAGATTGGCGCATTTGACTCCAGCCCCCAAGTTGACAGACTCGCCCAGAATGGAGTCGCCCACATAGACAAAATGGGTCGCGGCGGCCCGATTCAATATAATGGAATGCTTCAGCTCAGCGCTATGTCCAATATGGCATTCATCGCCCAAAATGACCGATTCCCGAATGTATGCTCCATGACGCAAAACACAATTTTTTCCTATGATGCAAGGTCCTTGAATGAACACACCTGGCTCGATTACAGTTCCCTTTCCAATTGATATCAGTTCGCGGTTCTGAAGAAAAACCCCTTCAGGGATGTCGATTTCAATCCGACAAGTATTTTTTTCCTTCAAGTAATTATTTAAGTTGATGAGGGGATGCCAGACAGGCTCTCCTTCTTTCCAAAGAGAGCGATGCTCGAAACGTTCAAGAGAGAAAAAGGACTCTAGGTTCATCACGCTTGCCAGTATAACCGGAGAGACCCACAACGGCATAGGAATATTTATATCTATATATATAGTAATATCCTCTTCTTCTGTTGATGTGGGAATGTTGATAGACTAGAGGAAGCTCATAGGAGAAAAAAATGGTTCATAACTTGTTGGCAACCTGTTCACAAGTGGGCAGTTTTGAACATTGGCAAATCTTGTCGACAACCCATGAACAGGTTGTGAACAAGTTATGAACAACTGTTCCCACTTTTCTAAATGCTCTGGCTGCGAGCTGCTTGATTTTCTCAATCCGCCCATCTGGATTGAAGCTCTTGCTTTTTTTCGCGAACACGGCATTGAACCGAGCTTTATCCACGACGGCTTTAGCCAAACAAGATTGAAGGCCAAGCTCGCCGTTCGTCAGGGGCCGGAAATTGGACTCTTCAAGAAAAATACCCACGACGTTATTTCCATCCCCAATTGCCTTGTACACCATCCATCCATCAATCGCGCTGTTGCCATCATCAAGAAGGAGATTGTGGAGCAAAACGTGATTCCTTACAGGGAAAAACCTCAGGGGGGCGTTCTCCGCTATGTGCAGATGTTTGTCGAGCGTTCAACTGACAAGATCCAATTGACCCTCGTAGCAAACAATGGAGATTTGGAGCCCTTTTGTAAAGCCTTACTCAAACACGACCTGTGGCACTCCATTTGGATCAACGGCCACTCAGATCCAACAAATAGGATATTTGGCGACTCTTGGAAATTGATTCACGGAGAACCGTTTCTTTGGCAGACGCTAAATGATATGCCGATCCCTTTTCATCCTGGCGCATTTTCGCAAACGCACCTGCCCCTTTTTGAAAAGATGCTCCAAAAAATTGGAACTTGGGTCAATCCTGGCGAGAGAGTGCTCGAACTCTACGCGGGCGTTGGCGCCATCGGTCTTTCAGTGCGCCACAAAGCGAAGGAACTAACGCTTGTCGAGAATAACCCCTTCGCCCACCTCTCATTCAAGCAAATGAAGACGGACGCCTCGTATCTCTGCATCGACGCAAAAGAGGCAGATCTTGCTGGTTACGATTTAATCATTGTCGATCCGCCGCGAAAAGGGCTGGATCCTCAAATTATTCCGAAGCTCGATTCTTCGCGGCTCATCTATGTCAGCTGCGGTTTTGAAAGTTTTAAAAGAGATAGCAAGCAGCTCATAGCAGACGGATGGAAAATCAAAGAGGCCTCTGGATACCTCTTATTTCCAGGCACCAATCACGTTGAAATTTTGGCCCTTTTCGAAAAGATATAGGCGACCCTTCCCCTTCGATTCCACGCTTGGAGAAATTCTGACAAGTCATAGCGAACCTCCGTTTCCGCATCAGAGAGGAAGCGAGGATCCATGCAGATTACCTTTTTATCTTCATATCCAATAATCACCATGAGATGTCCATTGGAGTAAGCAGAAGCGCTTCCCGGCAGGGGGCCTCGGACGCTTACGATGACAGGCGTTCCTTGGTTTAGTCTTCGGTAGATATCGTCGAAGCCAGAAAGGCGCTCAACCCAGCAATCCCAAGTTGGGCCTAGTTCAGCTGCTGCTTGCGCAACATTGAAAACCCAATTGCCAAATATATCAAAACCGCCATCCCACGACTTTTGCGCAAAATGGACAGGATCAATGCCGCTCTGATTGGAAAGATACCTTACGACAGCCGTTGTTGAGGTTGGAGAGCAAAGGTCTTTATGGCGAACATGATTCACGGCCATTTGGGAAAGACCTTTTAACGGAAGGGAGATTGGCAAAAGGTAAGGGGAGGTTTGCCTAGGCTCTGCGCTCTTATCGCTATTTGTATAAACATGCAGTCTGCGGATCTCATTTAGGGATGCGCTACCCTCTGAAATGACTTTGATTTGAAAGCCAGTTGCTTTTTGCCCTTCGAGTATTTCCAGAGCGTCTTGATAAATTTTAACAGGAGCTGCGTCAGTTTTACTATTGCAACTCGATTGACCGTCGCTTCCCCACGATGCGTAGAGGAGCCAAGGAGACCATTCTTTGATCTTAGCGCTCGCATAGAATAGGTATTTTCCATTAGATGGGCGGACGGCGTTCCAAGTGATCATCAATTCGTCAAATGGAGGGATGTCTTCTTTTTTTGGTTCACTATATATCATAGAATTTTCTCTGTGGATGATAATTATCATAAGGTTTAAAATTCAACGTCATTTGCATCTTTGAGGTGAATTTTATGTACAAGTTTCATTTGAAATTCTTGGCTTTCTTCCTAGTTCTGGCCACCTCTTATTCTGCAGATATACCATTCAGTAAAGTGCGGCTATCGAATTACTATACCCCCCACTTCCTCCGGTTATCGCAAATTGTGTTTGGGACTGATGAAATCATTTCTCAAGGGGGGTATGAATCGATTGAAATCATGTTTAGGGAGATCGATCTAAATGGGAAAAAAGTTCTAGACATTGGATCTGGATTTGGCGGAGTGGCTATTTACCTAGCTGAAAAATTCGATGTTGAGATTACAGGAGTAGATCGGGAGCCGTACATGGTGGCTTGCGCGGAAAAGCACCTAGAACAGCATCGGGAGTCTTTAGTTGGAAAAGTTCTATTCCAAACATTGAAAGAGACGACGAGGCTTTCAGAGTTTGCAGACAATGCATTCGATCTTGTCTATAGCAAAGAGACTTTTTACCACGTCTTTTACAACGAAAAGCAGCAGTATATTGATGAGGTTTTTCGAGTCCTGAAGCCTGGCGGAATCGTGGTCATTGCCGACTGGTTTCAAAGTTCTCCCGAACGGGGCGAATGGCTAAACCTTGCCTCGACCGTACAAGAGCTCTGCCAGTACAGCACCCCCCAATCATTTCGTGAAATTTTGGAAATGGCAAACTTTGAAAACCTTTCCTATTTGGATCAAACAGCTGAACATATTCGCTATACAGAAGAGGAAATCGAAAGGCTGGGCCAAGAGGCGGAAACCGTTTGCATGGAACTTGGAGAGAGTGCCTATAGCAAATCGGCTGCAAGTTGGCAGTTATGGCTGAATGCCCAGGTATATGGAGATCTTCTATCGGGAATTTTCATAGCTCGGAAGCCCGGAGGGTAGCCGGAGCGTTGCCGCAGCGCGGGAACAGAGAACTTTAGTCCGAAGAAAGTAAAGAAGCGTTGTTGAGCCGTGCATCAGGCTATGTACGAGCCAGAACTTGTCAGCGCTGATCTCTATCTTCTCTAAGGCTATATACATTAGAAGATAGCCATTGATCCAGTTAAACGCCCCCATAAGAAGTGAAAAATTCATATCTTTGAAAGCTAAAATATAGCTGATCCCCACATATCCAAAAGTATAGAATGCGAAAGAAACCCAGACTCCTAGAAATACTCTATGAATAACTCCGGGATCCATTGCCACATTGGTAAATAAGTACTCAAAAGTGAAGGTGGAGAATCCGACAAGAAGGATTGAGGTCAGCACCACAAAGACAGCCGCCAATAAAATGCCTGAGAAGAAGGCCTTTCCCAATAAATTGAATTTTCTAGCCCCGATAATCTGGGACACAATGATTGTCTGCGCTTGGCAGATAGCGTCTCCCAAGAAGGGGAGAAAGAGGGATAAAGCGCCCCCGATCGATAAGATAACCAAATAGTCACCCCCCTTAGCTGCCATGAGTTGGGCGATGGATGCCCAACAAGTGACATTGAGAATCCGATTGGTGGCTCTTAAAATTCCTGGTTGGATGCACTCCCAAAAAAGCCTCGGCTGAAATTTCCAGAGATTAGAAGAGAAATTTCTCCTATTTTCCGAGCTGCAGAATGCTCCGAAAAGGACCACGCAATAGGTTCCTTGTGCAAGCAGAGTGCTAATGGCTCCGCCTAGAAGCCCGAATGAAGGGACCCATGAGCCCCAGCCCAAGATCAGAGGGATTGCGAGAGCAATCTTCAGTATTTGAGACCCAACGGATGCAATTAATACAAGGCGGGTCTTCCCTCGCCCCAAATAAAAGCAGGAGAGGGCAGTTCCTAAAGGATAGATGAAATTGATGCTGCTTAAAAAGTAAAAGTATGGATGAGCAATTTCCTGAATCGATGTTTGAGCAAGATAATAGTTGCCATAGGCAAGTCCCAAGGGAACCGTAAGGAACATCGAAAGGAAGGAAAACCAGATGAACTGCCAAATACCTGGTCCGATTGTTTTCCAATTCTCTGCCCCGAACCATCCCGCAACAGAGACCTGAGCCATCATGGCAAGGGAGATGCAAACAATCTGGAAAATCTGGCAGATGTAGGCAACAGAGACTGCTGCCTCCATTTCTTCTATGGATAGTTGGGCTAGTAATACCTTTTCTACCAAGAGGAAAAGACAAGACGAGAAGCTGACCAATAAGATGGGGATAAATAAAAGAGCGAACTCCTTCACTTTCCCCGTCAAATTGGCTACAGGCTGCTTTTCGATCATCTCACTTGAAATTTGTTCAAGGGTACGCAATCGTCTTTTTGGCAATGCATCATCAAATGAAGCACATCATCAATTGACTCTTGTATGTAAGGACCGCCGCCGCCTGTATTTTCATAGTACCAACCTTCTGGTGTTACTGTGATGATAAACGGCTGATGTCTGATCGATAGGTCTGGAAGAATGAATGAAACATAATAGTCTGTCTCATTTTCTCTTTCCCCTTCTCCGGCTCTTAAAATATATAGATAAGGGGTTTTACGACCTCTCAACATTTTATCGGCGCTCAATCCAGAAATATTTCCAACCCATGTAGGATGGCTCTGTATCTCTTGATGTATTGAGTGTAAAAAGGCTTTTCTGATGTTTGCTGACATATAAATCTCCTATTTATAAAAGCTCCTTCCGGCATTGAATGGGCCTGAAGGGGTTCGGTAAATGACATTTAAATCTTCGTTCACCAACGCTTGGCATGGCTGGTAGAAGATCGGCACCACAGGCATTTCCTGTGATAATAACTCCTCTGCTTGGAGGAGATAGAAAGAACGTTGAAACAAGTTTGTTTCTTGCTGGCCTAAATCGAGCAATTGCTGGAATTTAGGGTGCTGCCACTTGGCGAAGTTAATTTCGACATCCTCGGATTTGAATACATTCAGAGTGTAAATAGGATCGTCGACCCAAGAAGTCCAGTGAACGAGTCCCATTTGGAAATCTCCGCTGGACATCTTGTTAAACACATTTCGCCAAGAGAGCGGCTGCAATTCGCAAGTAATTCCGAGAGATTGCTCAAATTGTCTTTTGAGGCAAATTGCCGTATATTCTCTAATCCCCTTCTCTAAGAAAGTGATCTTGATCGGCGGCAGATCTTTCAAGCGCATTCCTAATTCCTCTAGCCCCTCGTTAAACAGCTTAATTGCCATCATGGGATCGTATTCGGGGAATAGAGAATGCCTTTTTTCACGATAATGGGGAAGTAAAATGGTGTTGGCGGGATTCAGGGGCATAAATGCTTTAGCAACGATCTCAGATCGTTGAATCGCGTAGCTAAATGCCTGGCGTACCTTTAAATTATTAAATGGGGGCATTTGCGTGTTGAACACATTCCATACGATCCAGCTATTAGGAAACGTAATAATCCGATCCCCTTTCCCTGGGTTGTAAGAGGCGTGCCAACCGCCAAACGGGTTTCCTACCCAGTCTACTTCTTTCCTTTGGAAAGCCTGTATCGCCTGAGAAGAATTCATGACCGTTAGGATAACCTGATCCAACTTCACCCTTTCTGCTTGCCAGTACAGAGGGTTCCTAATGAACTGATAACCCTGGTTTGGCTGGTTGATTTTTAGTTGGAACGGCCCATTGCAAGGGTAGTTTTTTTCAGACTGATAAGGCCATTGAGGATACTGTTGGTCAGTCTGCCGATGGACGGGAGAAAAGAGATGGTGCGCCGTTAATTGGAGAAAATAGGGAGTTGGCCGGACCAGTTCAACCATGAGAGTTCGATCATCGATAACCTTTATCCCCACTTCATTTACGGAACACTTCCCTTCTTTTGCCTCCTTAGCATTCTTTATATGATAAAAGTGGTCGGCGAAAGCGGTCTTAAAGTCAGGAGCTAGGATTTTTTTCCATGCATATTCAAAATCGTATGCAGAAACTGGATGTCCATTATTCCAGAAGGAGTGGCGCAATTTGAAGACGTACTGTTTTAAATTGGGTGATATTTCAATCGATTCAGCCACACCATTTTCAACGCCGCCATCTTCATTAAAACGGGTCAGACCCTCAAAAAGGAAGTGGAGGATATCGCCAGAAATCGCCTCTCCCCCAATCCGCGGATCTAGGGAAACCGCTGAGTATTCAAGCGCAATCCTTAACACTTGCCGTTGTTTGAGCTTTTGATGCCACCGATTGAGCGAATCTTGGATTCCTTGGACCAGTGTATCGGCCTCTGGAGAGTTTCCTTTTACAAGGGCGCAATTGAAGTAGGCGTTTTCTCCGATATTGACAACGTTGTAGGCCAAATCGAGCATTCTGAATGACTGGCCTTGGAGCGTATCTGAAACGATCTCAGTAAGCGCTGCATGGTCTCCCCGTACAACAAGAAAGACTTTCTGGCCATCTCGGAAGATTTTCAGAGTATAGGGTGAACCTATAGGGAGCCGCTCCTGATAGGTTTCCAAAAAGTATTTGAAGAGCGTTGATAGGATTTGCGGGTTTAGCAGAACCTGTTTTTCTAGCGGAGTAATTGCGTAGAAGAAAGAATCCATCAATTCGAGATCTCTTTCAGCAATTTCCGGAAAATTTCCTTTTAAATCGTCTAAAAGCTCTTGCTGCTTGATCAAGATGCCGCCGTTGTAGTCGCGGAATTCTCCGATGGCTGAGGTCATGAGGGCTGCCACTTTTCTTCTAGCGGAGTAGAAATCCAATGAGCCATCAGATCTTAGTACTGAGGGGGCTCTCGGCATGGAGATCCGAAAAATATGGGCTTGGATCGAGTGGCCGTCTAAATTTCTAACTGGGGAAATCCTTTCCGAGACAAAAGTGCAGTCGAAGAACCGTTCTTTTAGGGAGAACCGATGCAAGGGAGAGATCAGCACTAGGGAAACCCGGAAGACGATCTCTTTTCCGGTCTGTCTATCGAATGTAATATAGGCTTGAGGTAAATCCTGAGTCGACTGGATTTCTTGGCTTAAGACCAAAATATGCTTATAGACCTCTTCTTCATTGACCCTCATGAAAATGGAAGGAGCGAGAGTTTGGATGCTGTTTTTGAACTTCTCTTCCAAGTTGTTCTTGAGAAGGCTCTGTTCCTGGTAGGAAAAGTGGGTTCCGTCCCGTTTTTCAATCTCGAGGTAGAATGTTTTGAGATTGCCCCTCTGAGACGTATGTCTATAGGAGCTCTCTCTAACAAGCCTTAATTGCGGCAGGTGTTTTTGCAAAGCCAGGAGGATATTTTCCTCATCGAACAGCTCATACCTGCTTACTAAATTGAATCCGATCAGGCAGCCCAAGACAGGTTTAGATGCGAAAGGGAAGACGAGATTTGCGGACATCCATCTGACTTTCAGATCCCGTTGATTGGGTGTGAAAATTTCTGCTCGAAGGAGTGTTTTTTGCATTACATGCAGGGACAAAATCAGCCTAAATAGATGGGAAGGGGTCCGATGGTCTAGATACTCTTTAGTGGCCAGCAAATAAAAGAGAAAGAGGTCGTTAAAGATCGATTGGTCGATGTACTGAGGGAAGCGGACTAGCCATTTTTGAGCTTTTTCATAGACGGAATAAAACGTTGGGTGGAAGGCAAACGAGATGGCGCTAGTGTCTTGATTTTTGACTTCTTCTAAGTGGTGTCTAATAGCGGTCATACCGACCCCTCGGTTTTTAACCATGAGAGTTTACACAATCTAAAAATAAAAGCTATAATAATTTGAAATTTATAAAAAAATTGAGATGAGGAGCGGGAGCAAATTTAGCAAACAAGCGGTTCTGAGTTTGGTATTTAAGAAAAGTGTAGATTTTTCATTTTTCAGTCGGTTACTTTTTGAAACCGACTGACTCCCATTTTTTGAGACTCCTGATTCTACATTAAGAAAAAGTGAATTTTAGATATGATTGGTCATCCGCTATGAAAACGAGAGGATGAATGCGCTATTTACTGAACCTGACTTTCGCTTTTCTTTGTTTTTTTCAACCCATTGGAGGTGCTAGCTCTATTAACATTACCCGTGATCCAGAGAGTATTGTTGAAAACGTCAGCACAATCAACGGAGATTATTCTGACTATGAGATCGACCTCAATATCCTGGGACCTGATTCTCTTGTTCTTTCTCGATACTACAGCAGCCGGGCCCCTCTCTTAGGCAGAGCTTCTTTAGGCGGCTGGCACTTCAATCCTCATTGTTTTTTATCTATTCAAAAAGAGGCTTTAGCCAAAACTTACACAACCGCAGAAGGAAAATTCGATTATATTCATATTCTCATAGGAACTGACGAAGGAAGCCTCTTAACCTATGCCGGGTGGAGAAACACCACGAATCCCAACGCTCGTTCATTATTTAAAGTCGATCTCTTGGGGCTGGCCAACACAGCAAGGGGTAATATTAATGCCCTGACTAATCTGAAGAATAATGAACTCTATTTCAATTCGCCAAGCAACAGTTATGAGCTCTTCTTAAGTTCCGGGGGGAAAAGGTTCTATGCGCCCAGCCCGTCTACCTCAGACCTTTACCTTCTTCAGTCGGAAACCCTCCCTAGCGGCAACAAAATTTTCTATGAATATGAGGGAACGGCTCTTTCTCAGATCAAAATGACAAACGCGTCAGAAGAAAAAGTTCTTAGCTGGATTAGGTTCCAATATGGCCCTATCATCCAAGTTGATAGCAGCGATGGCCAAAGCGTCGAGTATCGCTTTCAGCAAGACCTGCCTCTTTTATCTGAGGTGATCCGGTCCAATAAACCTTCTTTAAAATACCAATATCAAATTGTAGACGACCACCCCCTTCTAACAAAAAAGGATTTGCCTGATGGGCGTTTTGTAAAAATCGACTATTATACCGGCGGAGAAAACAAAAATAAAGTTGAGTCAGTAACAACTCCCTCCGGGATAAGCTGCAGGGCCAGTATCCGTTTTATGTATACCACGGAAGAGGATGGCTCGGGATTTACACAAGTTGAGGGGCCATTAAAACATAAGGCCGTCTACCGATTCAACGATCAATTCCAACTGACCGCAAGAGAACAAACTTTAAGTGGAGAACTCGCTCGAGTTCATAAAAAAACTTGGGGGCAGAAACAAGATACTGGAAATTTGATTGCAGAATCGGTGGAAGATGGAAACGGCGCTGCCCATTACTACAAATGTTTTGCCTATGATGACAGCGGGAATCTCATTGAAGAGAATGAATATGGCAATTTAACAGGAGGCCATTCGCAACCTCTAGCCCTAGATGAAGATGGAGTTCCGGAATCGAACCAAGAATCCCATATAAAAACGTATTCATATCGTGCAGTTAAAGACTTCGATATTGTCAGCCAAAAAGATTCTAAAGGCAGTTCCGTCAAACTGTACTACAAAAAAGGGACTAGAATTCTTCTTAAAAAACTCCTCCTAGAGAAAAAGGAAATCAAGAAGAGGTGGTTTTACAACTACAATGATGATGGGGCTCTCGTCCAGACTGTAGTCGACGATGGAGACGACGAGGATTTTGACTCTGCTTACTATGTTCGCGAGAGACATATTACTACGATTACCCCAAAACAGGAGCTTCCAAATGTGGGAGCCTCTGAAGTTGTCCAAGAAAAGTATCTAGATCCTAAAAAGGGCCAGGAGATCCTACTAAAAAAGAGTGTATTCGGCTTTGACTTGCAAGGGAATGTTAAATCAGAGGCGGTCTACGATTCCAAGGGAGAACATTGTTATACGTTAAAGAAAATCTATAGCCAGGGATTGCTTTCTTCAGAAACAGATCCTCTTGGAAACGAAACCCGATACACTTATGACGAAAACCAAAATCTCTCTTCAACAACTTATTCCAATTCAACCCTATCCTTTGAGTTTCGATATGATTTACAAAACAGGCTGATCTACAAGAGCGAAAATGATGGTAAAGGACACTGTTTTGAAACTCTATATGCCTATGATGCAGCGGGCAATATTACCTGTAAAACAGACCGCTTTGGCAATAAAACAACCTATATTTACGATGATCTCGGCCGTATTACTTCTGTGAGCCATCCCGAAGTTCAGATAGACGAACACGGCTCGTCAAAGCCCATCTATACGTATAGCTATGATCTATTTGATCGGGTCATCAGCATAACAGATCCTAACAAGCAAGTGACTCAAAAAGCATACACGGTTCGCGGGCAGCCAAGCCTGATTCGTTATCCCGATGGGAGCCAAGAGTTATTTAAATACGACCCCGAAGGGAGTCTGCATCGACATCTTGGGAAAGATGGAATCATCAGAGTTTTTGAATATGACTATCAAGGAAGACCTGCGCATACAGAATATTACGAGAGGGGAAGCAAGGGCAAGGAAGACGGTTTTAAGAGAGATTTCTATGAGTATGATGCATTTCGTCTGATCTCCCATGTGGATGTAGAGGAAGATAAAACGTCTTACGCTTATGATGGAGCAGGCCGTCCTACGACCGTGATCAAGGACGATCAGAAGACAGAGTTGATTTATGATTCGTTAGGAAGGGTTCATGCTACCAAGAAATGGAAGTCGGCTAAAACTTTTACCCTTGAAGTCAAAGAGCACGATCTTCTGGATCGAATTACAGAGGAAAGAATCGAAGATACCCAAGGGAAAATCCTCTTAAGAAAAAGCCGCATCTATAACGATGCGGGGCAGATTCAAGAGATCGTCGGATACCCCGAAAATCAAGAGAGTATCCTTGCTAAATATGACTATGATGCTTTCGGGCGCCTTAGTAAAATACGAGATCCTTTCGGAACGACAACTAAAATTGACTACGAAGATAGCTATGTTAATGAATGGGGACAAAAGGTCTTAAAGCGGATTCAAACGGACCCTTTTGGAACTCAAACGGTGGAAATCTTTGATACTGCAGGTCGTCTAGCCAAAACAATCAAAAATGATAAAAATGGGCAGCGTCTTGCTGAATCGGTGTTTTTCTTTGATTCAGCAGGCAATCTGAGTCTAGAGAAAAACGGGGTTATTGCTAATGGAGAACTCTTAAGAACATATGGAGCCAAAGAGTCTTATACAGCAAGCCATCTCAAGTCTAGGGCTGTGGCTGCCGAAACTGCAGAAGAGAAAACAACCGTATGGGAATATGATGTTTATGGACAGCCTTTTACTATAACTCAGCCAGGGATTGCAGAGCCGATTTCCTATGAGTACGATTCTGAAGGAAACGTGCAATCTATTACCTATAAGGACGAAAGTGAAGCCCAAAAGACCGCATATAAACTTTCCTTCGACAAGAAGAAGAACATTAAAGAAGTCGAGTTAGGCAAATCCCAAATAGTATCTTATAAATTCAGCCCAAATAATCTCCTCAAGTCCGAAACGGTGAAAGACGAATTTGGCTCCTACCAAGTTAAGCTTTTCCACGATGGGGAGGGATGCGTAGAAGTCATTCATTTGCCAGACGGCTCTTTCATCAAATACGCATATGAGGGGCCGTTTGTTAAATCTGCATCTCGTCAAACAAAGGAAAAAAAGGAGCTTTATAGCTACCGGATTATTTCCCGCGATCAGATGGGGCATATTCTCGAAGAAGTGCTAATTGGGCACGCCGGAGCCAGAAAGCACACTTGGGATAAAGGTGGTAGAAGAACTGGAGTTTTCACCGACTTCTTTTCAGATCAAATGCCTAAAGATGGGTACGACCTTCTCCACAATACAAAGAAGAGAACCCTAACGCTAGACGGCCAAAAGATCAGCGCAGAGTACGACTATAACGCTCTTAATGAATTGATCTCTGAAAATGGGGAGAAACCTCGTACATATTCCTATGATTCTTTAGGCAATCGGCTTAAAGCAATCAACAACCCATATAAAACCAATGAGTTAAATCAAACTTTAGAAGCGGAGGAGGAAACGTTCACCTTCAATTCTATGGGCCATCTAGAAACTAAGACCGGCTCCGAGAGAACATGGATCTTTCAAACGAACCCGTTAGGCCATCTGATCTCTGTCCAAGATCCTAATCAAACAACCATCGCTTTTACCTACGACTTAAATGGAAAGCGCCTCTCAAAGAAAGTGGAGGCTAAAGGCAAAAAACCAAAGATATACCGTTACTTTTATCTCGGGCAGACAGAACTAGGATGTCTCGATGAAAAGGGGAATATCGTTCAGCTGAAAGTACCCAGCAATCCAAATGATCCAGAACCCTCTCCCTGCATCTCCATCGAGTTCAATAAAGAAACCTTCGCCCCTCTTTATGACAATCAGGGCAATATCGCATGTCTCATTGATCCTCAGACCCGTATTATAGTGGAAAGCTACCGGTATTCTGCTTTTGGCGAAGAGGAGATTTTCAATCAAAGAGGCAAGAAGATTGCAGTCTCAGCTCTTGGAAATCCGTGGAGGTATAAAGCTAAACGAATAGATCAGGAAACAGGGCTTGTCTATTTTGGCAAGCGTTACTATGACCCAAAAATAGGCCGGTGGATATCTCCAGATCCAATGGGAAGCATAGACGGCCCCAATCTCTATCGATTTTGCCGCAACAACCCTTTGAAATTTGTTGACGATTTCGGTCTTGCTTCTGAAATAAATGGCGACGAATTCAGTGAGTATTTCTACGGCGATTACGAACCTCGCTGCTATTGCGAACAGCATCGCGATTGCAAGCGAGGAGGAGACATCCGGAATGCGATTGGAGGAGCAAGTGTAGGAGTGTCTAGTTTTTTCATGGGGATCTTAAATCAATTTGCTGAAGCAGGTTTTTTAGCCACAGCTGATGATTTTGGTTTTGATCGCACTTTCAAAGCTGAGATGCATGATGCTATGGGATATTCATTGGATCAGCTTCATGGCATGTGGAATGAAGGACTCGTTTCTGCTATTGATTTCGATCCTCAAAGTGAAGACGCTCATTTTTATGAAAGCGGTGCCTACGCAGGATTAATTGCTCTTGATGTCCTCAGGGGGAATATTAAAGATATTAAGAAGGGACTCTCGTTCTTTAAGAGGGGCTCTGGGTCAACGACTGGGTATAAACATGTATGGACTTCTACTCGAGAAATGAGTTCTTTTGAAAACGCACTTCATCATTGGGAAAAACATGGAAACCAATTCCTATCTTCAAACGTCGAACAATATGTGGCATCGGTACATAAATTTATTCGTAATCCACCAAAAGGAACTTTAATTAAAGTGAGAGCAAATGGAGATAAATTATTTTATCATCCAGATACAAATACATTTGCGATCGAAAATGCCCAAGGAATTCCCAGAACAATGTTCAAACCCATTGATGGGCTGAATTATTTTGAGAGGCAAAGATGATGAAACGTTATAAGTGTCCCTGTTGTGGATTTTTAACTTTAGGCGCAGAGCCACCAGGTACTTTTGAAATCTGCCCAGTCTGTTTTTGGGAGGACGATAATGTTCAATTTGATGACCCTAATTATGAAGGAGGGGCAAATGAGGAAAGTTTACACGAAGCTCAAAAAGCATTTCTCGAAATTGGAGCATCATCTGAAAAGCATTTAAAATATGTAAGAAAACCTAAACCGGATGAGATCCCCTAAAAGTTCGAATGAACTGAAAAAATGATTTTATTATATTCAAAAAAAGAAGAAATAAAAATAATAATTACGGTTTAGTTGTGCACATCCTGACCTGATCCCCAAAAGCTAGTCCACTTTAGATCAGAAGCATGTCGAATAGCTGTGCAGTACTTCAGTGCATAGTTCTGCACAGTATAATGCACAGCTTTTTCGCTATATGCCGAAGTCGATTATTGAGTGAATTTCGCCATGTGAAAGCTCTCGTGGTTTTGGCAATCATAAAAGTTCAAGTTTCAGGCCGAGTGCAGTCTGGATGGCTTCTGATTTCCCAACCGTCTAGATCTGGTAGCGTAGCCAATTCTCTAAAGGACCTGAAATTTTATACTGAAAATTCAACAATCATGACTGAATTATAGCGAAAAAACGGGTTAATTTATCAAGATTGGGAGAAAAAAGCTCCCAGAAATTAAAAACCATGGCGATTCTGGCTCGGTTACCTTCCTCGGGCATGGTAGGGGTACATCTCAAGGCGAGAAAATAAGCTTTTTGAGTATTTCCGGTGATTTCAATGACCCTTGATTTTGCCTATTTGAAATGATGAAATCTAAAAACCCTTCCTGTAAAATCATAAATATAATTGGGTAAGAGATATGGCCCCAGTTAATGCAGGAAAAAGAGAAAAGCACAGTATGCTTTTGCGCTTGTTTTCACTTGGCTGCATCCACCACATGTTCACCGCAAAAAATGCAATCGTTACGGAAGTGGCGGTGAATACCGATTGGGATTTATATGAGCAAAGTATTTGTCGCTTTGGGTTCGCAGGAGAAGTTCGCAAAACTTGGCGATTTCAGCCTCACATCGAAAGACGGGAAAATGAATCTGTATTACAACATCGACCTTGGAGATCATCGCTTTAGCATGTATGACGTTGATAGCCGCGTTTATAAAAATCTGAATGAACTGCACCGCTCCTTTCACTACTCGGGGCTCGGACATACGAAAGAGACATCCGAAAGTGATAAGCTGTTGGCCGGACAGGTCTCAGACGCTTGAGGTGGTTGGCTTAGGTTGGACAGGTTTTGACGAAAGTTAAGTTAAACTCTTTACCCTGCTTATTTTCCTTGGTTCTAAACTGAGCATCCAAAGAGTGCTCTACTCTAAAACATCCCTTTCTCTTTTTCAACCTTTTTTTCTTCTCACCTATTCTGCTCTGCCCATGCCGATAGGTTGGGGGAGTTTGAGGGGGCTTCCCCCTCATAAAAAAACCAAAAAAACAAGTCTACCGAGTCCAACCAAAGGGCGGTGGCGGGGTCTGGGGCGGTAGCCCCGACAAGTTTTTCACTTCCTGTAGATACTCCAGGTGCAATGTAACCAAGCGATGAGTGCAGCCGTTCCTCGTTGTAAAAGCCAAAATACTTCTCGAGGCTTCTATGCGCATCAAGCCCATCAACGTAGTCTCGGAGATAAACCTCTTCCTGTTTAACCGTCCTCCAAAGTCGTTCTACCCACACATTGTCCAGAGCTCGCCCTCGGCCGTCCATGCTGATTTTTATCCCTGCCTCGAGCAGTATCCCCGTAAATTCAATGCTCGTATACTGGGCCCCCTGATCTGTATTAAACATATCAGGGGTTCCTCTCCTGAGGGCTGCTCTCAGCACCTCTCTACAAAACATCCCGTCCAGGGAGTTCGATAGCCGCCAGGCTAGGACATACCGGCTATACCAATCGATTACCGCTGTCAGATAGAGAAAGCCATGCCGCATCCGCAGGTAGGTAATGTCCGTGCTCCAAACCTGATTTGTCCTCTCGATTTCGATCCCTCTAAGCAGGTAGGGATAGATCTTGTGGCCGGGGTATGGTTTACTTAAATTGGGCTTCGGATAAATGGCCTCAATTCCCATCCGTTTCATTAGGGTCCTGGCTAAATCCACACCTACATCATGTCCCATTGACTTCAGGACGGCGCTAACGCGCCTCTTGCCATAAAATGGGCATGCCATAAAGAGCTGGTCAATCTCTTTCATCATGGCCAAATTAAACGCATTCTCAGTGCACGATTCATAGTAGTAGGTGGATCTCGGCAACCCAACCAAGTCGCATTGGCGTTCAATCGTGAAATCAGGATCTCCGGGCCTAATAATGGATCTCTTTTCATCTATGGAAAAAGGTCCAATTTTTTTTTAAGCCAATCCCGTTCTACTGTCACCTCACCAATTTGTCGATAGAGTTCGTCGAATTTTTTCGTGTGATTTACATTCTTCTTCTGAGTGCTAAACACTCCAGCAAGGTTCTCTAGAAGATGCTTTTTCCACTGAGAAATCTGAACGGAATGCACTTCGTATTGAGATGCCAACTCATTCAGAGTTTTGATTTCTTTGGCGGCCTCCAAAGCTACTTTAGCCTTGAATTCTGCGCTGTGTCTTTTGCGTGCCATTTTGTTTACCCTCAATTTTTTTGTTTATAGGGGTAAAGCTTAACTTATTTTTGCCAATTTTGTGTCCAGTTTTGGCCAACCATTTCATGATCAGGTGGACATCTTTTGCCGCATGCTGATCTTGCAGGAAAATCCAATCATACTCAGATCTCTTTGATTCAATAAGGAAAATGAAGTTGCCGCTTTTTATCCATAAATCGATTTCTGTCCTACTGATATCTCGATGTGGGGCTCCTTCAAAAACTTCTCCGCGGTGAAGAATAGCCTCATGCTTATTTCTGGATAAAATCTCGTAAACAGCGTCTTCTAGAAGGAAGCCTTCTCGATTTAGAAGGTTAAGCAGGACCTGCTGCTCATTTGGATCTTCATACCAATGGTGAATTGCGTTTTGTTGATTTTGAGCTGTTGCGGTCATCGCTTTGCCCTCGGCTACTTTTCGATTTAACTTCATGCGCTCTGGTGTCATCCACGGCTCATCCACCACCTGAGGGAAATTCGGGTAGTTGTGAAGGCGTAGAATTTTATCGTAACCCTTTCATAATAAAAGAATCTGGGTGACAGGATTCGAACCTGCGGCCTCTTGCACCCCATGCAAACGCGCTAGCCAAGCTGCGCTACACCCAGATGATCGGACAATACTGCTGCGAGTCCTTCGAATTGGATCTCTGACTTTTTGAATTCTTTCACGCCATGGCGAGCGCACTCTTCGATGATCTTTTCCAAGGTATCGCCTGGGTGGAGCTCAAGTTGCGTGATGTCGACAGAAATCGATGCCGAAAATACGACGCCGTTTCTCATCCCCTTCACCTTAAAATTGGCAATAATCGCATCTTTCTTGCGTGTGACATTAGTGAATCGAATCAGGTTGTTTTCTGCCAAGTTTTTCAATTGAGACTCCGTGAAAAAGTATAAATCTTAGTCGTTCTCAATTCTTTCTGTCAATGAGCCAGTCATAAAACCCCAATTCGGGTCTAAATCCGCGCTTGCTTCGCTGGATTCGGTTTTTCGCAAAGTGCCTATGGCCAATCGGATATGCCACTTTGCGAAAAACGCGAACCAGCTTTGCAATCATCGGATTTTGACCTCGAAGCGGGTTTATGACTGGCTCAATTGCCGAAAAAAAGATTCGCTGTTAAGCTCGAATCCTTATGGCATTGGTCGCTGAAAAAATCGCTTTCATGGAAGCTTCTTGGCTGGACAGGCTTCAAGCTGAGTTCGAAAAGCCCTATATGAAGGAGATCGAAAGCTTCCTGGCAGAGGAAATAAGGAGCGGTGCGGTGGTCTACCCTCCGTTTGAGCTCATTTTCAATGCATTTTGCCAAACCCCCTTCGATGAGGTCAAGGTCGTCATCATGGGCCAAGACCCATATCATGGCGAGGGTCAGGCGCATGGCCTCTCATTCAGCGTTCCGAAAGGCGTGGCTGCTCCTCCTTCACTACAGAATATCTTTAAAGAATTGAAAGCAGATTTGGGGCTATTGCCTCCGAACCACGGCTGCTTAATCGACTGGGCGAGAGAGGGCGTGTTGCTTCTGAATGCGACTTTGACGGTTAGAGCCGGAGAGCCGAAATCCCATTTCGGAAGAGGCTGGGAGATATTTACCGATAAGGTGACCCAGCTCCTTTGCGAAAAGAAGGATCCGATTGTTTTTCTCCTTTGGGGAAAATCGGCGCTTGAGAAATTTGAACACATCTCTTCTAACTCATCGCATCATTTGGTTTTAACGGCCCCTCATCCATCCCCTTTTTCAGCCCATACGGGCTTTTTAGGGTGCCGCCACTTCTCGAAAACAAATGATTTCTTGAAATCAGTTGGGAAAAAGCCGATAGATTGGGCAATCAACCCATGAACACAAAAGAACAAAAATTCACTTTCGCCGCAGTCTGCCTCACTTTCTTTGTCGACTACTTGAGCTGGGCTATCGTATTCCCCATTTTCGCCCCCTATTTTCTCGATGTCAACAATGTCCTCTTTAGCGCCGATGTCTCGGCAGGATCGCGGACGATGGTTTTGGGCTTTTTCCTCATGGCTTTTTCTCTCGGGCAGTTTTTGGGCGCGCCGCTCATTGGCGAATACGCCGATAAGCATGGTAGAAAGAAGGCACTGGCCATCAGCGTGTTTTTTACTCTGTTCGGCCTCTCCTTAAGTGCTTATAGCATGCAGATAAACGATTTGTACTGGCTCTTTGCGGGCAGGCTAATAACGGGCGTTTTTGCTAGCAGCACCGCAGTTTGCCTTAGCTGCGTGAGCGATCTAAGCGAGGATGACACGGCGAAGGGGAAAAATTTCGGCTACCTTTCAATGATCGCGGGGCTCGCTTTCGTATTGGGCGCGTTTTTGGGAGGCAAGCTATCTGATAAATCGATCAATTCCTCATTTTCCGCAAACGTTCCTCTCTGGATTGCCTCCGGACTTACCCTATTGAATTTGATTTTCATCCTTTTCGGCTTTAGAGAAACAAAGGTGATCCACCCGGACGTTAAGTTCAATTTTCTAGAGTCGTTCCAAAACATCAAAATCGCTCTGAAAACCGATAAAATTAAACGGATTTATACCGTTTACTTCCTCTTCCTTTTTGCTTGGACGATCCTCTTTCAATTCATCCCCGTTTTGACCGTTGAAAGGTTCTCCTACACCAACTCCAATATCGGCGATCTCGCTCTCTTTATGGGGGTTTGCTGGGCGATCGGATCAGGCTACTTGAATAAGTTCTTTGTGCAGCGATTTGATCCGATGCTGGTCCTCGAATTTTGTCTGATAGGATTTGCCATTTTCTGCGGTCTAGTTATTCTGCCAAAACATATCTATAGCGTACTTGGGATTGTCGGTTTTTGTGTCATTTTAGGGGGCGTGTCTTGGCCCATCTGCACAAGCCTTATTTCCAATATGGCTCCAAAAGAAATGCAGGGAAAAATTTTAGGACTTAGCCAATCGGTCCAATCTTTTGCAATGACCCTGGGTCCTGCCGTGGGCGGCATCGCATTCCAATCATCTCTTCAGCTCCCCTTTTTGATTGCGGCGGGAACAAGCATGGTCGCCGTGGTCATTTACTATTTTATCTTGAAACATCGGTAAGCTTGGCCTATCCTTTCAATTATGCGGGAATGGGTCGAAGAAATCTCAGATTACATGCAGGAGCGGGAGGCAGTTTCAACCGCGCTTGTCGAATTGTCTGAAGAAATTCATCAAGCATCCCTCGAAGCAGATCAGCTTGTGCAGGCTTCCAATGAACTCCAATCAGCATTCTCCTCAATTTTAGGAAAATTAGATCATGCAGACCGTTGAACAAAAAAGAATCGTCATCAAACTTCCCACTCTCCGCTGGAGCTCTCTTTTATCAGTGCGGTTTTTCCTAATCCTTTCGATTCTTCTATTTTCTTCAGGCGTTGCCTATTGGTATCGCAATGTTCGCCCGTATCTCTGGATCCCATCCGCCCATCTGAATGCATTTTCCACAACATTGAATAGCGATTCAAATGGAAGAATTATCGAAATGGGCCCGTTAGAGGGCGCTCTAGTGAAAAAAGGGCAGACTCTTTTTTCTCTCGATCGGGGTATGGCTTTTGCAAAACATGCGCAAGTAAAATTCTCCCTCGATTCTCTGAGTCAAGAGATCGAATTTGAAAAAGAGAGAATCGTGGATGCTATGGACTCCTACTTGGCGGCGTCGGCTGAAGTAGAAATGGGGATGGGAAGCTCAGAGAAAGTACAAAAACATTTAAGTACCATGGAAGAGGCCCAAGCTAAGGCTGAGGCGGCGAGTTCTAAAACAACTGCCTTAAAATCGGAGCTCAATGCTTTAGAGATCGAATTGAAAAAAGCAACTACTGCAGCTCCGTTCACCGGGGTCATTTTGAAGCGGTTTAAAAATGAGGGAGAGGTTCTCTTCTTTGGCGATCCGATTTATACCCTCTGCGATACAAATCGCCTTTGGATCGAGACGGAAGTTTCTGAGACCGATCTTGAGGCTGTCTCTCTTGGAACTCCAGCCCGCATTCACTTAAGCGCCTATCCAAAAAAAGAATTTAAGGGTGAGGTTTGCTACATTGGTCCCGCGACAGTTGCAAAAAGAGATCACCTCCCATTTTCTCAAGAAAACGGGACTGTCCCCATCAAAATCTCAATTGAAAACCCAGATATTTCGCTTAAACCAGGCCTTTCTGCCAAAGTAGCCTTGAAAGTTCGTTGATCCAGGCTCATAATGGAGCCATGCAATTACCTGTTGAACTTCAATCGGCGATAGACCGCATTCTAGAAAATACCCCTCAAACGGCTCTGCGTAAAGCCGGAGAGTCCTTGTCGCAAGACTATAGGGAGGGGCGGAGCTCCCCTTTCAGTGACGAGGCAAAGCGGCTCGCCTATCTGGGCGCCCGCATGCCCGCTACCTACGCGGCGGTGCACAAAGTGCTTCAAAACATTTCTTTGTCTGGTAGTTTGCTAGATTTGGGAGCAGGTCCCGGAACGGCTTCCTGGGCAGCGGCAGATCTTTTCCCATCTTTGGAGAAAATCACCCTGATCGAAAAGAGTTCAGAGGCGATCGCGCTGGGCAAATTGCTTGCAGAACAGCATCCAGTTCTCCAAAAGGCCTCTTGGATTCACCAATCGCTGACCGATTCCATTCCAAGAGGAGATGCCGCGATTCTTTCGTATGTTTTGGGCGAACTAAACGACCCGATGGCTGTGGTCGAGAAATGTTGGGAGGCGGCGCCGCTTCTAATCATTATCGAGCCAGGAACGCCAAAGGCCTTTCAAGTGATGCGGAAGGTGCGGCAGAGGTTGATTGATCTAAAAGCTCATATTATCGCTCCATGCCCTCATCAGCTCGCTTGTCCGATTCAAGGCGGAGATTGGTGCCACTTTGCCGCACGCGTCGAAAGAACCCGCTTGCATCGCTTGCTGAAGGAAGGGTCGCTAGGCTACGAAGATGAAAAGTTTTGTTATCTCATCGCCTCAAGAACCGCCGGCGCTCCCTATTCAAATCGGATCATCCGCCATCCTCTTAAGCAATCGGGCCATGTGCGGCTGACCCTTTGTACAGATCAAGGGAAGATCGAAGAGAAAACCATCTCTCGCAAGGACAAAACGCTCTACCGCCAAGCCCGCGATTCTGAATGGGGCGATAGCATTGGAACTAGTGCTCCTTAACAAAAATTCTTGTAATAATTTCTGCGTCAAAGCGTCTAAAATCGACGATCGGAAAGTGGGTTGTATTGCCTCATACTAGCCCACTTTCCGATCGTCGATTTTAGACAGCTTTCACGCTAGAAATTATCTCAAGAATTTTTGTTAAGGAGCACTTGGAACGCTGATTGCTGAATGCGGAACTTGGTGAATTGCTAATTTAAGCTCTCTAGGCTATTTGGAGTGAGATGGCATCGAGAACTTTAAGACCCAGTTTGGTGATCTTCGCCACCTTGCTAGGGAACACCCTGGAATGGTTCGAATATCTCGCATTTGCTTTTCTTGCGCCAGTTTTCGCCATCAACTTTTATTCTCAAAATGATAGTTGGCATTCGCTGTTCTACGCGATGATGGGGTTTTCCCTCGGGTATCTATTTAGACCCGTTGGAGCTATTTTATTTGGCTTTTTGGGTGACCGATACGGTCGAAAGCTTGCGCTGATCGTCTCTATTATATTCATGTCCTTTCCTACTCTTGTGATTGGCCTTTTGCCCACCTATGCGCAGATCGGATTTTCAGCTGTCATTCTCCTTTCTATCATGAGGCTGCTGCAAGGGATTGCGACGGGTGGAGAATTTCCTTGCTCGATGACTTTTCTTGTGGAATCAGCTCCCCCTCAATATCGATGTTTTTATGGGAGTTTTGCTTACGTTGGGATGGTTCTGGGGGTTTTGGTTGGAGGCGCCGATTATTTTATTCTCAGCCACTTTTTCCCCGACTCTCTTCTTAGCTGGGGATGGAGATCCGTCTATATTTTTGGGGCGCTCATCGGATTTTTGGCCCTGTTTTTGCGAAGCAAACTACACGAAACCCACCCATTTAATCAGGTTAAAGAAGCCCATGAAATCCTAAAAGATCCGATCGGCAAGCTTTTCCAAAAGCACAAATCGGGGATTTTTAAACTTTTCGGCCTCCAACTTTTGCAAACGATTGATTTCAATTTGCTCATCTCCTTTTCCATCATCTATTTCACAAAGTATCTGCACCTATCCGAAGTCGATGCTGCAAAACTGAATTTGATATTTCTTACGGCGCTGATCTTATCAACCCCTCTAGCGGGATGGCTCTCGAAATTCACCACACCAAAGAAAATGATGGCATGGGCTGCTTGGGGGCATGTCCTTTTTGCGCTTCCCCTTTACTGGATGCTGCAAGCGGATGGGCTTAGGCTTTATTCCTTAATTGGCTTCGGCATCCTTGCTGGTTCTTACATGGGGCCTACTGTGTCTGTATATTGCGAGCTCTTTCCAGCTAGAGTTCGTTTAAGCGGGGTGGCTCTCGGATATAATCTTTCTGTGGCTTTGGCTGGAGGGTTTTCTCCGCTGGCTGCGCTTTGGATTATTCATCACACGGGCTCTCTGATCGTCCCCGCATTCTTCCTGATAGGCGCCGGGATCATCTCATTAGGTTTCTTGAGAACTATTCGGCAGAGTTGAACTGTTTTACCGTCTGATAGCTGGCCTGAGAAACGCCCGATCGCTTCGGATGCGCGCAGATGGATGGAAGAGAGACCTGGATTGAGTAGGCCCAGAAAGAAAAGGGCTGAATACGACTAGCGCATTCCCATAAAGATCCACTGCCACCGCCCCAGAAACAGTGGGCGTAGCTGGATTCGATAGGAGGATAGCCTCTGTCCACGTTCCTCCCACAATGCGTGTTGATGAGTAAAGCAGCCCCCCCGTAGAATACACGACAACAGCATTCCCGTGATGATCAACGGCCACTTCAGGAAAAAATCCCGCGTTTGCGATGACCTCTGGAGCTGTCCAAGCTCCTCCAAAGGGAAGGGTGGATGATTGAACTAGATCGGAGGTCTTTTGCCATGCAACGATTGCATTGCCGTGGGAATCCAACGCTAGATCTGCGGTTAATGGAGGGGTTAGGGTGGGGATATTTTGAAGATTTGTCCAGAGCGTGGCTCCAGAAACCAGCATGGATGACTGGATCAGATTCGTGCTAATGAGCCAGATGGCAACTGCATTTCCATTAGGATCTATTTCGATCGCGGGAAGAGATGCTGTGAGAGCTAGGGGGGAGATCGTATTGAAATGGACCCACATTCCTCCTCCTAGGGGAAGAATTGCCGCATCAATTTGATTCACGGCATTGACCCAAACAGCTATGGCAGTTCCGTCAGGCGCTACATCTACCTGCGGAGAGGTTCCCATCGCAAGAATGATTGGGAGTGTCCAGGAAGTATCTCCAGCTGGGAGCGCTGCCCAATAGATTATATTCGCTGAATCCAGCCAAACGGCAACCGCATTTCCATGATCATCCACTCCTACAGTGATCGTCTGGCTTATGACTCCACTGGGATCCTTGATCGTAATAGAGGGTTTCCATACCCCATCAATGAATGAAGCTGAGTGAATGCTAAAAACTGGGCCTGGTAAAGCTTCTTCCCATACGGCTACTGCATTTCCCTCAGGGGTTACCGCTAAATCGTAACTGCCAAAAAAATTGACTGAGAGAGGGGCAGGAGCCGACCAAACCCCTTGAAAGGGAAGCGAAGCTCCTTGAAGGGTAAATGGCATGGTATTGGTGCCCCATATGGCAACCGCATTTCCTCGAGAGTCAAATTCTACGTTTGGCTGAAATCCACCTTCTGCACTGATCACGACGGGCGGAGACCAAGTAGCACCGATCAGTTGAAGAGAGAAAATCATCAGACAAAATAAACGTTTCATGGGTCCTCTTAAAAGTCGAAGCGCCCTGTGAGGGTGAGCCCGTGGAAGTACAGATCTGTTGGACCAGAACTTGTGCCAGTTAGAACGTCGTCCAGCAGTTTGCGCATCATGTTCTGTTCCCAGAAGATGGTGAAATCGTAGCTCGCCAGAAAGTCGATGTGGAACTGTTGGCAATAAATATAACGGCCCCATCCAGCGCCAAGACCCAATTTCCCAATCGGTCTTAGACAGGAATAGCCATCAAAAGAAGTGGTGAGAGAGCCTGAGTTAAATGCGGTGGAAGCGGGATCTTCGCTGTGGTCGATTTTCGTGTAGCTTGTGTAGAGGAGGCTTAAAGAAGAATCTCCCCTGATTCTGAATCCTTGCGGCATCATGCAGTTGCATTCTACGCCGACTTTCGGCCCGATTCCCCAAGAGTTGGAGTGGTTAGTAGAGTGGATGGGCTGGGATGGAGCGGATAGGGGCAGTCCAAAACCAAATATTCCCGGTTCTTCAGTTAAATCCACATTCATCGACTGTCTGACGAATGCAGCCTGCAATCCCATGCTTGGAGTAATAATGAGCCAGCATCCGTGAGTGAAGGGGCGTCTTGCCATCACATCCAGAAGGTCGACTCCATATTCCCATTTCGATGTAACTCGAGTTCCAGAAAGGGCCTGAGTGAAGTTGGTTCCTTGTAAAAACCAATCGGAAACAGCCCAAACAGGGGTTCCAGTTGCGGCGATGATTGAGGCAACTCCCGCCGTAGTGCTATCCGTTGGGGCTCCTCTTGATACTGTGTTTTCACCTCTTAGCCATGTATACTCCGAATGGATCGACCATTCTCGTTCAATAACGACGCCGAAGCCAAGTTTAAACCCGGGATGATAATCAAATGATTGTAAAACCGTTTCTAAATTTTGAGCATAATGGAGCACTCCGGTATTCAACACACCGCCAGTCGCAACGGTCAATCCTTCCTCGCCGCCTAACCAGTAGAGAAAAGATGCGTCCAAAATAATTCCGACAGGACAGGGGCAACATTTATTGGTTTCTTGCGGTGGATCATAATCTGGGCAATCGCCAAAACCTGCGATTGCAGCTCCGAAGAGACACAGGGACAACAAAGACTTCATCATGACCTCAAAGTTCTTGTGCCACTGTAAATCTTTCTTGAATACGGTTCAAGGACTTCAAATGTAAAGCTGCTTTACATCTTAGACAGTCCCTTAGCGTTCAGTCAGTGCGTTGACCGTTTCGACGATCGTCGTATATTCAACAGGCTTGGTTAGAACTACAATTCTTGGCCCAAGTCCAAATCGGGAGATATGGGCTTGAATATCCTCTTCAGGATTTTCGCCTGTTGGAACGATGTAGCGGCCTAGGTTGCCGAGCCTATCCATGATTTCCGATGGCCTGCTACCGGTAATCATAATGATATGCGGCGGGGTTTTGTTTTTTGTTTGGGCATTCTCAATAATCTTCTGTGCTGCATCGGTACCGATCATTACTGGCATTTGATCGTCGAGAAATACGGCATCGAATTGCTGATATTCACAAGCTTGGACCGCTTCAAGACCATCTTTAACCATAATGCGGGAGCCATCCTCTTCACAGCCTGCTTTTTTAAACATCCGACCCATTAA
Organism: Chlamydiota bacterium; assembly: GCA_031423235.1. GTDB lineage: Bacteria > Chlamydiota > Chlamydiia > Chlamydiales > SM23-39 > REEB52. The sequence goes on along the minus strand of JANPFC010000015.1, from coordinate 14,113 downwards.
ACTGCGGGTAATTCCAGTATCGTCGGCGCAAAGAAGCGTAACTTTTTTATGAAATGCCTCTTTAGGCTGGACTGGAGGCGACGCAATGGATGGGGCAACAAACGAGGGTATGCTTTGAACAACGGCTGTAAACGAAAAGCGAGATCCCCTATCAGGTGCGCTTTCAACAAGAAGCGTGGGTCTTGCATCCGGGCCTTTTGCGTCATAATTCATTAATTCGATGAATTTTTTACAAAGATATAGCCCGATACCCGATGACTCAACGGCTGGATCTTTGGAGTCTCCTTTAGCGAATCTGCCAAAAAGCTTTTTTTGCTGTTCTTCAGAAATCCCTGGCCCATCATCTGTTACTGCGAACTTAAGAATCACATCGGGCTCAACAGCTCCCCGCTCTACCGCTACGGAGATGAGAACATTTCCTCCCACATTTCCGTACTTGATTGCGTTATTGGCAAAGTTCAGGATGACTTGGGCGAGTTTTGTGTAATCCCCATTGAATTCCTGTTCCAAATGCTTGCTGTTTTGCAAGGCGGGAAAATCGAATCGGACGGTGATATTTTTCTTAAGCGCATCTGCAGTTAGATCTCGAAGTTTCCTTTCCAATCTCTGCAATGTGAATGCTTCTGGCTGCAGAGTTAGTTTCATCTTGGCCCCGACTTGGAGCTTGGGAAGGCTTTCAACGAGCCGTTGCAAGTGCTTGTAGCACTCATCAAGCTTCGTTGTAAAAGTTTCTAAATTCCCATCTAGCTGGCCCATTTTACGTAATTCGATGGTTGATAGGATGGCTTGAAGAGGGGCGCGTAGTTCATGAACCAAAAGAGCGATCGAGATATCAGACTCTTCCTCAGCCGGTCCCCTCTTATGCGCTTCTTCTTCTTGATTTAAGATGTCTCTGACCAGTTTTGCCATCGTCTTATTCAGTGTGAGCAGTTGGCCCAGTAAAAATTCTCGTTCATTAGGGTTCTGGGTGCTTTTTAGGGCATCCAATAGAACGAGGCAGTGGTTCAAAGGTTTTGAAAACATTCTTTTCAAAGTTGGCGGCCTTCCCATAATACTTTCATTGCTATCGCTTGGCACCAATTGACTGGGACGCGCTGGCGCAGACCCAGGCGGGGATTGTATGACGAGGCTTTCCATGGAAATCGTCGCAAGCCTTGCTCTAACTCCATCTACATCGGCGTGAGCTGAGATGCCTGTTCTTCTTTCTACAGTAGGTCCGGGCGCGTAGAACGGCTCAACGGTTGTTTGGGGACAAAAACAGCTGCAAAGACGGGAGATAAAGCTCATTATGTATTATTCCTTTATGAATGAAGAAATTGTACTACAGTTTGTTGTATTTGTAAAGATTCGAAACTGATTGGTTGGTAATTGCGAAATTGATATAATAAACATAGGGTGAGGTGGGTTATGTACAAAGAAATAATTGAACGGATGCTTTCGTATCCGCAAAGAGGTCAAATAAAAATTGACTTTGATGTTAAGGGGCAGTTTTTCCGCTTATCAGTGCCTATTTTCAGTTCCAGAAATGCGCTTCCGGCGAAAGTCAAAGAATATGTTGACGCCAGGAAAAACTCTACATTTAAGCCGCATGTAACTTCTTATGATTTGGAAGAGACGAAAGTGGTGCTCATTCAGCAAATCCCTTTTGCGCTCGACTTTCAGTCTACGTTGCGCACGGAGATCGATCAATTTTGGAAGATGTCTAGGCATTGCCACAAGATGCTTTCTGAAATTGCTATCGAGGAAAAATACAAAGGCGCACTCGTTCTTGACTCAGATTTACAAGAGTGACAATATGGGGGCATGAGATTTAGCGGATCTTTTGTTCCCCTTATCACTCCCTTCGATCGGAAGGGCCGTCTCGATAAAAAAACACTCGAAAAATTAGTTCGTTGGCACATTTCCGAAGGGACTCAGGGCATTGTTTGCTCTGCTACAACAGGCGAAGGGCCTTGTCTTAGCGATTCAGATCGAAAAGCGATTGCGAACATCTGCATTCAAACTGCAGAAGAGAGAGTTCCTGTTATTGTTGCAACGGGTATAAACGACACTCGCACATCTGTCCGCTACACTGAAATGGCTCAAAAGTTAGGCGCAAGCGGATGTCTTGCAGTAACGCCCTATTACAATAAACCCAATCAACGGGGCTGCATTTTGCATTTCTCAGAAATCGCAAAAGTCGGTTTGCCTGTTATCCTCTACCACAATCCTCCTCGAGCAGTGATAAAATTGACTCTTGAAACCATTCAGGAGCTCAGCAAAGTTCCCAACATTGTCGCAATTAAGGAATCGAGCCACGATTTGGAGCTGATCGGCAAAGTTTGCAAATTCATGGATGTTTTTGGGGGCGATGACGACCTTGGATTCGAAATCATGAAGGCCGGGGGCGTAGGGACGATTGCCACCTGTTCGAATCTTATTCCTCGAGGCTGGAGAAAAATGATTTCCCTTTGCTCAAGCAAGAAATGGGATGAGGCCGAGGTGTTAGCAAAGAGATACCTCCCATTGATTAAGGCAATTTTTCTCGAAACCAATCCGCAGGGTCCCAAGTTTGCCCTCTCTTGGCTGGGGAGATGTTTGCCAATCCTCCGCTTGCCTATGATTCTTGCCAATGAATCGACTCAAATGGAAATCAAAAAAGCGATTGTTCGCTTAGCTCTTCCGCAATTCAAGCAGCCACAAGTTTTGCAACCCCCTCTTTAAATTATTTCTTGACGACATATAAATATTTATTAAAAATGCTCCGCAAAAACTTTTCGCTGGAGTGTGTTTATGGCCGTTGCAGCAGCTGGACAAAGAGAGGCTCTGCAGCCTCTGATGGACGAGTTCAAAGTGAGCGTGGGTCCTTCAGATAATAAGGAATCACTTACGTTTGACGACTTAGATGCGCCGCCGGCAGTTCCAACTGTCTCTTCGTGGTCTTGGAAGAATTGGAGGGGGAGGATTGTTTCAGTTGCAGTTGGCATAGGCGCTATTGCATTGAGAGCGTCCCAAATTTCCCGCGTGGCCAATGCGGTGGCAAGTTTTGGAGCCGGCGCTGCGATTCAATCGGCCATTCAGTCGGGGTTTAAAGGGGCTACTTCAGCGCGCATTAGACAAGTTGGTTTAACTCTCTTGGGCCAAGCGGCTCTCTTTGCATTCAGCCAAGGGTTTCAAAATACCACAGAAACTACTTGGAGAACCTATCTCACTCACGCCATTATCGCCCAGCTCGGTGCAAATTTGGCAATTGCGGCTCGGTGGCTCTACCAAAAAAGGGGGGCGCTCAGAGTCGAAACGCACGCACCAGAGAACGTTGGAGGAGAAACACTCAAATATACCCAATTACTCAGCCACAACAAGTCACATGTAGCGAAAGTAGTGGTAGCTGCTGTTTGCACTGCCGGATATTTTTATGTAGATGATCCTCTAATAAAGGGGGGATTATCATTTGTAGCCTCCTTTTTCCCATCTCAAGTTCTTGGAGAGCGGACGGTCGATGCGCTGGATGCCCCTCGATTCCTCAAACGGAAAACGGCTTTGATCACTCTTGCCTATGTCCTCCAGCCGTTGGGATTTGTCCCTTGGGCAAATCCGAGCACCGAAGAGAGGATCAAGCAGCTGGTTTTTGTCGGAATTGGCCTTGGATTTACGAATGGAGTGGCCGATCAAAGTAAAATTCCCCGGTTTCAAAGGATCCCAATTGAGGATTTGGAGGAGCTTCAAAGATTAAAGCCCCCAGAAAAGCCGAAAAAAAAGGGGTGCACTCTCCTCACGTTCCGTTATCTTGCCTATCGTACATTTACCTTGGCTGCCCCCTTGATGGCGCTTGGGGTGTTAGGATTTGGCATATGGCAAGAGGCGGCTGATCTGAAAACAACCGATCAACGGGTTGCCCTTGGTGCGATGGTTGGAGGTTTTTTGGTGACTTATCCTGTATTCAGGAAGCTCGATTCCGGTTGGGATCCCCAAAAAGCGAGCCGCTTGAAAAATAGCATGATGGTTTCTCTTTGGGGCTCATCGCGCGTTCTTGGATTTCCTCTCGTGATGGTTTACTTTGCAGGAACCAATTCATTGAAGCTGGACGGCGACGCAGTGAAAGCTCCGCAAAGCCCCTATCACTTAGCTGTGTTGATCTCCTCCTTGTTCTCCTATGGGGCTCTCTTTGGAAGAGAGCTCGGTATCATGGAATCGGATCGGATAGGAAGTCCGCAGTTAAAGGCCCCTGAGCTGTTTTATATCAATGCAGTGACCACCACCTATCTCAGCATTAAAGGGGTGGTTCCATGACAACGGTAGTGAGAGACACGCGAGCCGAATTGCAAGTTCTTCAAGCACAGAAAGCGGCCATAATACCACTTCATCCCCAGGTGAAGCTGAATTTTGTCCTCAACCTTTTTGAGATGTTCGGCCAGCGGTTTGGAAAAGTAATTCGACCTACCTTAGGAAATGTTCAACCCCTATTCGATCAAGTGCACCGTTCCTTTTTTGAAATCCAGCAGCGGCTGGCAAATGGACAGCGGGGTTTTACAGAACAAGATTGCCCACAGACATTCCAACTCGTCGATGAATATCGATTAGGCGGCCGGGGCGATTTGGAATTTTTCGCTGATTTAAAGCAAAGATCCTATGCGATCCTTCCATTTCCTCAGAAGGCGTTATTGGTCTATCAGAATCCAGAATTGGGGACGCTTGAGAAGATTGAAGCGGTTAGAATAAAGGCTTTTCACCAGATGGTGAACCGCTTAAAAATCGAGGTTCTAGAAGATCGAAAGGGGGATGAATCCGCCCCCACGCCGCCGAGACCCTTATCCGCGGAAGATGAGAGATCTTTAACTCAATACTACTATGGAGGAGGCGCCATAGTCTATGATCGGAGGACGGTCTATATTTCTGAAATGGTTGAAATGTGGAAGAATTTAGCCTTGCCGAATGAGGAAAGGCAAAAAGCCCTTCTTGCTCAATTAAGTGCTCGCGAATGGGGTGAATCTGCCCTAAATCCTGTTATGGCATTTATGAAACATCATCAAGCTAGCAACTCGTTCCAGAAATTCTTAGGTCTCTGTTCAATTGATGCGGCGCAGAAGAATTTAGGGATGGATTTTTCACTGGCGGTTGCCGCTTTAATGGAAAAAAGGTTTGAAGCTGAAGAGACCCGTTCCGATTTTTGCTATTTTAGTGTTGTGCCGGCCCGTTTTTATGAGATGGACATGTCCAAATTCAATCGGAATTCGGCCCGCCTGATTCGACCTTTTCAACTATGTCTTTACATCTCACGGAGTTTTGGTGTGCAGGACGGGGCCCAAAATACCCTTTTATTGATCTTGCTGCATATGGATTCCAGGTGGGATGAAAAAAATCTGCCAACTTTTTGTGCAAGGCAGTGGCAACAAGCCCCTTTGGCGCCCATTGAAGTTGCAGCATTCCGTACTGCGTGGGGTGGATTTCAGAAGATCTTAAATGCTGTGGCAAAAAGGGACGTTTCTTTTTCTGAACCCACTCCTGAAGACGAGTCTCTGCTCAAAAATTCAGAATGCTGGGACCTTTTGTTCTTTCTTTGGCAGAATCCAAATCGTGAATTCATGATTCACGGAATATTAGAGCTTTCAAAGCTCCCTAATTTCTCTCTTACTTTGAATTCCCTCCTCTTGTTTTGCAGAGAGAATAGCAAATGGTTTACCCCTGACAAAGCCGGTTTTTTCATGGGAAACTATCGGGAGACAGTTCTGGCTCTTCAAGAAAGCGGCATCGAAGTTGAAACCGTCCACCACATCTTTTTTGATCCTCCTTTGGAAATTTTACCAAGAGATTCCATCAAATTTGGCTCTGCGGCTGCCAGTGCAAAACGTTTTGTTGCTTTAATGAATGGGTACGAATTTCCCAAGAGGAAAGAGTACTGTTTGATGCTAAGGCATTTCATTTTTCATCCCCATTCCCTCATGTTTCAACTTTTGAAAGACGCTCCTGCCATTGGCGCTGCGCATACTGAAAAACTCTTGTGGGACGCTCTTTCGAGATCTCATGAAACCTTTGATCCGGAGCCCGAGCCTTTACCCGCAACGCGCGAGCGCGCCGTAGAGATCACTCGTAAAATCCAAGAAGCCTACCGATTTACCGATGTGCAGATCTTTTCCCTCTATTTGGAGGTCATCCGCCTTGTCATCCGGAAAGAAGAGGCGGTGTTTTGGAAATTTGCCCAGATCATTGATGAGCTTGTGGTCTTCTGTCCCGCTGTCCAGAAAAAAGACGTCCATTTTTTATTACGTTATCACCCAACTGGGCCTATAGTGGAGTCGCCCGAAGAGGAAGCCTCGGCTGCCCCCCGTAAACTTGTGAGTTTTGCGCCCGATCATGTGGCTTCTCTTGCTTTGATGCGCGATACGTGGGCAAAAAACGAGGCCCAATTGAATCGATTTGTGATCGATCAAAGATTCTACAACGGAGTGATCGAAAAAATAGAAAAATTAGTCGTTCCTCTATCTCAGGTTTGCCCTGACGATATGGTAGGCAATAAATTCGAGCAAACTCTCCAATTTTCTCTCCTTTCAGCTTTTTTCCCCCCATTTCAGCCTTTAATGGACTATCTTCGGATTACCAACTTAACTGAAGTTGGGCCTCGCTGGGGAGAGCCTTCATGGAGAGGTCATTTGGGACAGGTAAAATTCATTTTGGGAGACGCCAATATTGGCATCTATCTTAACTGGAGTCTACTAAAGGGGCGCCCTGTCCTCTTCCTCTCCTTTTTCGATATTCAGAAACGGGAAGCATTTTCTGCATTCATCCCCATTGAAGTGCCAAACGAGGAAATTGCACCCAATCGGGTCATCTTTTATGGCCTTCTTTTAGCTATAGGATCTCAAGTGCTTAGAGAAAGAGCTGAGAAAGATGTGCCGCCCGCCTCCCCAGAAACTCCTGAATCGTGGATACCAGCCTTTAATGGGGTGGCCGAGACGCTTGTGGACTATCCGCCTGAAGTAATCAAACCGAAACATGTCGAGGAATTGTGGAAGTTTTTCAGGACTGTCAAACTCTCCTATAGAAATCTATTCCTTTCAAGACTTGCGAATCGGCGTCTTCCCGATTTTGATGACTATGAACCCAGCGCTATTGCAGCGCAGGGACATATTTTTTCCTCCCATCCAAGGGGCTCGCTGCTGCCTAAAGCACAACTTCAACTTGTGACTCATCCGGAGTTTTACCTAACGGATGCGGAAGAGGAGTTTGTAGGCGCTTGCCGCCCTCTCTTTACCGAAGCCACCGCAAAACCGGAACCTTTGAATCTCACCTTGAATATGCCGGACGGAAAACATCCAATCTCCTATCACGTTCAAACTGTTGATCAGGTGACAGGAGATATAGAGCATCGGAGAGAACGAAATGACACAGCGCCGCCAGCGGAAATGACCCGGGGCCGCTATGTGACCCTTTCTGCTAAGGGAGTCAATATTCCACTCCGGTATCCTACAGAAGCTCTTGAAAACCCAGCGCTTTTCCAACGCTATTTCGATTATCACAATCTTCTGTTGAAGTCTGCCGCATATAACTCATAATCCTTTACAATTTCATCGGAAAAAATGTAGGATTTTCCCCTCGCAAAAACAAATAACGATGAGGTGAATATGAAAAAATTGTTCTTTTTGATCGCAATGCTTCTTGTCAGCAGCACGTATGCGTGGACTTTGAAGACAGGAACCTACGACTTAAGCGGTGGAAATAGCAGCTGGAGCGGCACAGGATACCATGGCGAAGTGATCATCGCACCGCAAGGCGATAACTACAGCGTAATCTGGAGAGTGGGTTCAAAGCAGACGCAAGTTGGCGTCGGTATCTTGCAAGACGACATCCTTAGCGTAGCCTTTACCGATCTCTCAAATCCTTCTTTTTGGGGCGTTGCTTCCTACCGCGTGGGGCCCTGGGGCGAACTTGAAGGGCGATGGACTTCATATACAGATGTGAGCCATAAGCCAGAACATCTCGTGTGGAAAAACCACTTCACTTACTAAATATCGATTTGCGGCACAGAGGCAATCCCTTTGTGCTGCGATAGAAACGGCTCCAATTCCCCTTTCAGAAAATCGCGAACCTGATCTGGCGCCCGTCCGATGAGTTTGGATGGCGCGATGTGGGCCTCTAGCTCTTTAGAGTTAAGTCCCAACTCTTTGGAATAATCTGGATTTTTCTGTCCTGACAACTTTCTTAACTTTTCGTGGACGATTTGCCGATCGCCCCCTTTTTTCACAGCAAGCATCAAGATGTTCTCCATCGCAAGATGATGGATTTGCTCTTCGAGATTTTCTAGTGCGCGTTTTCGATCGACTGTGAGGTTCGTTAAGAGATGGATCAAGAGATTGAGGACTGCATCGGCGCCGAGGAACGATTCAGGAATGCAAAGACGGCGGTTTGAAGAGTCGTCGAGCGTTCTTTCGAGCCACTGCGTGGCAGTTGTGTAGGCTGGATTTTGGGCGAGCGACATCACAAAGCGGGCAAGGCCGCAGATCCTTTCCGAATAGATCGGGTTCCGCTTATAGGGCATGGCCGATGATCCTACTTGGGCCTCGCCAAAGGATTCGGCAAATTCGCCAAGATGAGCGAGGAGGCGGATATCTGTCGCCATTTTGTGGGCGCTTGCACAGAACGATTCGAGGGTATTTAGAATATTCAGATCGAGTTTGCGGGTGTAAGTCTGGCCCGATATAGGGAGGATCTTTGTAAAGCCAAAATCGCGGGCAATCAGCGACTCGAGTTCTTTCACCTTTGCCGCATTGCCATCAAAAAGGGAGAGAAATGAGGCTTGAGTACCTGTGGCCCCTTTTGCACCGAGGAAGGGAAGAGAGGCTATCTGCCGTTCAAATTCTTGCGCATCGAGAAGCATGTCTTGGAGCCAGAGGCAGGCCCGTTTGCCGATGGTTGTTGGCTGTGCTGGTTGAAAATGGGTGTAGGCAAGACAGGGAGACGCCGCTTCTCTTTCTGCAAATTGGCTTAAAAGTCTAAGGACATGGATGAGTTTATCTAAAAGAAGCTGCAGCCCTTTCTTAAGCTGAATCAGGTCGGTATTATCTGTGACAAATGAGGAGGTGGCTCCAAGGTGGATGATCGGTTTTGCATCGGGGCACTGATCTCCAAATGCGTGGATATGAGCTACGACGTCGTGCTTAAACTTCTTTTCGTAGGCATCTGCAGCTACAAAGTCGATTTTATCTGCATTGTCTTCGAGCTGGGCGATCTGCTGGTGTGTGATTGGGAGGCCGAGTTTCTGTTCTGCTTTGGCAAGGGATGCCCAAAGTCTGCGGAAAGTTGAGATTTTGAATTGCGCTGAAAAAAGCCGGGACATTTCCGGGCTAGTGTAGCGCGCCGAGAAGGGTGAAGCATATTCTTCGTGGCGCGCTGAATGCATCTTTTTACTTATCAATTAGCGATTGGATCTGGGTGATCAGATTCCGGATCTGCCGTTTGTCTTCTTCTCTTGGCGTGCAATTTGGATTTTTCACCATATCGCGAGCCCGTTTCAGGAATAGAATCGCATTATGTGTGAAGTTCGGGAGTCTTTTGTCATCTTCCTGAAGCGGGAACTCGAGGCGGATGAGTTTTAACAGCTCATCTTTTGGCTGGCCTGTGTAGTTTTTTACAATCGACTCTTTTTTGTCGAAAGAGCCCGCTCTGCTTGCGAGGCTATACACGGCTTGGCGCGGCATTTGGTCGAGTTTGGGATGGAGAGCTTGCGGCAAGATCGTATAGAATTCGTAGTATTGTAAGAAGTTGTATGGCGTTTGACGGTTGCCATAGGTTGAAAATAACCACGCTGTAAAAGCACCGTCGCGGTAGTTTTTCAAAATATCTTGCGCCCGTTTGATCCTTTCGCCGTGTAAGATGACAGCTTGATTCGTGATTGCCTTCACTTCGGAGGTGATCGCCATCAAGGCTTTCATGTCGTCTTCGTAGTCGGAACTTTCAGTTAGACGGAAAGTGCGGAGAATCGTTTCGATGTCCGCTTTTTCTTTTTCATTGAGCTGCGCAACGCGGAATACTCCGGAGAAACTTGAAAGATCTCCATTATTAGAGCGCTCAACAAGAGCTGTCATTTTTGTCTGCTGCGTTTCTTTTTGTTTGAATCGCAGATGCAGAAGATCGTTAAACTTGGACATCATCAAATCCTCGTAAGTATTTCCGACGTGAGATCCGTGTAATCTTGCGACGCTCGAGCGTTGGGCGCGGTCTCAAATATCGGCTTTCCATAAATAGTCGCCTCAGATACAGCGATATCGCGTCTTACTTTTGCATGCAAGAGTTTTCCTGGAAAAGTTTGTTCAATCACTTTCAAAAATGCATCGTTGCTTTTGCCGCGAGGATTCCAAAATGAGAGAGCCACACCTAGAACTTTCGTTCCATGCCGATCGGAAATATTGTTAATAAAAAGAGCTAAACGCTGCAAACCTTTTACACTATAAAATTCTGGCGTTGCGCAAACCAGAGAATAGTTGGCGGCGATCATTGAAGATTCGGTCAGCCAGCAAAGAGAAGGCGGCGTATCGATGAGCACTACATCATAAGGAAGATCGCGGAGAATTTCTTTCAGCCGCTCATGCGAATACCGATCTGCAGCAAGCGATCCAGAAACTTCGACCCGCTCCAGCCATGTATCTGCTGGAATGATGTCCATATTTGGAATGCACGTCTTTAAAATGACTTCGTGAATCGGCTTTTCGCCCTGTAAAACGGGCGCCATGCTGTCTTGTTCATCCGGATCGAAGCCGAGACCCGTAGTGAGGTTTGCCTGCGCATCGAAATCGATGAGCAAAACCCGCTTTTTATGAAATAAAGCGAGCGCCGAACCAATGTGCAGGGCAGTGGATGTTTTCGCTGTTCCGCCTTTAAAACTGCTGATAGAAATTACTTTCATTGCAATCCTTTATAAAGCTGTCGAGAATGGCGACATCAATGCCCGCTCATCCCGTTCTTTTACGACTTTAGCAAGAAAATCAGAAATGTCAATCTCTCCATGCACCACATTGTCGCGTGTTCGAAGAGCAACCGTCTTATTTTCTACTTCTTTGTCGCCGACAGTCAAAAGGTAATTCGTTTTCAGCATTTGAGCTGCACGCACTTTTTTTCCGACCGATTCATTTGTCTCATCTACTTCGCAAAGGATTCCGTGCTTTTCAATTCTCTTCTTCAGTTCATGCGCATAAGGAGCGTGCCGATCGGCAACCGTTGCGATCGTCACTTGGTATGGGCTGAGCCAGAATGGGAATTTTCCGCAGAAGTGCTCGATTAAAATTCCGAAGAACCTCTCAATCGATCCGAAAATAGCTCGGTGGAGCATCACAGGCCGGTCATGCACTGCATTGTTTGTGACAAATTCAAGCTCGAATTTTTGCGGCAATGACATATCTAGCTGCACTGTTCCCATTTGCCAAGATCTGCCGATTGCGTCTCGAATGTGGATGTCGATTTTCGGTCCATAGAAAGCTCCATCGCCTTCATTAATATGGTATGTGTGCCCCGAATCATCGAGCGCATCTTTCAAACCGCTTGTTGCGTTTTCCCAATCTTCATCGCTGCCGATCGTTTTCGATTTCTCAGGCCGTGTAGACAACTCAAGCCGGTAGGGAAGGCTGAAGGTCATATATATATTGTCGATCAGCTTGAGGATCCGGTTGATCTCGTCGCGGATTTGGTCAGGACGCATAAATAGGTGGGCGTCGTCTTGGTGGAAGCTGCGCACTCTAAAGAGGCCATTTAAAGCGCCAGAAGCTTCAAATCGATGAACGTGGCCGATTTCAGCAACGCGGAGCGGCAATTCTCTATAGCTGTGGATCGCAGTTTTGTAATAGAGCATGCAGCCAGGGCAGTTCATCGGCTTGATCGCGAAGTCTCGATCTTCCACCTGGGATGTGTACATGTTTTCCCGGTAGTGGTACCAGTGGCCTGACCTTTCCCAGAGCTCTTTGCTCATCATTGTTGGAGTTTTGATCTCGACGTAGCCGCCCTCTTTCAGGTGCTCGCGCAAGAAGTCGATCAATCTGTTCCAAATGATCATTCCGTGCGGAAGGATGAATGGCATTCCTGGAGCCTCTTCCTTAAACACAAAGAGATCGAGAGCAGGTCCAATGATCTTATGGTCCCGCTTTTTTGCCTCTTCGAGGAGGAGGAGGTAGTCCTTTAGCCTCTTTTTCTCAGGAAAAGAGATCGCGTAAACGCGTGTGAGCATTTCCCGTTTTGAGTCGCCGCGCCAGTAAGCGCCAGATGTTTTAAGCACTTTGAAGGCTTTGATTTTTCCCAAAGCAGCCATGTGGGGGCCGCGGCAGAGATCAAAAAACTCTCCCTGGCGATAAGCTGAAATGGGAGTCTCTGTAAAGCTTTCGATCAGCTCGCATTTGTATGGATTTTTTGAAAACGCCGAGCATGCCTCGCTTTTATCCGCAAATTCCAACCGTTCCGTTTTGAAATTTTCACTCAAAACGGCTTCGACCTCTTTTTCGATTTTGGCGAAGTCTTCGTCGGTGATTGTGAGGTTGCCGAAGTCGTAGTAGAACCCATTTTCAATTGGAGGTCCAATTGTTGGCTGTGCATTCGGCCAAAGGCGGAGGATGGCTTGGGCGAGGACGTGGGCTGAAGTGTGCCAAAATACTTCTTTACCTTGGGGATCGTCGAAATTGAGGAAAACCAGCTCATCGCCATCGGCGAGGGGGGTGTTGAAATCGCGCAATTTACCATTTACACTCACTGCTACAGCTTGTTCGGGCGCTGTGAGGTGGAGCTTTTCTGCGACGTCTTTGGGGGTGCTTCCTTCTGGGAATTCGTGCGATTTGCTATTGGCTTTGATCTTCATACATCTCTCTAGAATAGTCATGAGAAAAGTGTACTAGATTGCGGAAAATAGAGGAAGGCGGAACTCAAATGTAAAGCCGCTTTACATTTGAGTTCTGAGCTTTAAATTTTACTCTGTTTTTTTACCGCTTGGCTCGTCCACGACTCCCTGGACTCTTTGCGCAATTCGTTGATCCAAAGCAGCTATTTGAGGGTCGAAATGGCCGCTAATTCTCTCTTTGGCATATTGGGCCCCTTTGTAGAGTCCGAACGCGCCGATCGCGAGGATTAGATTGTGTAGTTTGTGCCCTATTCCAATGAAACCAACGGTTCCGGCTGCGCCGGCGCCTACATTGGCCACATGGCTCCATCGTGTTTTTTCCCTTACGAGAGTTTCCCGTTGGATCGCCATTTGCTTGGTCGCCAGGTCGACGATCTTGGTGTCATTGGAAAAGTAATCAGCATCTGGATTTGGCGCTTCTACTGTGACATATTTGCGAGCCTGAGCAAGAGCTGTCTGTGCTATTGCTTTGGCTTGTGCTGCATAGGGTGTTGCAAAGTTTTGAAATCTTTGTAAATAAACTGCTGCCATATTGGCCTCCTGTTTGAAAAGCCAGATACCTTACACAACAGAATTTTTTAATTGAAGTCTAAAAATTATTTTAAAAATGAAGAAAGGAACTTGTTGTGCAAGTTCCTCCGGGGGAAGAATTATCTCACGTTGAAAAAGCGGCAATGGCAGCAATCGTGTTTGCCTTGCGCATCTTTTTTGGCATGTTGATCCACATCATTGTCTCTTTGTCTATTGTATGCGTCCGGAGAGGAAAAGTGACCCACAACCAAGTCGTTTATCTCTTCGACTTTTTTTGTAAGGACTTCGCAATCTTGGCCGCTTTTGTTGGCTTTGCTTAATGCGAGAAACAATTCCCAATGGGTTAGCATATTTATGTGGGAAAAAACTTTTCCTTTTGGAGGCATAATATTTTTCGAGGGGAAGTTGTCTAAGGCTTTAAGCAAAGCGGGAAGTTTTTTGACGTCGTCTTTTGCCTTGGTTGCCGCAGCGAATAAATCCGATATTGAAGTCCGTTGCGCTCTTTTGGCTATTTCGACTTTCCCAGTTCTTGTGCTGCTTGCGTGTTCGACTCTTGTTGTCTCAAATGAACCGTATGATTGTGGTAATTGGGTGTATACCGTTCGTGATTCAAGAATCGGTTCGATAAAAATTTGGCTTGACATGCAAAATATTGAGCATGATTTTCTTAAGCGATGCTGAGCGGGCTCAGCTCATAGCGCAACACAAACGAGAACGAGACAAAAGAATCTGCGA
>JANPFC010000014.1:0-52595 GCA_031423235.1 Chlamydiota bacterium | reverse complement strand
AAACCACGCGCTTGTATGTGTTGAAGATTTGCAGATAAGTAATATGTCTAAAACCGCAGCAGGGACAAGAGAACAGCCCGGAAAAGGGGTTCGGCAAAAATCGAACCTAAATCGGAGCATCTTGGATCAAGGATGGGGAATGTTCCGCAGCCAGTTGGAATATAAACTGGAATGGAACGGCGGAATGCTGCTGGCTGTACCCCCGCAAAATACAAGTCGAACCTGTCCCCATTGCGATCATATTTCAGAAGAAAGCCGCAAGACACAGGCTCTGTTTGAGTGTGTGAATTGCAGGTATAAGAATAATGCCGACGTGGTCGGCGCAATGAATATACTAGAGCGAGGGTATCGCTTGTTAGCCTGTGGAGAGATGGTGCAGTTAGGCCACTCGAAGAAGCAGGAACCCACCGAAGTGAGTCAGTTAGTTTCTAACTGAACACCGTAGGAATCCCCTTCCTTTAGGAAGGGGAGGATGTCAAATAACGTGAAAAGAGCCGCCACTTGTCCAACGCAATACATTGCTAAACGGGCCGCCACTTCAACTGTGCCAAAGATCGCGGTTCCAAGGAGAAGGGCTCTTCCTGCTAAATGGGTTCTGGCAATGCTCCCATCGTTTACGGCATCAACGACAAACCGCTTTGTTGCAATTCCGAGAGATTGTGTGGCTGTTGGAGTGATTGCGTTCATAATTGGAAAATTATATAAACGTTGGCCAATTTTTGCGAAAGATGCAGAAAATCTTTGAATTAGAAGTTCTCGAGAGATTTTGATGTCCGATAGTGTTTTTCGATCCCATCGGCAATTTCATCAGGATCGTCAGAGAGGCGGATGAGATCTAGGTCGGCGGGCTTTATGTTTCCCTGGGCAAGGACCGTGTTTTTTAGCCAGTCTAGCATTCCCTTCCAGTAGTCTTTTCCGACTAGATAAACGGGGAAGAATTTAATCTTGCCTGTTTGCACGAGGGTGAGCGCCTCAAAAAGTTCGTCTAGAGTTCCGTAGCCCCCAGGTAAAACCACGAAGGCTTGCGCGTAGCGGACAAACATCACTTTGCGGACGAAAAAGTAGCGGAAGCTAAGATCGTATTTTGGGTCGATATAAGGATTGGGTCTTGGTTCAGCAGGTAATTTGATGCTGAGCCCGCAAGAGCGCCCTTTTACATTTTGAGTGCCCCGATTGGCCCGTTCCATTATGCCCGGACCGCCGCCCGTAATGACTCCGAAGCCTTTATTGGCGATTTTTCCTGCGATAGTTTCAGCAAGGTCGTAATATTTGGTGTCTTTAGGGGTCTGATTAGAGGAGCCGAAGATAGCAACAGATGGGCCGAGAAAGGTCATCGCCTCGAAACCGTCGACGATTTCAGCCATGATTCTAAATACGCGCCAAGCATCGATAGAATGAGCTTGTTTGTGGGGTTTTAGAAAGCCTTCGGGATAAGTGCCTTCTCCCCACTCTTTCATTCGGTTAGCTCTTCTGTCATTTTGCGCCGCACTTTTCTTCTCAGCGCGATTTTGGCAGTGCGGCCGTAGGCCACTTCGTGTAAGTTCTCGATCGCGATAAATGCGCTCGGATCTTCCCGAAGGACAATTTCTTTCAATTCGGCCAAGTCGAGTCTTTCGACGATGATGAACAGAATATCTCTGTCCTCGCCAGAATAGCCCCCTTTGCCTTTAATAAACGTAAGTCCCAAGCCCAACTCATGTGTGATGATTCTGCTCAACTTATCAGGTTTCGTGCACATGATCAAGACCGACTTCAATTCTTCCAATCCCGCGATGACGATATCCATCATCTTAAATGCGACGATGTAGGTCATAAGCGATCTTAAAGCAATGTGCCAGTCGTTGAAGATCCAGCCGTAGGCGCCAAAGATGAAGATGTTGATGAAGAAGATCACCTGGCCGACGGTAAACCCTTTTTTCCTGTTGATCAGGATGGCCAAAATTTCAGTACCATCCGTGCAGCCGCCGTTCCGGATAATCATTCCTGCGCCAGCTCCAAGCATCGCACCGCCGATAACGATCGCTTCAAGCGGGTCGGCGTTGAATGGAGGCAGGGCCTCTAATAGAGACAGAAACAAAGCAAACAGCACGATCGCTATGAACATGTGGAGCACAAAGGATCTGCGGATGTACTTATAGGCCAAATAAATAAAAGGGAGGTTTAAGACCAAAAGGAAGAACGAGAGGTAGGAGTTGCCATATAGCCTTGCGAAGATCAAGGAGATACCAATGACTCCGCCGTCGATCAATTCGTTTGGTATCAGGAAGATACGGATGGCCATAGCTGCAAGGGCTGCCCCAAACGCCATTCCGACGTAATTCAAAGCTTGTTTTAGGAGTTTTTGTTTGAGAGGTACTGTAGCCATAATCTGAAGGATATTGATGGGTGCGTTTTTGTACAGAATAAAACGCGGTGAGACGAACCTCAGCGCGTTAAATGTAAGTAAAACAACGCGGGAGACGGGGCCCCCTCTCGGCGAACCGAAGCGGTTCGTCCTGCCGGGGCGGCGATTCGGGATCGGTTTTTACGAGGCGTAAAAACATCGCCCCTCATTCTCGCTCCCGACACGACCAAAACTTTTTGGTCGTTTCTCCTCGCGTCTTATACCCTGGTTAGGGTCGAATTTGGAATTTTTGCTGACGCAAAAACCCCAAATTCAACTCCAACCAGGGTAATTAATACGCGGGAGACGGGGCTCGAACCCGCAACTTCCGCCGTGACAGGGCGGCGCTCTAACCAATTGAACTACTCCCGCGAAGGAATTTCGTTTTGCAAAATTGGGCGCAAAAGGACTCGAACCTATGACCACCTGTGTGTAAGACAGGCGCTCTACCAACTGAGCTATACGCCCTTTGAAAACGAAGAATCATATTAAGCCTTAAACACATTTTACTCAAGCGAAATGCCGTTTTCTGCTATAAAATTGGGTATGAACGACCTTGTAGAATTGATCAAAATCAGTCCTAAAATCCTTCTCGATATCCGCTATGCGGGGACAAATAATTTCACGGGGAGAGCCGTCTACCCGTCTTCACGCTGTTTTTTACTTAAAAAAGCGGCCGTTCGGCTCCATCGGGTCCAGCAAAATCTAGAGAAAATAGGTTTAGGCTTGCTGGTTTTTGATGGTTATAGGCCCCTTTCAGTGCAAAAAATATTTTGGTCGATTGTCCCAGATCCACGCTATGTGGCGGATCCTGCAGAGGGCTCCAAACACAATAGGGGAGCGTCAGTCGATCTAACCCTCGTCGGGCCGGATGGGCGGGAACTCCAAATGCCGACCGAGTTCGATGATTTCACAGAAAAGGCGGGACATGGCTATAGAGATGCTCCTGAAGAGGCTATTGGGAACCGGAATCTACTCCGAACGGCCATGGAGGCCGAAGGGTTTATTCCTTATGAAGGGGAATGGTGGCACTATGATGACCCAGATTGGAAAAACCATCCGATTTTGGATATTGATATTCCTGGCTAGCTGCGGGCCTGCGACCCTTTCCGATTTGCGATGCGAGGGGGAGGCGGAGACGAGAAAGCTAGCCGAGGCGCTAAGAGCTGTTGAGTCAAAAGAAGATTTACAGCGAGCTGTCCCGGGCTTGCGAAAGAGATTTAACAAAATCGCAGATCTTCTCATTGAAGCTAGGGCGTTGCCGAAAGAAGATTCCCAGCCCTCATTTGCGAGCGAGCAGCTTTTTGCAGAGTTAGCGCGCCTTTACGAGATGCCGGGAGGGAGAGAGTTGATCGAGAGCGCTCAGCTTGAGGCCGTACAAAAACTCAAACGATAATTACTTATTCGCCAGGTCTTCAGAGACGATATTGAGATCTTTTTCGCTCAAATTCTTGAACTTCTCATAGGTGCTATTGCAGGTGAGCTCACCAATATGGATGGGGGCTGCTGCGATGTACCCTTGGTCCAGATAAGCCACATCGCTTAAAGGATCTTCTCCAACTGCGCCCCATGCGCCGCCGAGCCAGTAGTAGGGGAGCCCTTCAGGGTGGATCCTTTTCTCTGGGGCTTCCTGCCAATAGCTTTTCCCTTGCCGTGCAATCTTAATCCCTTTGATTCCGTCTTTGCAGTTGTAGGGGAAGTTCACATTCAAAAGAGTTCCTTGAGGAAGAGGGTGTTTAATGAAGTAATTGATGAGAGGGAAGATGTATTTTTTTGTCGCAGAAAGAGGTGGTTCATCAAAATCGGAAAACGAAAATGCGATTCCTGGAATTCCTTTGAGGGCCCCTTCAATAACACCGCCGATGGTGCCGCTATAGAGGACCGTCCGTCCAGAATTGGAGCCGCGGTTGATTCCTGAAATGATCATATCGGGCTTTCTGTCGAGTAGAACGGCGAGGGCCATTTTGACGCAGTCTGCAGGAGTACCATTGAGAGACCAAGCGGGGGTGCTTTTATCCCAAGCAAAAGGGCGGATGTGGAGAGGTTTGGTCCAGGTGATTGAGAGTCCGCAGCCCGATTTTTCGGCATGCGGCGCCACGATGGCTACATCTGCGAATTCATGAACGGCTTGCCAAAGGTGTTTAATTCCAGGTGCGTTGATTCCGTCGTCGTTTGTGATTAATAGAAAGGGTCTCATGGTGCCTTTAGGGTTCTATTTGAAGTGCCAGCCGTTTTCGCATCATGTAGGAGATTCCCTCGATAAAAATGATGCTTAAAACAAAGCCTGGAACTAAGGACGGGATGTCCAGTTTGTAATGGGAGTCAAAATAGGGCCAAATAGCGGCAGTTATACCGCCGACAAGGATTCCAGCGAAGGCCCCATATTTGTTGATACTTTTTCTGTATAGGGACAGGATGAGCAGCGGTCCAAAAGAGGAGCCAAGTCCTGACCACGAATAGAGAACAAGTTGATAAAGCGTCGAGATCTTAAAAAATGCAATTGAGAAGCCCACAAGCGAAATGAAAACAACGCTGCAGCGGGAGACCCAAAGGAGTTCAGTAGAGGTGGCATGTCTCCGGAACAGCCGTTTATAGAAGTCTTCTGATAAGTTGGAAGCTACCACTAGAATTTGTGCCGCCATTACGTTGGTGGTGGCAGCTAAAATTGCGCAGAGGACAAGGCCAGCAAAAAATGGGGCCAGCGTAGTTTTTACAATGCTGAGAATCACTTGTTCAGGATCGGTAAGTCCCTGTGGGAAAACATATATGCCGAGAAGTCCAACTACTGTAGCGGAGACAAGAGCAATGGCCTGCCAGCTGATTCCTAGGTACTTTGCTTTGTACATATCTTCTACTTTGCGGATTCCCATGAACTTCGTGATGATGTGGGGCTGTCCGAAATAGCCGAGTCCCCATCCGGCGGCGGTCATGAGGATTTGCCAAACGGTTTTAACCGAGAAGTCGGGGAAAAGGGATGTGGAGAGGTTTTTGATTTTTACCGCATGCATAACGGGACCCATTCCTCCATACTGCATGAGCAAATAGGTGGGGATGAAAACGATCACGCCAAGAAGGAAAAACCCTTGAAAGAGATCGATCCACGCAACCGTACGGTATCCTCCCATGAATACATAGAGCATCACAATGAAAAGACCAATTGAGATGCCGAAAATATAGTTCATGCCAAAGAGCGATTCAACCAGTACGCCCATGCCGACAAGACCGGATGAGATATAAAACGTGAAAAAGAGGACCGACATCGCAGCTGAAACGAGCCTGATTCTCCCAGAAGTATCGGAAAAGCGGGCCTCGAAGTAAGAGCTTAGAGTCAAACTTTCCATTTGCTCGGTGACTGTTCTGATTTTGGGCGCAATGAAGTGCCAGTTCAAGAACATCCCAACAGTCAATCCGACTGCAGCCCAGCTAGAAAAAAGGCCTGTTGTGAAAATGAGGGCGGGGTATCCGAGGAAGAGCCAGCTGCTCATATCGCTTGCGTGTGCGGATAGGGCGGTCAGCCAGAAATTGAGGGATCTATTTCCCATCAAAAAGTCTTTATCGGAACTCTGTTTTCTATAGGAAAGAGATGCAATGAGAATGAGGACAAGGAAGTATCCAAAGAAAGTGGCAACTTCTAAAAGGGCGGCTCCTAATTCCATAACATCTCAAATTACTCTGTATCCAGAATATTTTCAAGCAGGAGCTTAAGGCGTAGCTGCCTTTTGGGAGCCATAAAGGATGCCAGCCCTAGCTAAATTGCTTCGAACGTGGGGGAAATGGACCTCGAGATCTTTGAGAATTTGGTCGACCACTTTTCTTTTGGAGTTCTGTCCAACTGGGCATTGGCAGCTGATCCGGGCAAAGCCGTAGTGCTTCGCAAAATTTCTTATAGACTCTTCATCGATATAAATGAGGGGACGGATGATAGTGACGCCGTAGTCCCGCATGTGCACTTTCGGTAGATTGGCTGCAAATTCAGCTTTGTGGAGTAAGTTCAATAAAAGCGTCTGCGCGCTGTCGTCTCTATGGTGGCCGAAGGCAACCGTGGTGGCTCCCACCTCTTTGGCTCCCTCAAAAATCAACCGTCTTCTTTCTCTAGAGCACCGGTAGCATTCCAAATCTTCCCGTTTTTGGGTGGACGATTTGAAGATTAAATTGACCCCCAGCTCCCTGCAAATGGCCCCCAAAAAGCCGGAATCTACCCCTGCACCGCAGGAGAATTCGCCGTCCACATGGATCGCGTGGATCTCAAACATAGGGAAACCCCTGCCCCTTATAGAGTGGAGGAGAAAGAGGAGTGCTAGGGAGTCTTTCCCTCCGCTCAGAGCAATCGCCACCTTTTCTACCCCCTTATCTAGCAAGGAGAAGTCAAAAAGCGCTTTTCTAAGGGCGCTTTCGAGTTCTTTGCCCAGGGTAGTCCAAGGAGGCTTCGCGATAGGTATCCCAATATTCATAACAGAACCACTAGACTTTTTTGATTTTACAATGGTATAATAGAACTCATTAAAACTGAATAGAAACAACTTATGAAGAAAATTGGCCGAAATGACCCTTGTTCCTGCGGATCAGGGAAAAAGTTTAAGAAGTGCTGCGAAAGCAAGATGATTGGGGGCCGGTTTATGGCCACAAAAGTTGACACTGCAAGCAACGCTCAAATTAAAAAGACGATGAATATGACCTCTCTTTTTCAAGCCCGTTTGGCTGAAACTCCGAAGAAAAGGATGCCTCCTTCCCTCGAGAATGAACAAAATTTAGAAGAAAAAGAGAAGATTTGCTAGACTAGTTGAATTCTTTGCTGGCGTAGCTCAATTGGTAGAGCGCCCGACTTGTAATCGGATGGTTGAGGGTTCAATTCCTTTCGCCAGCAAACTCTTTCTTCCCTCTCCAAATAAGACCTCCCAAAATAACAGACGCCCCAGTAACTTCCGCACCTGTAAGAACAGGGGTGATATTTCCTATACGGCTCCCGCTGCTGCAGATGTAGTGATTTTCCCAATAGCTGAAAGGGTTCTTGCTCCGAAGCAAATTGCAGCGCCGCTGTGTATGCTATGAAGCATATTCTTTAATTCGATTGTGTGCTGCCAGTTTTGCCGGGCGAGAAGATGGGGTTAATACAAAGGTGCTTGAGTGTAAAAGCGATATTTTGTTAGAGTGTATGACTTTCCCATCTTTGGGGGTGTCGCATAGCGGCAATTGCAGGGGACTGTAAATCCCCCATCTTCGGATTCCGGCGGTTCGAGTCCGCCCGCCCCCATTCGTCTTTTGAGTAAATTTCCACGATTGTTCCTTGCGCGTACGGAGTACAGCGCTTCGTCACGATCCTGAAAATTTGCCTCAAAATCCAAACGGGGGCAAGCCCCCATTCTTCCGGACGGTTTTTAAAGTCCATCACCGTTAAGAGCAGTTCTCTGATTGAGAATGAAAGACTTCCGTTTTTCAATTGAAAGTGCGGATTTTCTTCGCAAACTCCAGAAGTAAAGGATCTTTTGCTTTAACGGATTATTTTTGACATCCAGCCTCTAGCATAAGGTTAAATCAACGAGACCACTCATTACAGGCACTATAGTATTGAATAAAACTACGGTCGTGTTTTATTGTAATTCCGCGAAAACTAGAATTTTCTGTTTTTTAACCATCCTGTTTGTGAATGAAATAATTGGTGAGGTTTATTATGAAAAGTAAATTATTTAGGTTTGCCATTCTGGGAGCTTTGCTCATATCTGGAGGCGGATTACATGCCGCATCCAAACGATCTTATTTCCCATCCTATACTCCGGACTATAGGCCAAAAGCATATTCTACCAAGAGCTATGGCTCCAAAACTTACACTAAGAAAGCACCTTATGCGGGGTATGGTAAACCAAGCAAAGCGAATGGTTTGCCCAAGACCAAGACCACTTCTGGCCATATGAAGAAGACGAGTAAAGGATACACGTACGTGAATCCTTACGCTAGGAGTCGATAGAAAATGAATCGTATCAAAATGCTTTTATCTGCAGTTGTAATTTTGGCGGTTGGTTATTTTGGATATCAGTGGGATCAGGCTCGAAAACTAGACAATTATTTTATCGATCAAATTTGTCTTGATGCACGGGTACAGGCGTCGAAGGGGGATACATTGCGTAACGGTCTCATATTCGAAGAAGCCCGCGTTGAAATGAAGAAATACGGATACAATCCTTGTCAAATCCAACAGATTGTTTTTAAGGGATATGACAAAGCATTGAAAAAGCAAACTAGTGCGCGAGAAGCCGCAGAACGTTTGGCTCAGAATAAACGCTAGGAACTAAGTGCCGTTTCGGCATAACTCATGAAACTCTGTTAGCAAGGGACTTTTAAAAACTTTCAGAAACGTTCCCAGGATTTCTTTGTATAAGTAATTCGCTAATGCCACGATTATTGGGGTCTCATCGGAATTTCCGCTTAGAAATATGACTATTTCCTGCGCCTCGAGTTTGAAATACCTTGTAAATTCGAGAAAATTTATGTGTGTTGCAGAGCTTAATGTTCTGAATATGAGTATATATATCCACTCTAGTGAAGCAGATTTAGCATGCTTATTAGTGTTGTATTCATCCGCATGTTTTGCACGCCCCTGGGTGCCCAAGATTAAATTTCCAAGAAATGTATCAATTTTGGTTCGCACTTTTTTCTCTCGTGCGGCCACTTTTTTCAAGGCCTTATCGACTTCATTTGTAGATAGACCGGTCTCAGCAGCACGATGAGGGTTTTTCTTTAAAAATGCTTGAGTATCATTAAGTTGCTTTTTCTTCTCAATCAACCCATCCAAATAGATAACATGCGCATGTTTTCTTTTATTGCAAAGGAGGAATTTTGCGTTTATATAGTTTTCGCATAGAGAACGTAACAATGAAGAGCTAGGAGGAGTTCGATTTTCCTTGCATAATGCAAAAATGGCCTCCGTGTAATTATGAGCAGCTACTAGCATCGGAAAGAAAATCCTTTTCGCTCCTTTTAGCCTTAAAACTTTGATGTTCTGACGTTTTATGCAATCTGCGCCGAAGTCTAAAAGTTTACCCAAAGAAGAAAGCTTGGTCATTCAGATCTTGCCTTTTATACAATACTTGAAGCAGCTGCAGAAGCCTGATTGCTTGGCTTGAAAGGTATTAGGTCTGTGTAAGCAACTAGCTCTTTTGGAGAGAGGTAGCTTTGAGCAAAAAAGTCTGCTGATGCAGCATTCCTTTTTTCGGCGTCGTCATCTGCTTTTTTTGGGATGGGGATTTGATTGTATGTCTGCTTCACCGAGGGTTCAAGCAAGAGCATTTTGATTATTGCGATGCGAGCAATTTCTACTAAGTCAAACAGATCTTTAATTTCAGAGGTGATTTCAGGACGGAGCGCGGAACCTGGAAATGAAAGGTCTTTAACATAGCCATGGAGGCCTGGAGGTCTGTGATCATCCCAAATGGCTTTAAGTCTTGCTTTGAGCTCTTGCGAAGTAAAAGATTTTCCAATCACAGCAGAAGGAGTATTTGCTAGAAATGAGCCTAGCCTTGAAGGAACCCGGTTTGCATGGTGACGGCTTGGGTTTCCTGCGAAGGCGTCAAGCATGGGGAACAGCTTGGAAAATGAGGAGCTAGCGTAGTGCAGGCGTTCCCAAATGACTGCTTCGAAGAATAGTTGCAATATGTAGTATGAGCGCGGCATTTGTTGTCGCAGTGTAAGGCAGTCTAAAATAAGGGGGAAAAGCTTGCCTGCTATTGCTAAATCTCCCTTTCCGTAGTGGAGCAAAGGCTTGCCATTGGTATCATGGCAAAAAAAGCGATCAAGGCAAATATTAGCGCGGTGGTTAATGTGGTTTGTTTCACGTCCAAGCAGGCCAACATCTAGTGTGCCGTATGTGAAAGACCCCCCGATTGCCATATATATTGGCTTGGCTAAGTACAGAGCCCCTGCCATCGCCCAACTATAGAGGCTAGCCGTGTTAGCTGGAATAGAGGCGTCAATGTTAAGGCATGCATGACATTGCCCCATCCCAAGCCCATGTCCCGGATAAACCCAGGCCCCAAGCCCGACGTGGCGTTCAAGCGGTGAACCTGTAGGAGCGCCGTTTGCAACAGCGTGATATGGAGTTGAAGCTAAATAGATTCCGGGAGAAAGCAGAATCGGCAATTCGCTATACAACTCGCCTGCGATTGACAGTGAAGTGAATAGAAAGTAGTGATTGCCGGGTAGTGGATCTTCCATAAGACTGTTCGGAATAGAGTCTAAGGTGTTGAGATGAATTTATCCAATCAAAAGTTCTGAATGCGTCCAGTCGCCCCGATCTGTCTTTTGAGTAAATTTCTGAAATCGCCCGTCGGCCTTACGGAGTACAGCCCTTCCTCGCGATCTCAAAAATTTGCCGCAAAATCCAAAGGATTATGTGCAGATAGCAAGGAGGTCATAAGTAAATAGTTGCTCTGTCTTAGACTTTTTTATGCGTATCAACACCTCCACATTTCATAATATAGACATAATCACGTCAATCGAATTTATGGGTTCAATTTGGCTCCGCGGGCCAATAACATTTTTATAATCCGGTCCTTATATGATTGATGAACGGCATCGGCAGGTTGCATTAGCATGGCAGTTTTCAACAGGCTTATTCCTCCTTGCAAAATTAAATTTACTCCAGTGCCACGATCTAATAAATACTCTAGCGTTGCTAATTTTTCTTCTGAAATGTCATGAAAAATCCATGTTTTGAATGCTATATCTGCCCATACATCGACCTGAAGAACGGCTCCATTGTCGGCTAAATATTTAACCATTGCGTGCTGCGACTTATGAGCGGCAGCTGTTATAATATTTGACTTTGCAACATTCAATCCATATTTAATCAAAATCTTCATAGACTCAATATCACCTATATTTGCAAAATATTCTTCAGGAGAATTGCTGTAATCTCCACGAGGCTTCTTATTGAACTTTTCGTAGACCGCTTGCAAATCATTAGTTGGTCGATTGGTTATCACATGATTAGGGACTCCAACTGCCTCCGCCCTTAGTCTTCTTTGTCCAGCACGCGACGAGCTCTCTGCTGACGCCGCAGTGGCTTCCGTTGTTGAGGTTGGCAAGATTGTAGCGATATAAATACGACATGACTTTGTTTCGTTTGTATTTAAAATATACATTTTAATTACCTTTTGTTTTGTTTGTATTATAGCGATAGTCGAAGAGGTCGTCACTTAAAATGAATTATTGAGCCTTATAGGACCTGAACACCGCTTCGTCGTATTTAAAATAATTTGGAAAGAAAGTTTTTGCCTGTTACTGTTCGTAAACTAAAAAATTTCCACAACGGGCCGGTACAACATGAAACGCGAACGATCCCACGGACAACGCTTCCTGAAATCCGCTAAATTTCTCATCAATTCTGCACTCTTGCTAACGATTTCGGCTCTCTCAGCGGCCGATATACCCTCCCCAAACATTACTGCGCAGCTTGTGCATGGACCGAAAAAGGATCGTGGTGCAAGACGGGGCGGTCATGGATATAGGGAGCCTACAAACCAGCCCGCCCCAATGACCTCGCCGCATATACAGCCTACCGTTCAACCCTACACATATGACGATGTGTTGGATCTCATCGAAGAGCTGGAGGAGGGTGATCTTGACGACAGATGCTCACCAGAGCAATTAAATAGTATCACTCAGTTTATGGCCCTCTTAGCCAGAGAGGGGGTTCTGCCAGACGATATCAATGGAGGCGTTTTAGAAAGCGATATACAGGAGCTTCTGGCTTTCAACGATATCGGGTATTCAATTTATCAAGATGGCGACTACCTCATTATCCCAGCCATCTACTACGGACAGGGTGAGGTTTTCCTATGCAAAAGTTGGTTCAAAAAGAGATGGGAGGCTACAAAGGAATTCGTAAAAAAACACAAGGTGGCCATCATCATTGGGGCTGCAATCGTTGTGGCTGCTGTGGTCATCGTTTGCGTCGTTGTAGCTTCAGCCAGTGCAGCAACAGCGGCTAGCGCTGCCGGTGTTGCTAGCGCGGGTGGACTTTCCGGTTCAGAAGGAAGCCAGCCAGATGGGAAAAAGGAAGAAGAGGCAAAATCTCCACCGTCAGAACCTCAGCCTGAAACTGCTAATCCACCAATAATTCAAGAATCTCCAACATTAAAGGCTGTTTTAGATGAACAGATCTCCTCATTCAAAGAGATGGTGGTGGAAGACTCTTTACTCAAGATCGATCGCTCAATGCCGGGAGGAGACCCCTCCTTAATAGACAAAGCCAGGGAACTCGGTTCATACCTCGCCCACGAAACTTTTGATAGCGTTTCACAGCTAGCTTCTGTATTGCCCGAGTTGGCGAGTCAAATCAATGATCTAGGAGGGAAAATATTTCCAAACATCTCCTCTGAAAATGATTTGTTGGGGAATGGTCCGAAAGAGAATTATGCAGCGCTTGTTGTGTCGGGGCACGGCAAAATCGATCAAATATTTGGAACCGATCAGGCTGACTGGTTTACCCCAGAAGCTAAAGAACGCAATCCATTCATTGCCGGCAGCCTGCCTTTGCCTCCCGGTCTTTTGGGGGCTTCGACCTCAGCTATGGGAAATGGGCGCATAGCTGCAACCCAGGCTTCTTCTACCTGGGGATGGAAGGTAGGTGATCCGGTAATAAACCGGACGGCATTTGGTTTTGTCCCTAAATGGAGCACTGTTCGAAGAAGGCATTGGAAAAATCGGGCGGAATGGGCAAAATCAAACCCGCATAACTACGGAGATAATATTTCAAGGATGGAGCAAGGCTTAGCTCCTCAGCAACTTAATCAAATAACTGGTAAAATCGAGACCATGGAGCTCCATCATATTCCTGCGCAACGCGATGGAGGTCTTTTTGACTTTATAGAAGTTTGGCCTGACGAGCATGCTCGACTAGATCCAAGCAGATACCTGGGGAAGTGAATATGACATGTTTTGACAGTTTATTTAAAGAGGCCAAAGGTGAACCCATTGATTATCAAGGCAAGAAATTAGTTCGGATAGATCGGTTCGCAGTGGAGAATGGAGATGAATTAATCTGCTCTATTGAAAAAGCTCACAATAAAACTGGCTGTCTTCAAGGATTTTGTATTGATGTTACTGGTTATGCCGAAATGGATGGAAAAGTACTGAAAAAAGGAAAGGGCGTTCGTCTTCTTTTCTGGTCTGATAGTACCCCCAAACAAATAAGGCTTAAGGTGATTACTAAAACCGGATCCGTTGTAGTTTACAATACCTGTGAAGTAGATAGCTCTTGCCTCGTGACTGATCCCTCAGGAGCTCCCCTGGAAAAACATATGAAAACACTGAATTATTGGATTGGTGGCGCGGCGATGACCGTCGAAGAAATAGAGAATGGTAAGCGTTACCGATGCAGTGATACTTTTTCTACTGAGAAAAACATCCCGTTTACTGACATTGTATTCACTGTCCAAAAGCTCAAAGCGTAAGAAGTGGTAAGATGCCTTGTTTTGATAATGAATTTATAAAAGCAAAAGATGGGGCTGTATATTACAAAGGACTTAAATTAGTTCGACTAGATAGGTTCCCTGTGGAAAATGGTGATACTTTAGTGCTCTCAATTGAAAAAACTGTTAAAGGTAGTAGGTATCTCCAAGGTTTCTGTATTGACGTCACTGGTCACGCCGAAGTCAATGGAGAAATCTTCAAAAAGAAAAAGCATGTTGGAGTGAGGTTTTGGGAAGACTCGACCCCACAACAACAAAAAATCAGAGTGTTTACTAAAACCGGCTCTGTTGCAATTTATAATATCTGCGAGTCAGATGTCACTTATTTAACAAACGACGATATGGGAAATCCAAGAGCGGGCAGCTCTAAAAGCGTTGATTGTTGGATTGGTGGTGCCGCAATGATTGTTGAGGAGATTCCCAATGGGCGACGCTACCGATGTAGTGACGTATCTTGCGTCGACAAAAAAGATCAGTTTAGTGACATAGTTTTCATAGTGCAAAGGCTAAAAGAATAGCAGTTGTTTAAATGCCAAGTTTCGAAAAACTATTTATTGATGCGAAGAGTGGCGTTGTTGAACACAACGGAATGACCCTTTATTTAGCTGACAAATTCCCCGTTAAAAATGGCGATGTTCTTCTTTGCTCAATTGTAAGGACAAACAGTAGTAGACGTCAGGGTTTTTCCATCGATATTACCGGTTATTGTGAGATGAACGGCAAAGTTTTCAAGCAGGGTAAAGGGGTAATGATGACTTTTTGGGAAGACACTGCCTCAAAGCAATTTAAAATCAGAATCTTCACTAAAAAGGAGTTCGTCTGGATCCAGAATATTTGTGAGTGGGAAGTTCCAAATCGTACTAGCGATCTGAAAGATGGGTCTATGAAAACAGTTGATTATGGGCACAACGGTGCGGCAATGATCGTTGAGGAGATCGAAAGCGGCAGGCGATACAGGTGTAGCGACACGTCATCATCAGACAAAGAGGATCCGTTTAGTGATATTGTTTTCACCGTGCAAAAGCTGATGGCTTAATGATAATAGGGTTCTAATCCTATAGGGCAAAGGGTCCCCACTTTTGAACCCTACGCTTCTTAAAGGTGCAGAAAATTTCAAGCAAACTGCTGGGGCGCATTTGAACCTTTTGAACCGGTGCCATCTGGCGCTCAAAACTATTTGGAAAAATATCGTTTTAAAATTCATGATTATCAAGTATTAATTTCAGTTTATTTAATTTTCTTTGTGATTTATTATCGATTGCATGAATTATATAGGATTATGTAAATGAAAATGGTCTATTGTTTATTGTTGGCTTTTGGAACATTGTCGGTTGCTGGATATGCGGACAGCAGTCGAGCATATAACCAACACACAGTTTATATTTCACCATCCAATCCTCGGCTTCCTCCAGACCCACATTTGGGATCTACGCTGGGGGAGTCATTCGGAAAAGGGTTCTCTGATGGTATAACTAGGGGGCTCAATGAACAAGCAGAAAAGGAACGAAGAGAGCATGCTCATAAATTGGAATTGGAGCGCATGGAATATGAATTTATGCTCAAGAAAAAACTAATCGATCTTCAGAAGAACGGAAAACAATAATTAGCCTGTCAATCCAAAGTTAAAATGTTACCTTAATGCGCCCGAAGAGGGTTAATGTACAAGGCTCGATTAGGGCTTTTGTACCTTTTGAGACGTGTGCCCCTTGAGATAGAGAAATGCTTGAAGCGAACGCCTGAGGACGTGCCTCCCCTTTAATCCTTCAGTCTAATAATAAAGAGTATATTTCTTTTGTGTGATTTAAAGTGCGTGTTTTTAATTTACATAAATAGCATTTTTTAAAAATAGATTGTAATTTCGTTTTTTTGTATTATTTGTTCATCATTTAATTGTTGGGTACACGTTATGGCAATAAGCAGGATTTTAGGTCTCTTCGCAATCATCTTTTCCTTGGGCTCATGCTCAACAACTTATCATTCTGCTGGATGGCTGGGAAAGGGGTATTCAGAAATTGTTACATCCCAAGATAGCTATCTTGTTACTTTTAAGGGAAATGGATTTACATCTGATGAGAAAGTAATGAAATGTGCTTTGAGAAGAGCAGCAGAATTAACTATCCAAAACGGGTATAAATATTTTGCGGTAGTCTCTTCGGCCGATCGAACTCGTTCTATCGGTTATTCGAATACTCAAGGGAACCTATCAGGTTCTGCAAATACGTATTCATACTCAAATTCTTCCCACTCATATCTAAGTGGGTCTGGGTCTTCTTCTACATATTCTGGAGTCATTCGCAAGCCTGGGATTAGTATGCAGATAAAGTGCTTCAATGATAAGCCCGAATATATGGACGTGATCGACGCTAAGTATTATTTGGAGATGAATAGTTGAAAAATAGGCTCTTTAATTCATAACAACAAAAAAAATTCGGATAGGCATAAGGGCAGACGAAAGGTCTCCTTATTTTATGCGCCCTTCTTTCTATCAATCGTTTGCCTTTTTAGTTTAAGTTGCGATTCAGTTAGGCCCGGAGATGATCGAGAATGCAGAATATCAGATTTGGAGTCTGCAATAGATCATTTGGACTCAAAGGTTGCCGATTTGGAATCTAAGATAGACGAGCTCGAGAATAAGGTTGAATATTTGGAGATCGAAAATATCTATCGCTAGAGGTCTATTACCGGCACACTGTGGAATGAAAAGTAGGAAAACCGTTTCTTTCTGTGAATTCAGAAAGTTATGAGGGGTAAAGATGGGATGTTTCGATTCTGAAAACGGGACACGGGTGGGACAGCTGTAGGTTATTTTAACCAATACTACTCAATATTCCTCAATTCATTCTTGGTTGTAAATCATTGCCAGTTAGGTTGATGCTTGTTTGTTAGGGTTGGGTAGTGTTGGATTTCATGTGTCTGTAAATCCCCCATCTTCGGATTCCGGCGGTTCGGGTCCGCCCGCCCCCAACCATAATTCGGCATATTTCTGAGATCACTTCTTGCGCGTACGGAGTACAGCGCTTCGTCGCGATCTCAAAAATCTGTCCAAATTCTGGGTTGGGGGTTCCCCCAATCATCTCGTCGGTAAATTTCAAATATCACTCCTAGGGAGTACGAAGTACAGCCCCTTCGTCGTGTTACAAGCAGATGTCTTCGTTTTAAGATCTGAACTGAGAAAATAGAGAGGGTTTTAACAATTCGCCATTGAGCAAACGGGCGATGCGCTCGCCACTTGCCACTGCGTGGACGATCCCTATACCATTGCATCCGAGGTTGTACCAAAGATGGGGGTTTTGCCTATCTTGACCCACCCAACGAAGTCCTGTTTGGGTGTAACCCATGATGCCGTACCATTGGTACTGAAATGAGGGATTGAAGCCGTAGGTTCTTTGGGCAAATTGAGTGATGAGTGCAAAGGTTTTATTCCATTCGTTCAGATCCAGAGCTGGATTGGCATACTCTGGTCCAGCAAAGACTGTTAGAGAATCGCAATTTGTTACGTGCCAGTAGGGGACGGATGGATCTCTAGGAGTGATGAATGCTGCCGAATAGTCGTTAGGCAATGAAGTAGAGCAAGCTGCTGCATAGGCCGCCCGGGGAGCCGCCTTATTGCTATAGCCATTCGTACAGATAACCAAAGCATCTGAGATGATTGTGCCCGAAGAATGTCTGAGAGTATTCTTTTCAATGTGTGTGATTTCGGTCTGTTCATATACTTCAAATCGATCTGGAAAGCGATTCTTGAGATATTGTAAAAGGCGATGGCTGAACAAATAGGTATTTGTCCGAGCTCTGTCGACTGAATCATAGAGGAGGCCGATGTAAGAGGGATCTGTCGTTTGGAGTTTTTCTAAAATGACTTTTCGAGGAACGCGGTGAATCCCTTCACCTTCCACCTCGATTTCTTCAGAGATAAAAAATTCCCATTTTTTTCGACCCATCTTTCGAAATATGGCTCCGTCTTGCAAGGAACGTTCTAATGTAGCTTTGTCGGTGAACCCGAAGCCTAATCCTGCGTTGCCCAAGGGTTCCACATTATTCTCAAGGCCAATGAGTTTATGGATCCTGATATATTGATCCAACCCATGGTCTAATTCTAAAAAAGCCTCCTTGACCGGCTCAAACCCAAATTCTTCTACAAGCTCGCTTACTGGCCGCTCGATATGCGCCCACGCAAATCCAGCATTATTCCCCGTTGCACCACATCCTATCGTCCCTCTTTCCACAAGAACGACCTGCTTATCTGTCAGAGTCAACAAGTAATAAAGTGTCGCAATGCCCGATATCCCCCCACCCACAATCGCTACATCGGAGCGAAGGTCTTTTTTCAAGTGGGGCCACGGAGTAGTATCGATCTCTTGCCAGGGGGAGCGAGGTTTAGTCATTGAGGCTACCTCTATCAAGAAAGGCCATTTCAAACAAGCGTGTGCAGCCAAAAGAAAGGTAAAAGTTCTGAATGCGTCCTGCTGCCCCCATCATCTCATCGGTAAATTTCAAATATCACTCCTAGGGCGTACGAAGTACAGCCCTTCCTCGCGATTCTCAATAATTCTGAATGCGCCCAGTTCTGTCTCCGCACAAGAATTTATAGTATTCTGATTTTAAAGAAGTTGCAGTTCTGGGAAGGTATGTTTTCAATAGATTCCTTGAACCTATCCTCCGATTCTTAATAAATGAGATTTGCGCTGATTTTGAGCAGATTTTTGTAATTTGAGACGAGAGCCATATTGCATCAATATGGCCGAGGATCAAAGTGCAAAAAGATGCCAAAAGCACGCAAAGATTATTGTTAAGAATCGGAGGATAGGTTCTTCAGATGCTTTCTGATAAACTTTGAAATTTAGCTCAAGGTTTTACGTTATGGTTTTTATAAAAGCCAAAGAAGGCCCTCCGAATATAAAGGAAAAGGAAACAGATCCAGATATATTTACTGTTCAGTATTTTGATGAACAGGGAAATATGACTATCCGAAGCGAAGGTTCGGTTGCTTGGCGCTGTAATAACCCCGCGGCAATGTTGGAGAGTCCCTACAGTACTAGTAAGGATCGACGCTGTATCGGCACTGCTGGGAATGTAAAATATAAGTACGCCGTATATCCAGACTATGAAACAGGCCACGAAGCTCTTATTGTGATGCTCAAAGGAAGCAAGTATTTTCATCTCACTTTGCGTGAGGCTTCATTGAGATACGTGAAAGAAGACCCAAACCATATTCGCAAGATTGTGAAGTTATCAAAATTAGACCCTAATCGGACCATCAAATCGCTTGGCGAGAAAGAATTTGAGATCTATTGGAAGTCTATAGAAGGGAATGAAGGCTGGATTGTAGGGCGAGAGCTCTTTGTTGATAGGTGGTATATCACAGGAGTGCACAAAAAGCGTGGGGTTATTTACGAATATTGTATTCAGAAAAATGGGAGCGATATTTGGCTGCCCAAATCAGAGGCTATCTCTATGGCTATATTGAATCAGCTGCATGCGATTGTCGTTCACATGAAAAACTGTTCTTGTTATTTAAGACCGGAATATCATGCCCCGTCATTTTCTTCTCTCATCGTGTAGCTTTGAAGATCAATGGGTTTCCAAGAATGGGCCATCATAAGCACTCTTCTGCGATGATGCCCCGTATGTGCTGAAAAAAGAGTACCCTTGACGGTGACTCCCTTCCTCCACAGTTCTGCCGCCGGCTCGTCTTTTGAAAATACGATCTGGATTTCGCGCACGCCGATTTCCGGCTGATTCAATGGATCTTCTTCAGGTTCTGCTAATAGGACATCCACAGGTTCTGTTAGGGTTAGGAAAAGAGGGGATTCTGGAATGTCACCATGCTCTATACTGTAATATTCGGGAGGCCCAGGATAGGTTTTCTGGTAGAGAGTACCTTTGAGTTCTGTAAGATGCGGTTCATAGAAGACGGTATGAGCTGGGTGTTTTTTTTGCTCCTTTAAGTCGATTGCTGCATCGACATCGAATTGGATATCGCTAATAAAATAGAAGCGAGTTGATGGTTCGATAAAATGACCATAAAGCTCTACTTCTCTTCCTAGAAGAGAATCGAATTCCTCGGACATAAAAAGATGCACAAATTCGGCGGTTTCTTGCTGTGCTATTGGTGGCCTGGTGCCAATTGTTATAGAACGGGTAAAAGTGATGGGCTCTTCAGGCACTAGAACGGTACTTGTTTTTTCGTGGTGTTCTTCTGTTCCATCGGGATTTTTAGTGATGATTGTCTGAGTTGCGGTTTTAAGAATGCCCTTCAGGGTAATTTGCGGCGGAGGCTCCCATCCAACAAGTGGGGACGCTATGCAAGAAAAAGCTAGCCAAAACCAAGTGTCCTGCCAGGCCATTTTACACCTCTTACAGTGGATTTTTTAAAGAAATCCTAACTTAAAATGGAAAATTTTTCCCAATCAAATGTTTAGAATGCGTCCGATCGCCCCAACCTTTGAACGCAGAACGCTAAACGTAAAAACGCAGAATGAGTCGGGGCTTTGACCTTGGGCACCAATTACACTTCTCTTACTCCCGAGAATTTGCCCCTAAATCAACTTGAGTTCTTGTTTTTTTTGTACCAAATTTGGTAATATCAAGCTCAGAATTTGAAGGTTGTGTGTCTGACGTAGCACCTCGAAAAGTAATCTCTGTTGATTTCTACAAGCAAGAAAACGGAAGAGAACCGGTCAGGGAATGGCTAAAATCCTTGAAGAAAGGGGAGCGGCGGACGGTTGGAGAGGACATCAAAATGGTGCAAGAAGGGTGGCCCTTAGGTATGCCCCTTGTTGGTAATCTATGAAAGGGGCTTTTGGAGGTGCGCAGCACGCTTCCTAATAAAATTGCCAGGATTCTCTTTGTGATGTGCGAGGGGCAAATGGTTTTAGTTCATGGATTTATCAAAAAAACGCAAAAAACTTCTTCGCAGGATTTAGAGATAGGGTTAAAAAGAGCAAAAGAGGTTTGGAAAGGACGAGTATGAAAAAGAACAAACATATCGGCTCTAATTTTGATGATTTCTTAAAGGAAGAAGGGCTTTTAGAAGAGGTTGAAGAAGTTGTAGCCAAAAAGATTTTCGTATTTCAAATAGAAAAAGAGATGAAAAGGCAGGGGATCGATAAGGCTGTACTTGCTGAGCGGATGGAAACAAGTCGTTCTGCTGTTGATCGTATTTTAGATCCTGAAGCTCCGTCAACGTTGCGCACTTTTGCAAGAGCTGCTCGAGCACTCGGCAGACATTTAAAAATCAGCTTGGCTTAATCTGGTGTTGTTCGAAAAAGCCCATTATATAAATTGTTTGTTAGCATTTAAATAATTGATGCGTGTTGGTTGTTGGAAATGCAGTTATTGGGATTGTATTCTGACTTCGCCAAGGCTCAATATAATTGCTGTGTAAAGAAGGGCGCCGCAAACAAACCAGAAATACCCCCCTTTTTCTTTCTTGGGTAACTCATATTTAAACGTATTCAGGAGGATTCCTCCAGCGACAAATGAAATCCCAATAGCCGCTGCCGTATCAGGAATTTTGGCTAGGTAACCTATGATATATCCAGCAAATAGGGCTGTGATTAGGGCGCCTAAAATGGGTTTGTGTTTAGAGATTTTGGCTAGGTGGTCCCGAATGAAATAATGCAAGCCAATGGCGATGGTAAATAGGGTCAGGGGCTGAATTTCAGGGTTAGAACTATCGGAGAGGGTTGCTCCTATGAAAAAATTAAAGAGAAGATAGCCGCTGATTGGGAGCCACTGGTGTTTTTGCGAAGATATATGGGATTGTACTCCATAGTAAAAGAGGATGCCTGCTAAGGCAATTAGGTAAGTGTGGAGCTCCAAATAGGGGATGACTGGGTCGAATGTGCGCTTTAATACAGGTTCCCCTTTCTCCAATGCGGGTAATAAATCGACGAAAACATAGGACAAGGATACTCCCGATGCAAAGGAGAGAAACTGTCCGTGCCATATCCAGCCAAGTATTTTGGGACGGTTCGCAAAAAGGTGTATTGCAGCGAGTACAAATAGTGAAAGAAGCCCTGGACTGATCATAAAACTGATCTTGACGCAAGCGTGAATTTTTCCCAATTAATTTTGGTGTTGGTGCTGATTCCCAAGTTTCGTGGTCAGAAGTCCATAGGTGATTATCGCTGTCCCGTACTCAAGCAGTTTGATGTGGTGGCGGCTCAGACCAAGCTGCACTCCAGCCCACGCTGAAAAAGCTCCTGTAAAAACGGCTCCAATTGCACTCCAGATTTTTGGGCATCTGTCCATCTCTTTTCGCAATTTCTGTACGGTTGTGAGCATCGCATCTGGATTTATCGGATTTCGGCAAGTTGGGCATGAGGGGTTGATCTCGAACCAAGGCTTAAAGCAATCAGTGTGAAATATATGGCGGGTTTGCTCTCCATGGGCGCGAGGCCTTAATGATGGGAAAATCCTTGCGAACTCCTGATAAATTCTGGAGGGGAGGCTTGCCTGGGAAGTGGCGAATGGCGTGCAGCTTTCTGGAATGACTCCAGGAGCGCCCTTTGGCCCCGATTCGCGGCAAATTCCACATGTGTCATCATCGCGGAGTTTCGTAAACGTAAGCCCATTTGGGTGGGCGCCGATTCGTCCTAAAAATGGAGTTGTCATAGTGATGTATTCCCTTCCATGGATTTGTAATAAGTTAATATTATATCAAGATTCTGAATATATTTCTCTGAAATTGACTGTGATGGGGTGGTGAGTAAAATATTTAGTGATGGTTTTTCTGTTCATTATTTGGGATGCTTCTATCCGGGCATGCTGCGATAGCTAATTGTAACGATTGGACTGGTCTGTATGTGGGCGGTCAAGTGGGCCGTGGATGGGAGTCTTCTCACTGGAAGTATCTAAATGTCAACCCATATAACTCCGATGGGCCGAATGAGCCTATCCTCGGGACAGCCAATAAGTTTCACCGCTCAAATGTTGTGGGCGGAGGCCAGATTGGATTTAACTATCAGTGGGACTGGGTAGTTGCTAGCCTAGAAGCTGCATGTACAAGCGGCGGTTTTTCAGAAAAAAAATTAAATGTAGTTCAATCCATTTTTGCACCGTCGCAAGAGATAATTAAAACAGCCATTCCTGTCTTTGCAATGGGTGTTGGGCGTATAGGATTTCTCGTTCATTCTGACTGGATGTTGTATGGAAAAGGGGGCTACGCGGGAGCCAAAGTGAAAACAAGCGGACAAACTTTCCCGCCTGTACCCCCTTTGGTTTTAGATTGGAACACATCTAAATGGCATAATGGGTGGGTCGCCGGCGCTGGGTTAGAATATCGAGTGAACAGGGTGATTATTGTAGGCGTGGAATATAACTATATTTCACTCACCAAAACAACGCATGTTGGCGCGGTTTCTGGCGGGAACATAGGTCCCGCAAATCAAATCAGGCACAGCGTGGATGCAAAAGTGCAAACAGCTGTGTTTGGGGTAAATTTCATAATCTGGTAAGTAATTTCTGCAAATCTTATTCTAATCAGTTGCCATTGTTCGTCAGAGAGCCGTCCATGTTTACTCAGTAGCTCCGGATCTGCCAGCTGTTTTTGCTCCCAGCGCATTGTTCTCTCTTGTAAACTCTCTCTCTAGTTTGCGGCGAGCTCCGCTACGCTACTGGGACTCAAAATTTGCTACCAAAATTCACCAACCCTAACGGTTCGCCATATAATTATTTTCTGGAGTTCGTTATATTCGGCCGGAAAAAATCTAGGGGGCAAAAATGTTGTTTGGGAAATGGTTATCTCTACTCATTATTTTGTCTGGGGTTTTAGGGGCTAATACCATTGAGTATATGGGGATTGCTTTTGAATGCGATGAAGGCTGCGCAGTCCCTGCCTATGACAAAAGGGCAAGGCAGCTGATCCAAACCTTACAAAAGGTGATTCATGAAGCTTTTGAAGATAAATGGGGGCTTGTTGATGCTTCGGGGGTTTGGAGGTCTTTTAATCCATATGAAGGGAATAACGAGGGCATTGAGGAGGAAAATTGCGAGATTTCCAGATACGACTGGGAGAAAAGCAACGGGATTCTCGTTCACGATGGGGTGGACTTTTATGACAAGGCAATTCCAGATTGGCAATTTGTTCAGACTCACCTTTTTGATTTAACCCACTCCGATGTAATGAGGGAGTTCTCATTTTTTCGGGAAGATATCTCCTATTATGCACAACAGCAAGAGAAATACTTGAAAAGTCGTTTAGAAATGCACCAACAGAATCTATTCGATATAGCTCAACTGCAACATGATTTTAGCGCTGTCTTGTATAATTCATATACGGATCGAGTTCTCGAAGGCACACGTTGGTCATTTTTATATGGTGCTGCTAATGAACTTCATGGGAACTATGATGGAACCTATACTCGGCAAATCGGGTTTGCTCAAGAGCATGAAAAAGAAGAGATCTTGAGGATCGAAGATGACTTAAAATCCTCAGTACTTGAGACCTCTTTTGAAACTATAGATGCCAGCTACCAAAAAGCTGAAGGCTTACTTAAAGAGATTTTTCTCTACTGCTTGCAGAAACATCAGCCAGAAGGGATCGAATTTCATGCGGCCATTGAATCTTTACTGATTGGCGATCCTTTGGATGGGATTGAGCATCTTCGTAAACTTTTAGAAATCGGTGAAAAAAACAAATACGATGTTCAAATCATCGGCAAACTTCATTTCCTCAAGGGGTAATTAGAGGCGGAGTGCACTTTATACGGCGATGCGATTATATCGCTTACTGAGGCTATAGCAAAGATGCCGTCCTTAAAAGAGGCTTATTTAGAAAGGGCTGCTGCATATTTTGAGCTTGCGGAGTTTGATCTAAGTATCGAAGACTATTTGCAGTCAGGAATCAGGCAAGAAAACGGAGTTTCGCTTGAGCGGTTTTCATTTTCGCTTGGTTTAACACAGGGTCTATTAAGTGGTGGTGCGCAGGCGGGTATAGAATTTATCCCATCCTTACTTTCATCCCTTCAGGGAATTGGTCAAGGGCTATGGGCGTTTGCACAAGACCCAGTCCGGGTTTCTTCTGAATTTGTTCAAGCAGCGTATTCGTGCGTTGAATTCATCAAAGACCACTCCACTAAACAGGCCTTTGCTGAGCTGGTGCCCGAATTGAAGGAACTATTCGAGAACTGGAATAGTCTTGACGATCGAAGAAGAGGAGAAATTACAGGAGAGATCATCGGGAAATATGGAGTGGAAATATTTGCAGGCACAAGCCTTGTTAAGGGGGTCAAAGTATATAGGGAGCTTAAAAGAGCCAATAATTTATTGACCTTAGAAACACTTGCTTTAAGTGAGAGGCATAAAGCTTTTATTAAAGCGGAGTCGGCAAGAAAATCCGTCGCACGGAAGGCTATTCTTCAAAATGCTAATTTGAAGATTGATTGGGGACAGCAGGGAAAACATGTAAGTGGGTACCATAATTATAATCCCGCTGAAAGAAGAAGTATTTTGGTTCATCCTAATATGGAGGAATTAATCGAAAAAAAGGCAGGTACCGGAATCAAGGTAGGTAAAGCCGAGGCGGGAACTTTAAATTTTAAGGAGATCGTAGATTTTGGTGAGTTTATTGGATATGATATAGATGTTAAAACAGGCGATAAAATGGCGACTTCATGGGGTAAGATTCATTACGGTAAAAAGGGTGTTCATGTTGTGCCTACTAAGCCGAGGAATTAATATATGCAAAACTTAGCTGATGTTTTGCTTGCCACACAACGGGCCCTGCTTGGGGCCGTTGCGCATCCACTTCGTGCAGTTTTAGTTGAAGTCGATAATAAAATGAAAATTATTTGTATTCATTTTTATTATGATGGACATGTGTCTCAAGATTTGATTGATCTTTGGCATTCTGCAATTACTGAAGCAAGCGCTGCACTTGATCCGAACTATGATTTGGATGATAGAGTGGAAAGGCTTGATTTCCCTCAAAAGATTCCAATTCGTGGTTACTACGCGTATTTGAGGAAGGAATGATTTTTTTCCCTATCCATACTGCTGGTAAATCCTATTGGTTCGCTTTTGATTTTTATAAATATATAAATTACGTCGCGTCAGATGTTGTTTGAATTTAACTCTAATGAAATGTCCGAGTCTGTAGAAGCTTTGGAATCTGAAACGCCATTGGGTGTTATTAAAATCTTGATGAAATTTTCTCAACCATCGGGTTTTTCTAAGCTTCATATTAAGAAGGTTCTGAAATATAAAAACGCTTCTGTTTTTATATTAGATGGGGATGGTTTTTATGTGGAAATTGTTAGGCTTCCAATTAATCC
Source organism: Chlamydiota bacterium (assembly GCA_031423235.1). Taxonomy (GTDB): domain Bacteria; phylum Chlamydiota; class Chlamydiia; order Chlamydiales; family SM23-39; genus REEB52. Next base: position 26,472 of record JANPFC010000014.1, on the reverse strand, counting down.
TAAAATCCCAAAAGACATGAAGGTTGATGGGTGTATTGCATATTTAATTCGATTCAAATGCGCAAAGAAGCTTAAGCCTGAGTTTGTCTGTGCTCTTCAATTTGCAGATGGCATTTTAGAGGCAGATCCAGAGTCGGGGGAAGGGTTGGCTGCGCAAAGTTTTGAACATGAAAATATTAGACTCACAATAGGCACGGAAGATGAGGAGGCATTAGATGGTAGGGCAAAGCATCAAATATGGATGCCTCATAGGCTATTTACTGATGAGCTAATTTCATGTGAAAATGTGAAATATATTAAGGATGGCATTAGGGTCGTTTTGCCGACTCTTGAAGAAGAGACGGGGCAAATACAATTTGTGATTTCCTGGAGCCACGTAAAAAACAACGGCCCATATTCTACGTGGTTTGCTGTAGATACCCCTCCTCAGGAAATTTTAAAACAAATTGGTAATAGTTGATTTTTTATATAAGCTGCTAGTCAGAGAGAAGCTGGTCTGCCAAGTCTTTAGCCATCTTTCCGTCGACTGCGCTGTTGAGTTGTTTGACGGCCTTCATCACCAATCCGAGGTCTTTTTTTGTCTTAGCTCCAGAGTCGTTGATCGCCTGCAAGACGATTTTTTTTGTTTCTTCAAGAGAGGGCGATTTAGGTAGAAACTCGCTCACGATTTCTAATTCTTTTTCCAGATTCTTCACCATCTCGGGGCGGCTAACAGATTGCTCTTTGGCTTCGAGTAGGTTGCTATAGTAAGTTTTGAACAGCTTGAGAACATCGGCGTCGGGAAGAGTGGCTCGAGCATCGACAGCCAATATCTTCGATTTAAGCATCCTGAGGGTGTTGAGTCTAATCTGGTTCTGGCTTCGAATAGCTTCTTTGATTTCCAGATTGATTTTTTCGATAATGGTCATAAATACACTCCCTTCAGTATACAAGCAGTTTAAGGGAGACTTCGATTTTCCCCAATGAAAAGTTCTGTAGAGGTCATAGTTCTTCTCCGGAAATGCATTTCCGCCCGTTTTCTATGAGTTTGGCGATGACTTCTGGCGTGGTTACAGGTTCCTCTTCCCCCTTTTCATAGAGACCGCAAAGCACAATGCGGTCGTTCCATGGATAAATAGTCACCCAATAACCGGGGCTTTTTGGGGTGTTTTGATAGAGTAGGTAGTCAATTCCTTCCTGAGGTTTAAAATAGACAAGCTGGCCGCGGACCGGAATGAAATCTTCGTCATTGAATAGCTCGCGCGAGCCGATGCTTGTGCAATTAATGAGAATCGGCTCCTCCAAGGCTAGAAGATCATCTAAGGTTTCAAAATGCTTCTGATGCAGAGTTGCCCCTTTGGCCACCACTTGGGTAAATAGATCTTCAATAAATATTTTTCCATCGATTGCAAGCTCGTAAACCCTTCTCCCAGATTTAACTGTTCCATTGTCAAAATGGGCGATCACTTCTTCTCTCTCATCATCGGCTTCCTGCCAGGGAGTTGTTTTGAAGTTATATGAGGCCATAAATCGGATCCCGGCAAACTCAGGGGTATCTTTGGCACTGCGTAAAAATCGCTTCCTGGAGGTGGCTAGCATCCGTTCATTTAGGGTCCGTTCTCTGGATGAGGCGTTGTGTGGGATATAGGGAGGGCTCCAAATCCCTGCGGCGACATTCGATGTGAGATCGGGACTCCATGCGTCTGAGTAAATATGGACTTCATATCCTTCTTTCAAGAGGTCGTATGCAGAGGCAAGTCCAGCAACGCCCGCCCCTAAAATTGCGACTGTTTTTGACTGGAGGTTCTGGGCTCTCAGAATGTCTAAAACTTCTCTGGATCCGCCAAAACTAAGGGTGAGTCCAGATCCCCCATAGCCATAATTGTGGATGATGCATTTTTCTTGAATCCATTCCGCCTCCAGGCGAACCCCCGTTTTTCTATAGGGGCGGATGCCAGCAATCACCCCCGTAATATTTTCTTGCGAAAGGTTGGGTGTTTTAAGGTAGACGTGCTCAACGCCAAAAAGGGAGAGGCAGATCAGAGCAAAAAAATGGATCCACTTACGCATATGAGTTCCTTTTTGTAAGATGAAAAATTTAAAGCGATTTGTGATTATTTGCCAGACGATTGTATAATAGCCCCCTATGAACTACCTGCTCCTTTTTCTCTTCTCATTGTTACTCACTTGTAACCGCACTTATGCAGAACCTAAGACTGTCGCCGTAGAAGATTTGGCTACTCGGTATGACGCTTTTATTCTCGATGTTTCTGCTCAAGAAGCTGGCCACCTTGCCTCAGGAACTCAATATGGAAAAGAGGGGGTCAGCGCCTATGAGGCAAACCGGCATGGTCTCGATGGAGCTCGGTTTTTAGATCCCTACTTTACCCCCTACTTGATGAACGCCCACGGACTTGAAGTTCTAGACGCTGGATGCGGGACAGCTCCTTGGGCTATTTACGCTGCCCAAAATGGGGCGAATGTCCTTGCTCTCGATCTCCAAGAAGAGATGATCGCTGCCGCCAAAAGAAACGTCGAATCTAGCGGACTCAGCGGTCGGATCAACCTCATTGTGGCCGATGTGGCAGATCTCCCATGTAAAGACGGATCATTCGATCTTGCGATTAGCATCAATGTGGGATGCAACCTCCCATCAACTGTGGAAATTGATGGAAAGAATGTGGGTCTTGGTCCCCACATCCGTGAAATGGCTCGCAGTTTGAAGCCTGGCGGGATTGCGGTTGTGACGGCACCAGCCTCATTTGCAACAGTATTTACCGATGGAACTTCGCACAGCTCAGTTGTTGAGCACATCCGTACGATATTGACACAGCTCCCCGAAAATCCGTCGCCCACAGAAATCAGGTCGCACCTGAATGGTCTAAAGGAAGTATACCGGGCCACTTTTGTGATTCGAGATGGACGGCTCAGTTTGGTCGTAGATGAATCTGATCTCCAAAATGGGGAGCCAATCTGGAGAAAGCTTCCAGGATTAACAGTTCCCAATCGCTACCATCCGGAAGAAGAGTATTTGGAGGAATTTCTTAATGCGGGTCTAACCGTTAGGAAAGTGGATCACCCGCAATTTGGGAGCAAGGCGGAAGTCGCAGAGCATTTTGGCGAAGAGTACGCTGAACATTCACCATTTGCCATTTACAGCTTAGTCAAAGAATGACCATTTCAGAAATTTCGGCTGTATTTCCAGAGTCTGACGGCTGGGATAAGGATCTTTGGCTTGATAAGGCGGCCACACATGCTTTTCGTGCGGCTTCTTGTCTGACAGATCCAATCTGCAAGAGCCATGAGCTCTTCCGCCGCATTTGCGTGGTAGAGGCAGAGACCCCGAATCCGCTTCTAAGTTTGGCTAGAAAAATTGTCCTTTTTGTAGCCCTTATTGCGTGGGCTTCCCTTGCTGTTGTGACTACTTTGCCCGGGATCGCCCTTCGCGCTTTGGCTGCCTATATTCAAAAACGGCCGTTTATTTATTGGAGAGGGGAGTCGGAGGGGAAGGTTTTACCGCCTAGCCGTTCATTTACCCTCCTTTCATGGAATGTTTGCTGCGTTGGCGCGGGCTATTCGATCAGCGATGGGGGCGTTGTCCCTTGGTCTGATCGGATAGATCGAATAGTCGATCAGATTGTTGAGAAAGACGCTGATGTAAATTGCCTTTATGAAACGTTTGATTCGAAATCGGCGTTTTACTTGGCTGAGAGGCTGAAAGAAAACGGGTATGCCCATTTCTATTTCAATATCGGGCCGAAAGCGGTTGGCGTTTCTTCGGGGATTTTCGTCGCGAGCAAATACAACATCCAAAATCCTGAGTTTTCCCCTTTCCCGCAAGATACATTGGTGGGAAGAACAAAAAACGCCGCAAAAGGGGTGTTTTCCTTTGATTTAGAGAATTTCGCGAGGGTCTACTCAACGCACCTGCAGCACTCTGAAGAGCCTGAATTTCCAACTTTAGAGGAAGTGGAGGCAAGGAGGCGGCAGATGGAGATCATCGTGGGTAAGGTGAATCAGGTGCGCGATCGGTGCGTGGTAGTGACTGGGGATCTGAATTTGGATGACCAGGAGTACAATAACTCTTCTTGGCACGCCCGTTTCCAGAAAGGGGATGAGTTTACGGGCAAAACATGGGATGGCGATGCATTTTGCGCTCAAATGGTAGAAAAACGGATTTCAGGCCCTTTGAATTTGGATCATACCATGGTGGCGAGCGGGACGGCCCATGCCATCAGTACATCGCTTGTGGAAACGGGCTACGAGGCCGCCAGATTCAAAGCCGATGCCCTTTCCGATCATGCGGGATTATACAGCCAGATCACTCTTCTTGATTTCTAAAATGGGTTGGAGCAGAATTTCACGTTCTTAAATCGGAATGGAGATCTGAATATGTCTGGTATCAGCTTTTATACGCCTGTTGAATTCGGGGGCGATGCTTCCGTCGGTCAGAAATTATTAGAGCTTGTCGATGGGTATCTCGATGTAGGCGTGATGGTGGCTGTAGTCATTCCAGGAAGGACCCTAAACGGAAGCTATGAAGTTATCCACCAGTTGAGGGAAAGGTCGTGGTTGAAAACAGCCCTGAAAGTGCTCTCCTATGCGACAATTATTATTCCTTTGATCATGCTAGTTGCCAAGGCAGCTCTACGGTCTACGTACCTTTTTCATACTTGCTTCAGAAATCCAATTATCCAGCCCGATGACCACTACGACATACGGCCTAAAGCTCCGTTGACTCTAATTAGGACTCCCGCTGCAACCGATCTCAAAATTTCTGTTTTGTACAATCAGTTATTTGCACCTCAAGACCCTACCGTGCCAAAACCCACTGAAATTGGGACAGATGGAAAATATTCGTGGAATGTAACAACGCACGGCGATGGAACCATGAGCGTGAATAACCAGCGGATCAATATGATTTGGTGGGAAGCGATCAGAAGGGGAGTTTCTAGCGGAGTTGATCAATCGAAGGCCGTTTGTGTGGAAAGAAGCAGGCTGAAAGAGTTTCTAGAAGGCGTTTTGAAAAAGGTTGGAGTCCATGATGGTGAGCTCATCGCTTTCACAAACTATTGGAAAGAGATATTGAGGCAAGATTCAGAAAACAGCCCCTTTGTTTTGGTTGAAATGGTTAGCCCCTCAGAGCTCAGAAAGTATATTCCCGAAATGGAGGTTGAAGGGGCAAATGCAGGTCTATTTGATCTTAAACGGTTCTATTTCCGGTTTGAGTCTGCAACCGATGCTTCCAAGGGCGAGAGCCCAGAGTCCTATCTTCGAAATTTGGAAAGAGAGGAATTTGGAGAGCATGCCGTAATCGATTTGGGCGGCGAGGTGATCGGGGATGTAACTAGAGATTGGGAACCAGCATTTAATGAAGAGTTCATTGGTAGGTACATTTATGCGGGGTAGAGGATTTGTTCTAGCTTTATGTTGTTTTCATGCCGCCTATGCTGCTCCGCTGGATGATTATTTCTCCTACCTGGAACAGATTGGAAAACCTGTAGGGAGCTACAGGGAAGGGGAGATCGAAATTGTCCTTGAGCCTGAGGAGATTTCTAAAATTGAGAAGGTGCAAGAGGGGCGGCTTGTAAACAAGGGCTATTCTGTGGAAAGAGCTGCTGAATTCAGCAGAGTCGGCATTGTCTCCGAGGATCAGTATTGGATTTGGCTCCGCGATGCAGTCTATTTCCCCAAAGGGGTTCCTGGAACTTATGATCGATTGATGTGGAAAGGACCCACGCTCTCCGGCCCTGGCGGGGTGGCTGTTTTGCCCGTTTTGCCAAATGGAAAAGTCGTTTTGAACCTCAACTTCCGCCACGCCACAAGGTCCTGGGAGCTCGAGCTGCCAAGGGGCGCGTTGCTGGCTAATGAGACGGTAGAAGAGGGCGCTGTACGTGAATTGAAAGAAGAAACCGGTTTGGGGGTGGCATCTCTTACTTTCCTCGGGAATATCATGCCCGATTCGGGAACTCTTGGCAGTGTCGGGCCTGTTTATATGGGGCTTGTGTCTGAAGAGGGAAAATCAGATCAGGAATACTCAGAGGCAATTGCTGGGGTGATTGCATTTTCAGTTGCAGAGCTGAAAGAGGGGCTCATCAAGGGGTCGATGGAAGTGCTCCTCAATGGGAAGAAGGAGCACGTTCCTATTCGAGATGCCTTTTTGACCTTCGCGTTACTGCAAGCGGAGATCCGAAAGCTGCTTTGAGTGTTCGAGGAGAGAGACTATTTGGTCTAATCCAGTCATCACTTGATCTGGCGTATTGAGTGTGACTGGAGCCCCTTCTGCCGAGTAGACTATGAAATGGTCGATCGCCTTCGAGTTATATACGTATGGCGAAATGTTTGTGCAGTAGGGGGAGTTGATTGTGAACGGATTCATTGTTGGAAACGCTTCGCTCATTGCTTCCTTCATCTCGAGTTCATTGAAGTTCATGTCTCCCATCGCGAGCGTAGTTATGTTCGGATCGAACGTTCTGGCGAGGTATTTAGCGAACTCAAAACGGCCCGGTTTGGTTGGATCGCCAGGTAAATGGATGTTAATCAATCGGAACTCTTTCCCTGTGTCAAGTCGGCAGAGGGTGATGTCTTGGAAGGATCTCTTAGGCGAATCGCCGAAAACTCCAGCCACTTCTTTGGACTCAACGACTTCAAATTGACGCAGGTCAATGAGAGTTGCTTCCCCATGGCCCCAAATCACTTTAAAATGTTCGGGCAGCCGAGACTGAAGCTCTTCAACGAAGGCGTTGCTGCACTCTTGGAGAGAGAGTATGCCGCGCGGATGGGTCGGATGGGAAATCATCTCAAGAATCTGATCGGCAACGTGGATGTCGCGCATAGTGAGATCAGAATCACCAATATAAACATGCTCATCAGCAATCATAGAACGGCTCAATCCTTGAGAATTCTTCTCGATCACCCAGTCCATGTATTCAGCATCTAGTACGTTCCAAGAAACCATTTGGAGATTGTCGTAGGTCATGGCAATCGGCAGGTGATCGGAAGGAAATTGCCACTTTTCTTGCAGCTCGCCCACATAAGTTCCCATCGGTTCTAGAAGAGGCGTTGGGGCCATTTGGTATTTCATCATCCGGAGAGAGGCGCGCTGAGAGGTGGCTGCTGTCGATTGGGTCTTCGGGATTGATGTAGGGGAAGCTGATATTGCGAGTGGCGAGGACAGTAAAGATAATGCTATTAATGCGGATGTTTTGATTTCAGTCATAAATAATCTTACCAATGGTTTGTTTTGGTATTATATTGATGTGTCTGTTGATTGAGTGCAATTAAAATAGTTTTTTTTGGGGTAGGATCAATAGTAGGGCGGAGATGAGGGCTAGAGCTGCGAAGACGATGAGGGGGAGCTGGATAAAGATGGCCGCGAGCGCGCCGCCGGAGAGCGAGGCGACCGCTTCCGCCCCTTTGAGGATGCCCATATCGCTTTCGAGCACCTCGCTCAAAATAGATTTATGGGCTGACCGGGCGATGAAGACGGGGGATGAGGGGAGGCAGATCCCGATGAAAAGCGCGGTGAGAAAAAGGGAGAGCCACAGGAGGGGGCCTGGATGAGTTACTTGCAGGAAAAAGAATATGGATAGCCCTATTCCAAATGCTCCCCAGGCAAGGAGGGTAGAGGGTTGGAAGGCTTTGAGAAGAGGGGCTGTGATCATGAGGTTTAAGAGGACGATTGGGACGGCTACCCAGGCGATGTAGTAGGAGAGCTCGTAGATATTAAATCCAAACGCTTCAACTAGGTGCATCGGATAAGCACGGAAAAATCCGAAGATCGCAAAGTAGAGAAGTGCATTGACGGCGAATGCAAAACGGAAACGATTGAGTGAAAAAATGGACAATTGCTTCTTCAACGCCTTAATTGTAGCTGCCGGTTCTCGATAAATGGGAAAGGGGGGTAGGAAGAGGGTCAAGAGAAAACCTGCAATAAAGAGAGAGCAAATCCCCCAAAATGGGGCCTCTAATCCTCGGAGGGAGAGAATCCCGCTCATGATGGGGCCGAAGAGAAAGGATCCGCTGGAGCTTACGTGGAGATAGCTCATTAGCGAGGAACGATTTTCTTTAACGGAGATCTCGGCAATGGCGTCTTCAGCGATCGATTCATTGGCCTCTGAAAATCCAGCAAAGAAAACCCCCGCCATTACAGAGACTAGATTTAATGAATGAAGGGACCAAGCAATCCAGGCGTAGGCAAAAGCTGTAATGCAAAGCGAAGTTAGGAGGATCCTCTTCTTGTCGAATCTGCGCGCTAATGCAACGATCATGGGAGATCCTAAGAACTGGCCAAAAGGATAAAGGGCAAGTAAGAGGCCTAGATAGGTCATCCGCACTGAAATGGAGCTGCTTCCAGCTAATATACCCCATTTCTCATACATCATCATGGGTGTGAAAACAGCGATCATCGAACTATAGCCGATGTTTGCTAGAAATACGATTGCATAAAAGGGGAAGAGAAATTGGTGTGTCCGTCCCATGCTTTCTCTCTAGCGAATTTAAGGAGGGATGTCAACGAAAGAGGTAGTTTTTGATCATCAGGCCAGATTCAATAGCCATACCTACAAATGAGGTTCCAATGATGAGGTGCGATAGGGGCTCATCTCCGGTGATTACACCCGTAATCCTCAAAAGCGAAGTGGCCGTTCCGAGGGCAGAAATAGTGCCCAAAGCCAATGTCATTGGAGCATTTGTAAGATTTGTATTTCTAAGCGAAAAGAGCCTGCCGTAAAGTGTATTTAGGGAGTTCCATATGTTTGATCCGGGATGGCTAAAAAAGAGGCTCCCAAGCTGGGCTACAGAGAGAGCTGATAGAGTTAGGTCGTCTTTTCTAGATCGAACATCATATTTCAAATCAGTGATTTTTTGAGAAAAATCCTTCACATTCGAATTGTGCAAATGTATCAATATTGCCAGTCTGTTTTGCTTAGCTTTGATTTCCTTTTGGATTTGGCTTTTGGTTGTGGTTTTCCAAAGGGCTTTGCCGACGATCATCGCCCCTGCGGCCCACGGCTGATAGGGTTCAATGCTTTTAAAAAAAACTTTAGCATTCGACCAGGTTTCAGAAACAATATCTTTTATTTCAGAGAGACGTGAGGCGGGGTCTGAGGCTAATTCGAGTCCTTTATATGCAAAATATTTGAAATTTTCCACGCACAACCCAAGAGCCGCAAGACTTGAAGCTGTTCTTGCCGTATTTAATGTGCTGGTTGAGAATAATCCGTTCATTTGTAATATTATATTACAAAAATGAAATTAATTCAATTAAGGTTGATCTTAAAATTATTTGTTGTATGCAAGCCAGGTTTGCCAATAATGGTCGATTTGGGCGAGAAGGTTGTTGCGGCGTGGATGCCAGCTTAGAAGTTGGGCGGCCCGTTTATTTGAGATGTGGGGTTGATTGACTGCAAGCCCTTCAGCAAGAGGTCCGAACTTTTTGAGGGCCTCCGGCAGCTTTAGAAAATGGACCTTGCTATGGGCTAATTTGGCCGATGCTTCTGCTAGATCTTTTACCTTAATGGAGGTGTTATCTGTTCCATTTAGGATCTCTCCGCTTAACCCCTTTTCCACAGCCATTAGGTAAAGCTGGGCAAGATCATCTAAATGGACAGTCGACCAGTGGTTTTCTCCATTTCCTGCAATTTCAAGAAGACCATTCGAGGCAGCCTCGAACATCATTGCGATGAGCCCTTTGTCATATCCATAAACATGTCCCGGCCGTATTACGATGGATTTGTGTTTGCTTTTGAGAACTTTTTGTTCCACGGGAGGGCGCCATTTCACTATGCTAATAGGCTCAAGGGGACTTGCCTCATCTACGGTTTGAGTTCGGTTGCCGTAAACCCAAACACCTGATGTATAAACGAGAGTTTTAGGAACGGTTTGAATCAGTGTTTGGACTGCCGCTTGGTCCTTTTCGGCATTTTCATAAGCGCAGTGGATGATGACTTCCGCCTCTTTTGCGGCTTTAGGGAGGTTTTCAATTGTGCCGATGAGAGGGCGGATTTCGTTTTTCTGAAGCTCTATTGCTCCCAAATCGGTACGAACTAGCCCAAATACTTCGTGGCCCGCTCTGACAAAGGCTTTGGCGACCCCATTTCCAATATATCCAGTGGCGCCTGTGACAAATACTCTCATGATTCTCTCTTCTTTTCTGAGACTGCCATTCGGATTGCTTTGAGTTCGCGGCCAGTGAGATTTTTCCAAAACATGGGGTCCATTTTTGCAGTTCGAGAAGCTTGAAAATGGAGAATCACTGTTTTATCAAACGGGATTCTATCCCTATCGAAAATTTGCATGTATTCGAGCGGCAGATTGGCAATTTTTAGCGGGATTGTATTTTTTCTAATGAGCGAGATCATGATGGGCTGATCGGGCGTTAGCTTTTTTTTAGGCGGTGCATTTAAGTTTTGGAGCGTCTCATGCCAGAGCCACATGAAATCTTTAGCGGCCTGAGTGGGCGAAACGAAAATAGTCGCATTTCTTGCGTGTTTGGTTCTTTTATTATTGAAGTAGAGGCCGAGATCGCACTCTCCGAGGTCAAGCTGCGGTTTTTGCAGCGCGATTCCATCTGAGTCAACCCAGAGGAGCGGCTCGTTGAATTTCTGGAGGCATTCGTAAATAAAAAGGGGTTTTTGGCTGCAGTTTTTTTCCCAGCATCCAAAATCTTCTCTCGCTTCGATGTAGTGGTCGATTTGGAGCGATTTACAGGAGGCGGAAAGGTCTTCGATCTCTTTTTCGTAGATCGTGTTCTTTGTGTAAAATGAGATCAGCTTCATCGATTCTCTCTTTTGTAAGAGAGATAGATGGGCGGGTGATATTTATCAAATAATATTTCTTATAGACCGCGTAGCGTTGCTGCCAATGCGTTGTGATCGGAGAGAGCAGTTCTTGTATCAAAATCATCGCTGTAGGCTTTGATGAGATGGGTGTCTACTAATTGCACTCCTTCAGCGTGGTTTCTGAAGATGGAGATATAGTCGATGAAATCGCCTGGATCAACGAGGCTCTCATCCCACTGCTTCAGCATGTGATTAGTTCTTGTTACTTCTTGTCCTAAATAACCGTGCTCTAAATATTGGTTGAGGACGCCCCCTTCTTGCGGCAGCTCTCTTTCGAGGTTTAGATCGCCGGTAAGAATTGTGGGAAGTGGTGGAGCGTTTTTCAGGCTCTCTACAACCTGCTCGAGCTGCACCATCCGTTTGGCGTTGTCGTCGTGGATGAAGTGGGTTCCGATAATGCGGGCTGCGGCGTGGTTGTCTTCTGGATTGGCTTTGATCTCAATGGATGCAAAGGTTCTGTTGAGCGTCCAGTCATTATAAGTAAATGAGGGATTTGTGAAGCGGTGGACGGCGCATTTGGATAGAACCATAAGTCCTCCGACGCTGCCCATCGTATTTGCGCCAAGGTGGGTGAAGAAGTGGGCATATTTCGATCCGAGCTTTTCAATTAGGGCTTCCGCAAAGGCTGTGTCATATATTTCTTGAAGGACCAGGACATCGGGATCTTCGGTGATGATTTTGTCTACAATTCCATCGAGTCTGAGTCGGAAGTCGACGACGCCGCCATGGTCATAGTTCATCCCGCCGCCTATGCCGCAGACGTTCCAAGTCATGATTTTGGCCTCGCCGTTTACGAGAGCCTTTTCAGGGGCGGAGCCTCGGACGTGGGTGTAATTATCTTTTTGAAGGGCAAAACCGATTGCGCGGAGAACTTTGCTCGCAATTCCTAAGACGATGGCTGCGACCGGTAGGATGCCTGTAACAATAGAGAGGAAACCAGCGATAGCGATGAAGGCGCGGAGGGCAATCTCGGCCACTTTGCTCTGACAGTTATCAAATTTATTTGGATCGAGGGGAGTAACAAGCCTAAATCGGAGAAGACCGAAAGCCCACACGAGGGGTTCGGCGCATTTTGATGAATAGTCGAGGAAGGTTCGGTCCCAGCCTTCCTCATTAATCGAGCTTGTCATATATAAAGATTATGCAATGGAATTGTATAAGTAGTCAAAGCTATAAATGGCGGAGCACATAGGGCAAAATACCCCCTTGCTCATAGTATTCAACCTCAATCGGCGTATCGATACAAAGGGTGAGTTTGGCTTTTTTCGAGCCAAATTCCAGTGTTGCGGCTTGCCTTGGGGCTAGTTTTTTCTCAAGGTGAAGGGTGAACGTTTCATTTCCGGTAACGCCGAGTGTCTCCCAGCTTTCACCTTCTTGGAATTGGAGTGGAATGACGCCCATGCCTATAAGATTGCTCCTGTGGATCCTCTCAAAACTTTGCGCAACGACCGCTTTCACGCCAAGAAGAGCCGTCCCTTTTGCTGCCCAGTCGCGTGAACTTCCCATTCCATAGTCTTTACCTGCGAAAATAATGAGGGGTACCTTTTTTTCTGCGTACTTTTGACACGCATCGTAGATAGGGAGGACTGTTCCTTCGGGCATGAGGGTAGTAAAGCCCCCCTCTTTTCCTTTGGCCATCTTGTTGAGGATCCGGACGTTTGCAAAGGAGCCGCGCATCATCACTTCGTGGTTGCCTCTCCGGCTTCCATAGCTATTGAAGTCTTCCTCTTTCACGCCATGGGAAAGGAGATACTTGCCCGCAGGGGTGTCTGCCTTGAATCCGCCGGCTGGGGAAATATGATCCGTTGTCACCGAATCGCTCAGGAGGAGGAGCGGGCGCATATTGGAGAAAGAGAGGTGGGTTTGCTTGTCAAAAAATGGGGGTTTTCGGATGTAGGTGCTTTTTGGATCCCACGGATATTGAGCCGATTTTTTAGCGGGGATGGTCTCCCAAACGGGGTTGTCTTTTAGAATGTTGGCATACCGCTTTTTGAACATTTCAGGTTGGATCCCTTTCGCAATCGCTTCGTGGATCTCTTTTGAGGTGGGCCAAATGTCTTTTAAGAAGACCGGTTTGCCGTGTTTGTCCATTCCAAGTGGCTCTTTCGTCATGTCGATGTCGATTCTTCCTGCAAGCGCGAAAGCGACGACGAGGGGAGGGGACATGAGGAAGTTCGCTTTGACGGAACCGTGGATGCGCGCTTCAAAATTCCGGTTTCCGCTAAGAACGCTTGCGGCGATCAGGTCGTGCTCTTTGATCGGATTTTCGATCTTGGCCTCGAGAGGGCCGCTATTACCGATACAGGTGGTGCAGCCGTAGGCGACCAGTTGAAAGCCTAGCTTATCGAAATATTTTTGGAGATCGGTTTTAGCAAGGTAATCGGTGACTACGCGGGAGCCTGGGGCGAGGCTGGTTTTCACCATTGGACCCACTTTGAGCCCTTTTTCGACCGCCTTTTTCGCAAGGAGACCGGCTCCAATCATGACAAACGGATTGCTTGTGTTGGTGCAGCTCGTAATGGCTGCGATGACGACCGATCCGTGGCCGAGTTTTCCTTCATAGGCAACCGCTTCATTGTATCCTGGGGCCACAACGGGGGTGGTTAATGGGCGGTTGGTGAGCATCTCCTGCTCGCTCCATCCCGACTTTGAATCGCCCGGTTTTTTCGTTCCGCCTGAATCGAGCGGAGCTTCAACGGCAAAAGAGCCGTCAGAGTGGACATAGACTGTTTTGCTCATCTCAGAGGCGGGCTTCTCATAGCCCCCTGCAGATGCAGGCGCGGAGAAAAGTTCTTTAAATTTGCTCTTCAGGTCGGTTAAAGCAATTCGGTCTTGGGGCCGTTTTGGACCTGCAACGGATGGTTTTAGTGAAGAAAGGTCGAGTTCGATCACTTTAGTGTAATCGATTTGCCCCTTGTGAGGGATCCCAAAAAGCTCTTGGGCTTTCAAGTATTTTTCGACAAGGGCTACATGTTTTTCGTCTCGGCCGGTCATCCGGAGGTAATCGAGCGTTTTGTCATCGACAGGGAAAAATCCCATTGTGGCGCCATATTCAGGAGCCATATTTCCAATTGTTGCCCGATCGGCGACCGTTAAACTCGCTGTCCCTTCGCCGAAAAACTCGACGAATTTGCCCACCACTTTTTCTTTGCGAAGAAGTTCGGTCACTCGGAGGGTGAGGTCGGTCGCTGTGACCCCTTCAGGCATCACTCCCTCGATATGGACCCCGATCACCTCTGGCGTCTGAATAGAGACAGGCTGGCCCAACATCGCCGCTTCCGCTTCGATCCCGCCAACGCCCCATCCAACAACGCCAAGGCCGTTGATCATGGTTGTGTGGGAATCGGTTCCAACTAACGTATCTAGGTATAGGACTCCATCTTTGGCCGTAACGACAGTCGCAATATTTTCCAAATTGACCTGGTGGACGATCCCAATTCCAGGTGGGACCACTTTGAAGGTTTTAAAAGCCTCTTGGCCCCATTTCAGAAATTCATACCGCTCTCTATTCCGCTCGAATTCGATCTGGAGATTGAATAAAAACGCGTCCACGGTTCCGGAGCGGTCTACTTGCACAGAGTGGTCGATGACGAGATCGACTGGCACGAGGGGCTCAATTTTTTTCGGATCGGAAACGGCGTCCCGCATGGCGGCTAAATCAACTAGAAGAGGCACTCCGGTGAAGTCTTGGAGGATCACCCTCGATACGCAAAAGGGGACATCTTTCGGATCGGGTTTTTTTGCGTTATATTTCGCTAGCCGCTGAACATCCTCTTCCCTTACTTTCTTCCCATCGCAGTTCCTCATAAGCGATTCGAGCATGATCCGGATCGAAATGGGTAATCTTGAGTGGGAGCCCAGTAAATCGGGCAAGGAATAGTAATGATATTCGCCTAGCGTCTTCTTCATGCAGCCTCATAACCAAAGTTTCCTTTATTATTGCGGTTCGGTTATAATTTTCCACTTATTTCGGAGTCATTATGAAAATCATCCTGATGCTTTTAGCGTCTCTGTCGCTTTTCGGAACAACAGAGATTGTTTTCTGGCATGCATTCGAGGGCTTTTTAGCTGACAAATTCACTGAGATTGTTGACGATTTCAACCACCAATCCGATTCCTATCAGGTAAAGCTCGTTTATAAAGGAAATTATAGAGAAGTTTACGAAAAGGGCGTTCAAGCATTCGATGAGGGCACTCCTCCTCATATTCTTCAAGTTTATGAAGTCGCAACGCAGTCGATGATGATGAAGCCCGAGATGTTTCTTTCAGTCGATGATCTGATGCGTAAGTTTTATAAAATGTTTGATCCGGCTGTCTACATTGATTCAGTGAGAGAGTTTTATGGGGCGGCTGATGGAAAAATGCATTCATTGCCCTGCAATGCTTCAACAGGGATATTGTTCTACAACAAGAAAGCTTTTGAAAAAGCGGGCCTCGATCCTGAAAAGCCTCCAAAAACTTGGGAGGAAATGGAAGCGTACGGTGAGAAATTGGTGGCCGCCGGCTATCTGGGCTTTACCACCGCTTGGCCAGCTGCCTACCATTTAGAGCACCTTTGCTCCTGGCATAATCTTCCATTCGCCTCCCGTGAGAATGGGTTTGGAGGCCTTGATTCGCGTCTCGTATTCAATGGTTTTTACCAAACGCGCCATCTTGAAAAACTAGTTGAATGGCAAGCCAAAGGGATTTTTAGCTACCAGGGCAGGTTTACCAATGAGCCCGAAAAGCTCTTTACTTCGGAAAAATGCGGTATCCTTTTGCAAGGAGCCAATCGGCTCCCAATGCTTGGCAAATCCATTTCGATCGGCGTTGGATTTATGCCCTATTGGGCAGATATCGATGGGGCTCCGTATCGTCTCAACATCGGCGGATCGTCGTTTTGGGTCATTTCCGGATTTGATGATAACCACAATCGGGGAATCGCCCATTTCCTTTCCTACCTCTCTTCTCCTGAAGTGCAATCTTACTGGCATCAGCAAACCGGCTATCTGCCAATTACGGAAGCTGCCTACTATCTGACCAAGAAGCGGGGATTTTACGAGAAGAATCCTGCAGCCGAAATCGCTGTTTTGGAAGTGATGAACAATAAAATCACCCCTTTTACAAAAGGGATACGGTTGAGCAATTACACAGAAGTCCGCGAAAAGATTATCGACAATTTAGAGAAGGCCTTTTCTGGCGAATTGAGTCCAGAAGAGGCGCTTAATGGGGCGGTTGATGAGGGAAATAAACTCCTCTCTGAATCCCAGGGCGATTGCATGAAAAACATGTAGTCTTGAAGAAATTTACCGCAGAGGCGCAGAGAACGCAGGGATCGCAGAGGAAATATAAATTAGAGACGTAATATTAGAGTCCGGCTGTCGCGTCGACTTTTTGGTGGAAGAAAAAATTATCGTAGAAATTAAAGCAGAAGAATCCTTCTGAGAAAAGGTCTGTTGCTTAATTTCAACGTCCCAACGCTATCAGAAGGGATAAAACGAGTAAGCAATAAAAAAACAACAAACATTGAATCCTCTGCGATCCCTGCGTTCTCTGCGCCTCTGCGGTAAATTTCTTCAAGTCAAGATGTTTTTCATCCAATCTCCCAGCATCATTTATTTCCAATCTTCTGAAGGGAGAAGATCCTTTCTTTGAATTATCGGGGCCAATGCCAGCTAAAAAGCAAGTCCCGCAAAGCCGGCTTGTGCCAACACTTTGCGCGATTACTTCAGTTGCTCTTGCGGCAGCCTCTGCAGCCCTGTACGCGTTTACTTGAGTCTCTAACGGAGAGCTTGGTTAAAGGGCCTGAGCACCTGCTTCCATTTTGGAACGTAGGTGGAGAGGCTTTGAAAGTGGCCCGTTTGAAGAACTTCGATGATCCCTTGCGCCCCCATTTGAGAAATCAGCCCTTGATGAAAGGCTCCTGCCTCATAGATATACGGTTCTGTCTTTAAAATGTAAGCGCTGGGGTCAACTAATTTACTCTTCTTTAATGCGTCGAGAAAGACTTGCCCGTTGGATAAGGATTGTTCAGAGTGCGTCTGCACGACGATGAGGTGTCTTCCTGTCCCGGTTAGCCCGACAAAATGGGTCAAATTCATCATGCGGGAAACTCCGGTGGCAACTCCGCCTTGGTAGGAGAATTTAGGCGGTGTTGGATCTTGGACTAAAAGGTAAAGGTGGAAGTATTTCGATTTCCCATAATGCTGCGGAGAGGAAGTGGGATTGAGCGTGACACAGCTCATAGGTGTGACAATGAGCTTGTTTGTTGTAAAGGACTTACCCTTGGTTTGCACTGTGGCTGTTTTTTTTACTGCATCTATTGTCACATTCTCTGCTTTGTGTTCTGTGAGGAGTACAATATCGGTTGCTGCAATCAGATGGAGTAAATTTTCGATGAGCTCATAACACCCCTTAGAAAAATACCATCCGTTTGGGCTTTTAGCAGCTTCAAATGGGACGAGGGGATTGTCCATTGAAACAATCTTGCAGCCTGCATATTCTTCCAGAAAGGTTTTGAGCTGGGCGTCGTGCCCAACTTGATGGCATCCCAAATCGGCATGCATGATTCCGCAGACATTGACCCCTTTCCAAGCGCCTCCGCATTCTGAAGCTTCCTCAAGAATAAGCACTTTTTTCCCTGAGTGGCACTGATATAGCGCTTCAAAAAGGGAAAAGGGGCTGCTCCCAATCACAATGCAATCGAAATCGGCTGCGAATACAGAGATTTGTAAAAGAATGAGGAAAATGAAACGCATGAGGACTATCCCTTCCTATATTTTTGATAGAGATCGAATGATCTGCCGATGAAAATGCCAGTAAAGATCCCTGATATGAACGAATCAGCTAAAAAAAAGTTATTGGAGTGCGCTGGATGGAGTTGATAGTTGTATACGAAGAAATAGCGAACTGCAAATACGAGTAGAATCAAAATCAGCGTGCTCCAGCTTCCTGGAAGGGTGATCGATTTACTCTGATGGTCTACTTTTGTTTTCCATGCGCGGACAGTCTGCCAGCCGATTAGCGAGCCAATTGCAATGCCGGCAATCCAGTAGAGGAAAAGCGAATACCTTCCCGATAAACGCTCAGCGAGCCAGAGGATGTTCCAGATAGTGAATATAGCGGGGAGGAGAAGCAGTTTGTTGAAGGAGATGGTCCGCGGTCTTGTTGCCCTTAGTCCGACAATGACTAAAACAGCAAAGAGTACGTAAACCCACCATGGGGTCTCAGTGATTATTTCCAAACTTCATCTCCAACCAGTTCTCTCGGGAAAATTTTTTCGGCCAATTTGCCCAATTGATCCGGTATTCGACGATCTCGTTTGTTTCTACCCAGTGCAGTGCATTCGGGTCTTCTATCCGATCAGGAAATCGGACACCGTCTAGATGGTCGATTTCATGCTGGAATATCCGCGCCACATACCCTTCATATTCCTGTGAAAAGATATTTCCTTCCCGATCATAGGCCCGAATCAGCACGCGGCTGGATCTGGGGACGAGTCCGCAAATATGAGATGTGGAAAAACAACCTTCCCGCCAAATTTCTTGGGTTTCAGACTTCCAGAGAATCTCTGGATTGATGAACTCTTTGATTTGAGGGGGAGGGGGGCCTGAATCCTTGGTAAAGACGCCGGTTGCAGCTGTATCGACAAGGATGATCCGCTTTTGGATGCCAATTTGCGGGGCGGCAAGACCTACAAGGATCGACTTGCTTTTGTCTTTCGTCTCGCCATAAGCCATTTCGATCATGGTATCGATGATCCCTTGGATCTCATCAGAGCCAATATCGCAGGGGCATACTTGGTTTGACTCCTCATTCAGCTGAGGATCGGTCGGAGCTAGGAAAAGTGCCATAGTGAGCAGGAGGTTAATCATGGTAGAACATTTTATAGAAAAAGGAAAACCATGCAAGAATTTTTATGTTCTTTTGCAAAATATCTTTTTCCTATAGTATTTTTCAGCTTTATGGGGGAACATTTGTATGTGGAAGTACGCCTTATCGTTATCGCTATTCATTTCAACCCAGGTGTTTGCCATGAGACCTTATCCTAAAGTAGAAGCTCCTTATGGAACTTGGAAATCGCCTATTACCCCCGAATTGATAGCAGCTGATGCGGTCAAAGTCGGCGGACCGGGAGAGATCGATGGCGTTATCTATTTTTCTGAATTGCGTCCTTCAGAAAAGGGGCGAACCACGATCATCCGGATGACCCCTGAAGGGACCTTTGAAGAGCTGATCCCATCTCAATACAATGTCCGTACGACGGTCCATGAATATGGCGGAGGAAACAGCTTAGCAGCTGATGGTTCAATCTTTTTTTCAAATTTTTCAGACCAGCAGCTATACCGTAGAGACTCTAGCGGCAAGATCTCCCAATTTACCAATGAAAAAGATTGCCGATTTGCGGATGGCTGCGCATCGGGAAAATTCCTTATTTATGTAATGGAAGATCATAGAAATGGGGTGGATAACTGCTTGGTTTTGATAACCCAAGAGGGGAAAGTGCGTCGGATCGCCGAAGGTTCCGATTTTTACTCAGGACCCCGGGTAAGTCCAGATGGAAAGCGTTTAGCCTATTATTCCTGGAATCACCCTAATATGCCGTGGGACGGAGGAGAGCTCAAAGTCGCTCTAATCAATGAAGACGGCACTCTTGGAAAGACTGTGGTGGCGGCTGGCGGTCCAAAAGAATCGATTTGCCAACATTCTTGGGGCCCGGATGGACGCCTCTATTATATATCCGACCGCTCAGGATGGTGGAATCTCTACTGTGAGGGGAAAGCGCTCTATCCGATGGAAGCTGAGATCGGGTTTCCTCAGTGGTTTTTTAGGCAAACTTTCTTTGATTTCTGGGGAAAAGACAAAATTGTATTCGTCTATTCAAAGCTTGGATCTGACTCTCTAGCTATTTTAGAAAATGGGAAATTAAGAGAACTCGCTGTCCCTTTCACTGCTATTGAAGATATTTCCATCACAGGAGATCACCTCTATTTCGTCGGGGCCTCGCCAAAGGTTCCCTCTGCTTTGGTCAAATACAATTTGACTACCAATGAATGGAGTATCTTCAAAAAAAGCCGCGAGCTGAAGATCAACCATACCTATATTTCAACGCCCCGGGCCATTGAGTTCCCAAGCGAGGGAGGACGAACTGCCTACGCATTCTATTATCCTCCGAAAAACATGCAGAGCCGCGGTATGGAGGGAGAATTCCCCCCTCTTTTAGTCCATTCTCACGGAGGCCCAACTGCCCATTCCAATCCCGGATTTAATTTAGAAATCCAATATTGGACTTCCCGCGGGGTGGCTGTGGTGGATGTCAACTATGGGGGCAGCTCCGGGTATGGACGCGTATACCGCGATCTTTTACAAGGAAAATGGGGCATTGTCGACGTGGATGACTGCACCCATGCCGCACTCTATTGTGCTGAAAACGGGCTTGCCGATAGAGATCGGTTATGCATCTCAGGCGGGAGCGCTGGCGGTTTCACAACTTTAGCTTGTCTTACATTTCGAGACGTTTTTAAAGCTGGCGCATCATACTTTGGCGTCAGCGACCTGGAAGCCCTCACTCTCGATACCCATAAATTTGAATCCCGCTATCTAGATGGTTTGGTGGGGCCTTATCCTTCAGCGCGCGATATCTATACTGAAAGATCGCCGATCCACCATGTAGATCAGATCACTTGCCCGATTATTCTGCTTCAAGGGGATGAAGATAAAATCGTGCCGCCTCCCCAATCTGAAAAAATGTATCAAAGCCTTCTCGAGCGGGGGATACCAACGGCCTATCTACTGTTTAAAAACGAGCAGCACGGATTCCGACAGTCTGAAAACATCAAACGTTCATTGGAAGCCGAAGCCTACTTTTTCTCCAAAATTTTTGGTTTCGAACTAGCCGATTCGATTGAGCCTGTGGAGATCGCGAATTTCCATGAATAAAATATTTCTCCTTTTTTTTTCTGCTTTGTCTCTTTTTGCCGAGAGAACTGAAATATTATTTCATTTGCACGATGCAGGTGAGACGTATGCTCTCCTCCCTGTGATTAGAAAGCTCGATAGGGAGTATTTAATTGTAACCACTGGCGTGGCTGAAAAGCTCCTTACTGGCATTCCAAAAGAGCGGCTGCGCAGTTTCCAAGAGTATTCCCAGATTGAGCCGAATGAAGTGGTGGTTGGCGTAGCCTCCGAGCTTCAAGGCGAAGTGCTCGATTTCTTCCGCAAAAAGGGCGTTTTGACGTTTGCCTTTTGGGATAATTTCAATCCAGATGGAGAGAGCCCTTATTTTCAAACAGCCCACGCTGTTGAACCTCGCGCGGACATACTTCTTTTGCCCTGTGAGAGCCTTGTGGAGGCATTTCCGAATCGACCCGTTCGTGTTGTAGGACATCCGACGCTTGATCTTAAAGACTGTCCTAAAATCGCACTTTGGATAGGCGGATATGGGAAAGATTACGAAGAGGCCAATGAGCTCTTTCAAAAGGGGATGGCTCGAGTTGAGGGAGTGGCTGTGATCGTACAGCACCATCCGAAAATTGGATTGAAAAATGATCTTAAAATGAACGAGGCTCTTTCAATTGCTGATCTCGTCATTTGCCACCAGTCGACAGCATCATTTCAGGCGCTTGCCGCCAATGTTCCTGTATTGCACGTGATCCCAATCGGTCAGAATTTTGATAGTCTCCCTTTGCAAAAAGGGCTAGCCAAAAAGGTGTGCTGTGTGGAAGATTTCCCACAAGCGGTTAAAGAGGCCTTGGAGTCAGATGTGAGCGGCTTTTTTGAACTCATGGGGATCCCGCAAAATAGCACAGAAAGCCTCAAAGAGGCGATTTTAGAGAACCTTTGATGAAGAAAATCCCAATACGGGAAGATGGCCTTGTCGGCACCCTATTTAAGAAGGGGAGTCCCTCATCTGCAATTATTGTTCTCGGTGGCTCTAGCGGCGGCTTAAGCGAGACGCGGGCTGAGCAGCTTGCTGGTCAAGGATTTGCCACACTTGCACTAGCCTATTTTGCGGCTGAATCTTTACCGCCAACCTTAAAAGAGATCCCGCTTGAATATTTCGAACGTGCGATCCATCGTCTTCGGAAAGAGGAGGGGGTTGAGCGGATTGGCATTTGGGGCGGATCGCGCGGCGGAGAATTGTCTTTAATTCTTGGCACACTGTTCCCTGACCAGATCGACGCTATTGCGGCCCATGTTCCAAGCAGCGTTGTATATGGCGCTCTCGATGATCATAGATCTCCAGCCTGGGTCTATCGGGGCAAGCCGATCGCCCCAAATGCGCCCTTCCTTTACACGGAAAACTCTACTGGGGAGTCAGAAACTTCCGCGATCGCTGCGACCCCCTCCTTCCTCACTGCGATGAAGGACAAAACGGCTTTCGCTGCATCGGCCATTCTCGTTGAAAAGCTCAGGTGTCCGCTCCTTCTGATATCAGCTGAAGATGATAAAATGTGGCCCTCAGATCTCTTCGCAAAGCAGATTGTCGAGCGGCTCGCTCAACATAAATCATCTATTTACTGTTCCCACATCAGCTATTCGGGAGTGGGCCACGCCCCCTCAAAAGGGACAGCTGGCCTCCATCCAATTATGAAACGGTGGTTTGCGTTCGGCGGCAACCCAGCAGATAATGCTCATGCGGCCGAAGATTGGCTGATGCAAACAGTCCGCTTTTTCAAAGAACGGTTATGAGAAAAGTACTCGAAAAGTTCCGCGCCATCGATTTAACCCATCCCTTGAATGAATCAGTCCCAACCTGGTCTGGAGGGTGTGGATTTAAGCTCAATATCCAGCTCGATTACGGGGACGGTCTGCGCGTTCAAAGTTTGAAAAGCCATGCTGGCGTTGGGACCCACATTGACGCGCCTACCCACTTCATCAAAGACTCTTGGAACATCGCCGATATCCCTCTTGAGAACCTAATTGTTCCCATTTCCGTTCTCGACATGAGGCACAAAATGGATCCCGATCTTTTCATATCATCTGCCGATATCGAAGCCTTTGAGAAAGTTCACGGCCCCATACCCGATCACTCGCTATTCGTAGCAAATACCGGTTGGAGCCAATTTTGGCCACAGCCCCAGAAATATCGGAATCCCGATGAGAATGGACAGATGCATTTTCCTGGATTTTCAGAAGAAGCCGCCCTCTATCTTTTGAAAAGGGGCATTGTTGGGCTCGGCATCGACACCCTGTCTCCAGATGGATCAACCAATGGATCTGGCGTTCGCTTTCCGGTTCATGAGATCATTCTGGGTGCGAAAAAGTACATTATCGAAAATATCGCCAATCTCGATCAAATGCCGCCAGTCGGGGCTTATGTAATCGCCCTTCCTCCCCGCTCATCCCACGCAACTGAATCAACAGCTCGTCTAGTTGGTTTGGTGACAGTTCCTAAACGGCTCGGTAAGCAGAATACAGTACCATTGCACCGCACATGACCCTCCAAGAACGGAGATAGAGATCCCCGAATATGTAGCAATCGGCAAGCTGTCTTGATTTTTTGAGGGATTGTTCAATTAGATCACGATCTTTGCTGTCGAATGCAAAAGTGATCGCCGGCATTTCTTCCCTGAAGCTCGGATGATAGCTGATATGCCCTTTCAATGCTTCGAGTTTTGGGTCTATGTCTGCAAACGGTTTTTCAGTGGCGAGATCATGGGATATCTCCGTTGCAAGTCTCTGGATTTCTTTTGCTAAGGGGACCCGGGCGGCGCCGAATTGCAACCCCTTATGAATGCCATGCAACTGAAGGATCCAACCGATGCCGGAAATTAAAGGGGCTGTTTTCCAACCCAATATGATGAGTCCAAGTCCTGTATATACGGTGAGGGTGGGTTTTGAAATTCTTTGCACGCAGCGGGTCAGGCTATTTATGGCTTGCCTGGCTGCGAGCTTGCATTTCGTGCTGAGAGAGACTATCTGGCTAACATCGACTGTGGCTCTGCAGTTGGGACAAGTCTGGTGTTGCTCGGCCCAGCTGAGCAGGCAATTGAGGTGGATTGGATGGGTCGGGTCATGGGCAACAGTCCCTCCGTTCAGAGCGGCGTCTTCCTCATGGCAAACAGAACATTTCCAGTTCGTGAAGTTTTCTGCGCTTTCGGCGTTTCTAGAATAGAAATAACAAGGTGCTCTCTCTGCAAAAGCAGCGGCAGCGGCCATAAATTTCTCCTTATGGGATTTTAAGAGGAGAAATCTATAGTCCTATTTCGGGATTTTTACAAGAAGGTTTCTATGAACTCGTGAATGGCTTTAGCCAGGTTCTCTGGAGACTCCAGCAAAGGATTATGCCCTTCTTCTTGAATGAGCTGGAGTTTTGCTCCTGGAATGTGTTTTGCTATCCATTCAGTGTCGGAAAAGGGGACTAAGAGATCCCGTTTTGTGGCGATTACAAGAGTTTTCGCATGAATGGTTTTAAGATAGGGCCGCGAGTCAAAACCATTTAGAGCGTGCCAGCGGTGCGTGAGTCCTTCTAGAAGGGGCGGGTGGGGATTTGAAATGAGGAATTTTTTATAGTCTTCTACCTTTTGGGAGCTAGCCATAAACGAATTTGAAAGAGACCAAGGGAGTGCGATATCGAGCAGAAGATCTACAGGAATTCCTTTGTGCTGTCTGAGCCGCAGCCCTGTTTGTAAAACAGATGCGGTGACCGGGTGAAAATGGGAGAGGCTGCAAACAAGACAGAGTTTATGGATCCGATCTGGATGAAATGCAGCGATATCTTGCGCGATTGCTCCCCCCATGGAATGGCCCACAAATGAGGCTTTTTTGATCTTAAGATGATCCATGACCTTTACCGAATCGTCTGCGAGATCTCGGATTGTAAACGGTTCTGTGTTTGCGCTTCTTCCACCTCCTCTATAATCGAGAAGAATCAGACGGTAAAAGGGTTTCAGAGAATCGGTGGCTGCATGCCACAAAGACACATCTGAAGAATAACCAGGAAGAAAGAATATGGGCTCTCCCTCTCCGTGTTCTTCGTAGTATATTTTGACATTGCCTAAATCTGCTAACGGCATAGACCATCCCTCATGATAATTTGTTTATCAGGAGAGATGGCTTTATAGCAAAAAAAAATTAATGGCAGCAGCAAGAGTCTTTCGCGCAAGGAGCGGACATGTCGCTTGCGATTTCGACAAGGATGCCGTTGAAGTCGCGCACATAGCCTACTGTTTGGCCCCAAGGTTTCTCTTCAGGAGAGGCGATGAGTTCAGCTCCAGATTTGACCGCGTGAGTCAGCGAGCGGTGCACATCTTTAGCGGTAAATGAGATTTCAAATCCAGGCAGCTCCGCTGAAGAAATTTTCCGGAATCCTTGCGGGAGATTTTGATTCGCGAGTTCTAAAGAGGCAAACCCAAGGGCTGTCGTCCCTGTATCTAACTGACCGTAATGGCCGGTAGGATCGATGAATAATCTTTTCAATCCAAAGGCTTTTTCAAAGAAAGCCATGGTTTTTTCAACATCTTGAACATAGAAAATAATTGTGCCTAAACGATTCATGAAATCCTCCATATAATTTTCTCCTATTTTCCCATTTTTTCCCCTTCCGCACAATTCAAACTTTTGGTAATTTACGCACATGAGATACCTCGTTCTTGCCATTTTGCTCTTCGGTTCTCTTCAGGCGATGTCCAAAGCGCCTCCGCCCGTAGTCGCATTGGCTGAAAACATTGGCGTTCATACAGAAAAATTTGAAGATGCAAAGAGAAACCGGCCAGTACTTGTTGAGATCTGGTATCCGACCGATCGAGCGGCCCCAGTAGACCATCCTGAAGATCCTGTTTGGGAGCATCCTCGGGAGATCCGCGATGCGCCCCCAGCGAATGGGAAATACCCTCTCATCATGATGTCTCATGGGCATGGCGGAGACCGGCGTGATCGGACCTGGCTGGTTGAGTATCTTGTTAAAAGTGGATATATCGTAGCTTCCGTAGAACACTACGGCAACTCTTGGAGAAGCTATAACCCCTTGCTCAGCCTCCGTTTTTGGGAGAGGGCAAGAGATGTTTCTTTTGCGATTTCTTCTCTCATAAAAGATCCCTACTTTAAACAGCAAATCGATACAAACCGCATTGGCTTTGTCGGCTATTCCCTTGGCGGGATGACGGGGCTTGCTCTAGGCGGCGCCAAAGCAGAGAACGTAAAAGAAATAGTCGTCAAGCAGCAGGAATCGTTTAAGGAAATCGATCCAGAACTGGTGCAGCAGGTCGATTTTTCCGATGCTCATGGCAGTTTTGCCGATAAGCGGATCAAGGCTCTTGTTCTCCTTTCACCGGCAGCCTTTGTCTACCCAGAGAAATCGTTCAAATCGATCAAAGTACCCGTAGCCCTCGTCGCATCAGAGGGGGACGAGGTTCTTCCGTTCCATGAGCACGCGTTTAAAGTGATCAAACATCTAGTTCCAGCAAGGCTGAAGCTTCTAAAAGACAAAGTCTCCCACTATGTATTCCTAAACCGCGTCTCAGATGTGGGTAAGGATCTCATTCGGGACGAGATTCAGACAGAAGTGATTCAGGAGGATAGGCTCACTATCCACAAAGAAGTGGGCGACTTCGTCACCGCATTCTTCAAAGAACATCTCCACTAAAATTTTCTTTGTGAGGATATAGGCCAGGGCGATTGCATGAAAAACATCTTGCTTGAAGAAATTTACCGCAGAGGCGCAGAGAACGCA
>JANPFC010000013.1:0-4816 GCA_031423235.1 Chlamydiota bacterium | reverse complement strand
CCGCAGATTCTTTTGTCTCGTTCTCGTTTGTGTTGCGCTATGAGCTGAGCCCGCTCAGCATCGCTTAAGAAAATCATGCTCAATATTTTGCATGTCAAGCCAAATTTTTATCGAACCGATTCTTGAATCACGAACGGTATATATACTGCGCTCGGCCTGAAACTTTGATTTTGAGCCGCGCGAAAACTCGCTAGAATCGACGATCGGTATAAACGGATTTTTCTCCCCAAACTCGGCTTGCTGCGGCTTCGCAAATCGCCAAAAAGATGCATTAACTTAATAATCGGTGATTTGCATTTTTATGTTGATTTACATAAAAATGCAGTGCAAAATTGGGTTATGTTTGAAAGAATGCTCGTTCCTCCAGATTCTCAACAGAGTTACTTCCTTTTTGGCCCCCGAGGGACTGGAAAGACAAATTGGGTTAAAACCTTCTATAAGAATGCTTTATACATCGACCTACTCGAGTCTGGACTCTACACCAACCTATTGGCAAGGCCAAGCTTATTGGAGGAATTGATCCCCCCTCATTTTTCTGATTGGATTGTCATAGACGAAATTCAAAGAGTGCCCGAGCTTTTGAATGAAATTCACCGGCTTATTGAGACTAAATACTTTCGATTTATTCTTACTGGCTCAAGCGCTCGGGGGTTGCGAAAACAAGGAGCGAATCTTCTCGGAGGAAGAGCCAGAATGGAGCGCATGCACCCACTTACTGCAATTGAACTTGGCAACGCCTTTGATTTAAAAAGGGCTCTGCAAAGTGGATTGATGCCCGTAGTGTGGAACCGCAATGAAGATGCTCGGCTTTATTTAGAAGGGTACCTGGGAGTCTATTTGCAGCAAGAAGTGGCTCAAGAGGGAATTGTCCGGCAATTGGGAGATTTTGCTCGGTTTTTAAAAATTGCCAGTCTTTCTCAAGGGCAACCAATCAATCTCGCAAATATTTCACGAGAAGTCGGTCTTCCCCGAGATCGAGTTGCAGGGTATTTTCAAATTGTGGAAGATTTACTCATCGCAATCCACATCCCCCCCTTTACTCGCAGAACCCAACGCCGCTTAGTGATGCACCCGAAATTCTATTTTTTCGATACAGGTCTATTCCGAGCGATTAGACCTATGGGCCCCCTGGATAGTGACGCCGAAATTGATGGTGCGGGACTGGAAACACTGCTTCTTCAAAACATACGAGCACTCAATGATAACTTACACCTTCATTATGACATTCATTTTTGGAGAACCGCTTCTGGGTTGGAAGTAGATTTTATCCTTTATGGCCCAAATGGATTGCATGCAATCGAAGTCAAAAGATCGCGCACAGTCGGAAAACATGACCTTACAGCCCTTGAAACTTTTAAGAAAGAGTACCCAGAAGCTACCTGTTGGATGGTTTTTGGAGGCGATCGAAATCAATATTTTGATTCAATCACAGCGGTGCCCTTTCAGGATTTTCTCTTTTCACTTCAAGAAATTTTATATAAAAAGCCAACTAGCTAATCAAAGAGATCTGCAGCAAATATTTGAACTGCAAATCGGGAGGAAAAATGGTTTGTAGACAGTCTCTAAGGGATCGTAAGGAAATAAATGCTACACTTCTAGAGGAGAAAACCCGTTCAGATCTTGAGGATTTTTTCGCAGCAGAGGGTTTTTCTCCCCTCTGCAAGGAAAAATCGTCAGGAGATGAATGGGATTTTCCCTCTAGAAGTGTAGCAGTTATTTTTTTACGATCCCTAAGGAACTGAAGGGAGAGCTGCGCCGTTGATATTGCGGTGATAAGCCCCTTTGATCTGCTTAGACTGCATGACGCGCGCATGTTTCAGGATTTTAATCCCTTTTTCAACGTGATCTGCCATAAAATTGTCGTAGACCCACTGAGAACTTTGCTTTGTTTTGATCCCGTCATGGTTGAGCGGCAGATCAGATACGAGGAGGAGCGCTCCTAGAGTGAATTTACGCTTGTAGCTCGCAGCGAAGAGCGTAGCGCACTCCATTTCGATCCCTTGCGCCTTCGTATTCTTCAATCGAGTTTTGAACTCCTCGTTGAACTCCCAAAAACGCATATTGGTCGTGTAAGTGATGCCGATATGGTAAAGCGCCTTTTCTACATCGAGAAGCTCTGTTGTCGCTCTCTGCATGAGGAAGTTGGCTAGCGCCGGCACTTCGATCGGAAAGTAAAAGTCTGATGTCCCCTCTCCGCGGATGGAAGCAACTGGAACGAGATAATCGCCCACTTTATATCTACGGCGGAGCCCTCCGCACATTCCGAGGAGCATGCTCGCGCGAATGGGAAGGAATGAACACACATCGACGACAAGGGCGGCTGCGGGCGATCCGATTTTAAAATCGAGGATGCTCACATCGTCTTCAACGCTATGAGCCACCTTGAACATCGATCCTTCAACTATGGGTACGTTGCGTGTTTTGGCAAAGTATTCAACATACTTGGGGAAGTTCGTCAAAATTAAATTTGATCGAAACTGGCCAGACTCGCAACCCGAGTAGCGCTCGAGGGTTTGGCGGGCAATTTCTGCTTCTTGAGGGTTCTGTTCCATACCCCCGTATTTTAAGCTATTGGACGCAAAATAACAATCGGATAATTCGCCCTGAATCTAAAAAATTTATTTGCACGAATCCCACAGCTAGAGATATCGTCTATAGCCTTTTCATTGGAGGTTATTCATGGCGTCGCCAGTAGAATTAGGAAATCCATATATCGCTTTGGGCGGGGCTCAAGAAATGCCCAAGGAGAACCATCTTCAAAAGTACACCCAAAGGTGCAAATCGGCTGCAAAAAAGGCATTTGATGTCCTTTCCCTTTTGGGCGGGGTAGGCTTAATGATATTTGGGGCCGTCTTAATAATCGGAGAAAAAGCCAATGTTCAGCCAAATCGAGGAGCGGGTCTCGGCGGATTCTTTCTTGGCTCGATCATCGCTAGAGGAAATATCCAAGCGATACGAAACTGGTAATAGTGTATTGCTTTTAAAATTGGGCGTGGTATAATCGAGCCTTTACATTTAGGCGGTTAGAAAGCTATGTCATCAGTTACAACGAACGATATCCGAGCCGGAATGAAAGTAGAAGTAGAGAAAGAGCCCTACTTAATCATTGGCAATGAATTTGTTAAGCCGGGAAAAGGGCAGGCCTTCAACCGAATTAAAATGAAGCATATGAAGTCGGGCCGCGTTGTAGAGAAGACCTATAAATCGGGCGAGAAGCTTGATTTGGCAGACATTGAAGAAGCAGAAATGCGCTTTGTCTACAAAGAAGCCGATGGCGTTGTCTTCATGGACGAAAAAACATTTGATCAAATCACAATCAGCAACGAGCTGATCGGGATGAACAGCCAATGGCTGATGGAAGATGCGATGTTCCACATCGTTTTCTACAAAGGCGAGCCGATTGAGATCGTTCCCCCCACTTTCATGGAAATGGTCGTTACAGACACACCTCCGGGCGTTCGAGGCGATACAGCATCCGGCCGGGTATTGAAGCCTGCCACAACCGAAACTGGCGCCAAGATCCAAGTACCTATCTTCGTTGAAGAAGGGGAAAAAGTGAAAGTCGATACGCGCACTTGTGAATATGTCTCGCGCGTTAATCCCTGAATGTGTTTGGCCGCTCGGGCTTCGTCGATTTTCGGAGGATTTTTGGCCTATTTTCGCTTCATTTGTTGGGGGCAATATACGAAGTTTGATATTACCCCCAACAAATGAAGTAAAAATAGGCTCAAAAAGCCCCAAAAGTCGACAGGAGCCGAGTGGCCAAGCACATTCTTAAAGATCGAGCCAGAATGCTTGCGGAAGCGCGGGCATTCTTTGCTAAAAGAAACGTCATTGAAATCGACTGCGGAGCCCTAGTCCGCTGCCCTCCTATCGACTCCAACATAGACTGCATCGGCGTCGACCAAGATCAAGGCTTCCTCCACACCTCCCCCGAATACGCTCTAAAAAGACTTCTTTCCGAAGGGGTCGGCGATTGCTATTTTCTTGGACACGTCTATCGCAAGGGCGAGCTTGGCCATCTCCACAATCCTGAATTCACCATGGTCGAATGGTATAGACTCAACATCTCCTTTGCAGACATGATCCAAGAGACCTGCGAATTTCTTTTCCTCTTTTTTGGAGAAAAACCGATCCGAATGCTGGGTTACCGGGAAGCATTTGAAACCTATGTGGGCATCGACTACACGAAAGCAACCCTTGCCGAGCTCCAAAAACTCTGCAACAGCAATTGGGCAAGAGACACGTGCATCTATTATCTCATTACCCACCAGATCGAACCGAAGTTGGGCCAGGGCGAACTCACAGTTCTTACCGATTTCCCTCCGCACGAAGCGGCGCTTGCCTGCGTGAAAATGAAAAACGGGGAACTGGTTGCCGAACGGTACGAAATCTACCACGAAGGGGTCGAACTGACAAACGGCTACCATGAACTGGCAGATGCCGCCGAACTCCGCGCCCGCTTTGTCCAAAAAAACGGCGAGCGGATCGCTGACGGGAAAGCCCCCTATGCCCTCGATGAAAAATTTCTCTCCGCCCTAAAAACCCTCCCAGATTGCTGCGGCGTCGCCCTCGGATTCGACCGGGCCATGATGCTCCGCCACAAACTCAAATCGATCAAGCCGGTCATCCCCTTTGCTTGGGATGAGTTGTAGTGCTCTTTAACAAAAATTCTTGAGATAATTTCGAGCGTGAAAGCTGCCAATAAATCGACGATCGTAAAGCGTCTAGTATTAACCAATACAAGACACTTTACGATCGTCGATTTTTGGCGCTTTCACGCTCGAAATTATCTCAAGTATTTTTGTTAAAGAGC
>JANPFC010000012.1:0-5456 GCA_031423235.1 Chlamydiota bacterium | reverse complement strand
AACAGGGCCCCTATTGCCGAGGAGTAATCGAGATGGATCGTCCCAGCATTTTCTAGAGCGTGGGATTGGATAGCAAGCGAGGATACTGCAAGGTCAAAATCAGATTCAATTTCCCCATTGTAGCGAAAATGGCCTTGCCCCTCGAGCTTCCCTTCCATCTCAAGGACATCGATCATCTTAAGATCCGCCTCAATCTTTGAAAGGGAAAATTCGCAGTGCAAAGAGGGTGCAATTTTTCCATCGAACTCAGCCGCCAGTGCCGATTTCCAGCTCAATTTGCCTTTAGTGCTACCATCCTTTTTAAGACCCAATTGGAATTTCAAATCAGATTGAAAATCTAGATCCCAATCATCCCCATTTTGAACTGCATGAAAGTGAAAGGGGGGTGATTCGGCTTGGGCTGTTAAATCAACTTGCCCCCTTTTGAATTGGAAATGGAGATTTGTCTCTTCAATATAGGGGATCTTTTTAAAATCTATCCCCCACTCTTTTAAAAACGGACCTGCCGAAAGGAGAGTTTTCCAAGGAAGATTTAAACTCACATCCAAATCGCCAAGAACGCTCGGGCTAAAGTGAAGCGGAGTCCCAAGTAGATGACTTCTCGCTTGATAGGCGATCTCTTTGCCATCATATGTCCCAGCTAGGCGGAATAGATCCCAAGTTTTTCTAACGCACCGGAAATCAAATGTCCATTCGCTCCCCTGCTTACTAAAATTAGGACAGTGGAATGGGATCTGCTTTTGAAGAAAAGTCCACTCTCCGTCCAAAGCAAATGACAAATCGAGATTCCGATCGATCCACCCATCGCCAGAAAATTGCAGATCGGCAAGAGTCCCTTTTT
Organism: Chlamydiota bacterium; assembly: GCA_031423235.1. Classification (GTDB taxonomy): domain Bacteria; phylum Chlamydiota; class Chlamydiia; order Chlamydiales; family SM23-39; genus REEB52. The sequence continues at coordinate 4,615 of JANPFC010000012.1, read as the reverse complement.
CAACCAAAATGGGGAGCCTCTCTCCATCCCATCCCCCATGCAATGTGAGAAATATCGATCCGATCCGCGCTTCCGCATTCCAGTCTTCCCACATTCCGGCCAGTTTTAAATCGTAATCATTTGAGGCAACGATAAAGCTCCCTCCCTCCTGAGTCAAATCGGCTCTTGCCGATTTGCAGCCAAGGGCAAACTCCCCTTTTTGAATTGCTAAATTGTCCCCTTCAAAATGGGCGTTCCAAGTCGACTCGGTCCAAGCGGCCTTCCCTGACACAATCCCTGTGATAAAAGTCCAATCAGCCGCATCGGGCCAAATGGCCGCGAGTCCTCCCTGAAGCCACGTCGCCTGCTCGGAGCGAAGCTGGAAGCACTCGAAGTTCCACGCTCCATCGCTTGAAAGCTGGCACCACGAATCATCCAGCTGCAGTTTGGTTTCGATCCACCCGCTTTTAAAAAACCCTCTTCCCTGACAAGTAAAAAGGAACTCTTTTTCTTGGGCTTTGCCGATCCCCTGCAAATCCCACTTGCCTCCCAGATTCGCATTAAAGCTGAACGTTCCGCCCATTCCTTCAATTGCGCTAGGAGAAAGCGCCCAAGCCAAATTAGCTACTTTCAGGTTCGCCGATAGAGGATTCCCCTCTTCATCGACAGAGATCCTCCCCGTCAGCCTTCCGTCGCTAATTTCTCCAAAGGGAATCCACCCTTTTAATAAAGCCACAAAGAAATTATTCAGCTCACCATCAAGTTTCCCCTCCTGAAAAGACAAAAGAGCGCTGGAATCTGCCCAATTGAGGGCTAGCTGACTGCAAGAGCTCTGATGATCAAGAGAAAACTGGACGGGACCATCCCAATCGAGCGTCCCATTTTTTGCGATGAGGGATATGTCGAACCAACTATCCGATTTCTTAAGAAAGGAGCGTTTCTTATTAATGGAGACATGCGGACTCTCAATTGTCAGATGTCCTTTTAATTTTTTGGGCAACGCTTTCCAATCAATACGGAAAGAGGCCCTTTGAATATGTGTATGAAATGTGGGATCGAAAAGGACGAGATCTGAAAACACGAGCTCGCCATCTTCCCAATAAATAGAACGGTAAGCCAGTTCGCAATCCCATCCCATTTTTAGAGAAACTCTTGCCGCAAGGCCTAAAATATGCGTATGCAGCAGGGAGCAGGCGATTAAAAATAGAGCGAAACCCAAAAAAATCTTCTTCACGAATTGCATTCTAAAGGAAAGACAAATTCTTGAAAAATTTATACGGCGATAACTATAATCGACGGCCGAGGATTTATGCGGCGCAAGCCATTTTTTGCCGGCATCATCGGCAATATTCTAGAACACTACGACACCGCGCTCTTCGGACTGTTAGCACCGTTTATTGCTCCGCTATTTTTCCATACCCAGGATCCGTATACCGCCCTGATTCTCACCTATGCGCTCATTCCTCTCGGTATGCTTAGCAGGCCTCTCGGCTCACTCCTATTTGGTTGGATTTCCGATCGATTTGGGAGAAGGCAAGCCCTCTCTTGGTCTCTATGCGGGATGGCAGGCTCTACAATTGGGATTGGATGTTTGCCCACCCACTCTGAAATCGCCCCCCTTCTTTTGGCGCTCATGCGGCTCCTCCAGAGTTTTTTCGCAGCGGGCGAATCAGCTGGAGGAGCGATCTTTATTTTGGAGAACACAAATGTGCCGAAACGGAGTTTTATGAGCAGCCTCTTCGACGCATCGACTGTCTTAGGGATCCTCATTGCCTCAGGCCTCGTCACATTCCTCAGCACACAAGGCTTAATTGAGGCGGGTTGGCGCTATCTATTTTGGGCGGGCGGCGCAACAGCGATCATTGGAATTTTTCTACGGCTCCAAACTGAAGAAACCTCTGAATTCACTTCTACTACCTTTCAAATAAGTGAGATTTTTCAATACAAAAGGGCCTTTATCGCAATCATTTTGGCAGCTGGATTCAGCTATACCACCTATTCTTTGGCCTTTACCCTCATGAACGGCTATATTCCCTTGGTGACAAATCACACCAAAGCGGATGTGATGAAAATAAACACAGCCCTTCTTGGACTCGATCTCTTTTTGCTCCCATTTTTTGGGTTTCTCGCCCATAAATTTGGGAAAGAACGATTGATGTTCCTTGGCGCAGCGGCCCTTTGTATTGGCGCAGTCCCCCTATTTTCCATTATGGGTCCTACAACCGATCTTTGGGTAATAACAGCCGTCAGAACATTCATCGTTATCTCTGGCGTCGCCTTTGCTGCGCCGTATCATGCTTGGGCATTAGAACAAGTTCCAGCACGCTGCCGCTCAACCATACTCTGTTTTGGCTATACGATCGGATCGCAATTAATCGGGACGCCAACAGCGGCAATTTGTCTTTGGACCTGTAAACAGACAGGCTGGACAGGAGCTCCCTCGCTCTACTTACTTCCGATAGCAATGGGGGCCCTCTTTTCGTTGTGGTTGACAAAGCGAGCCAGACCATTTCAAAAGATTTTGTTGCCATAAAATAAAATTATATTTAAAAGATTTGCCTCGACGAAGGGGGAAATGTGGCCGTTTTAGCTATCCAAGGAGCTGCACATGCAGCGCCGTTGCTTAATCCAATTGAAGAGGACCTCAATCTAATTCAACGAATTGGAAATCAGCTTTTTCAAAATACAATCGGGAAAGTCATTAGCAAAGAGGGAATCAATTTTGCCGTTGAAATTTTGAAAGATGAGGCGATAGCTATCACATCCTTATTTTTTTGCACGCTAGGGATCCTACCCATCTGGATTAGTATGGCCGTCTCATTTCTTGCGCTCGTCCGTTTAGGCAATATCTTATACAGAGCAACTGAACAGATTAAAGAATTGAATTGGGCAGCGCAGGAAGCCGCCAGACTACGAATTGTAAACGGAGATCTAAGGTTAGTACACGATCGAGCGCTCCAAGCCAGAGATCTCGCCCAGAATGAGGCGCATAATCTCGGGAATGAAAGAGCCCAGCTAATTATTCGTAAAGATGAACTGACAGCTCAGCTAGCACTAGCGCAAGGGCGGATAGAAGAGTTAACTCTGGCCCAAGAGCAACGCGCACATCAAGCCCTGCACGCATTGCAAGACAGGGAAGCGATTGCGCCGATAGCAAGAGAACATGAATTAATTGCAGGCAGAGACGAGATCATCAGGCTGAGAGACGAGGCCCTTAGAGAACGAGATCAAATCCGACATGAGCTTCAACAAGTCCAGCTACGGGAAATTCAAATGCCGCAAAGGTTGATGCAATTGGAAGAAGAGCGGAACGCACTGCTGGTTCCAATTCGAGAAGCCTATAATCGAGCCGCCGCAGATAGACGAGAAGAGAACATAACCACCCTAGAAAGGGCAATAGAAACACTGCTGCCCAATTTACAGCGGGGAAAAGAATTCTGCATCGAGCAATTGAATGGAGTTATAGAGCAGCTTGCAGTTGATCATCCCGCACGCCGGCAACTTCAAGATCTAGTTCTAATCATCAGAAAAGAAGGCCAAAGCCTACAAATTATCGGACAATTATTTGCCGCGCCGATCCATATAAGAAGAAACCAAAACGAGGTATAGCCATGGCTGCCGGAGTAAGACGTAACGAAGAGAATTTAGAGGTTCGATTGATGATCGATTGGGCTGAAGAAAATAGAAGACGCATAGAAGCAGAAGCGGCTCTATTAGCAAAGGGAAATGAAATACGGCGTCTGGAGGAGCAAGTACAACAACAAGATCGATTGCTTCATATTCGAGGGAGGGAAGTTCAGGATTTAATGCGCATACACGAGGCAAACCAGCAACAGAACCTGGACTTGCAGGCAGAGACAGAGCGTTTAAGAGGCGTGGTTGAGCGAATTGAGAGAATTAGAGCAGAGCAAATAGCTGAATTAGCTAATACACGATTAGAATTAGTGAATCTCCAGCGTCAATTTGATCGGAGAATTGAACAATTCGTTCAAGATCAAAGAGTTCAAGAGGAGAATAGAAATAGACACGTAAAGCGGTATTATGCTCAACTTCATAAGTTAATAGATATCAAAGCTCTGTTCCGGGAAGATTTAGATATGTTTGAGCGGTGGGCTATAAATATCATGGACTTTGGCGATAAAGTTTGGAAAATTAGCGGTGAAAGAACTCCTGAGCAGATTGAGATTCGTCAAAAGAAAAGAGCCTCTTGCGTAACTAACCAGATATACTATGTTGCTCAAGCATTTCGGCAGGGAATGATATCCGCGCAGCAACAAAAACTGCAAAGAGAGGCAAGTATTTTGAAACATGATCTTAATGCGTCTCGTTGGCGACTTGGCAAAGCCCCTTTTCCTGATAAATTATTTATTTTGGCAAAATTGATCCCAGTTATTGACGACCTAGCCCCGCCCGACCAAGCTGAATAGATGGGGGTCGGGCTGCTATTTATTGATGAGGGCGAGGTAGTGCTTCTCATTGCAAAGAAAAAAAATCTTCATCAAGAAATGCATTCTAAAGAAAAGGCAAATTCTTGAATCACGATCGGTATATACCGAAAAAAGTTGAAGAATCGGTAAATCAGCGACCTCAGATTCCATTCATGCCAACTTAAATTAGAAAATAAATAACAGGATAT
>JANPFC010000011.1:0-3759 GCA_031423235.1 Chlamydiota bacterium | reverse complement strand
CCGAAAATCGACTAAAAAAAAGGGGACAGTATTCCCAATACGGCTCCCTTTTTTTTAGTCGATTTGTCGGCAGCTTTCAATCCCGCCAAAAAGCCGATTCTTCAGGTAGTTTGTGTATACACCAATGGAATCGATTGTCATGAGCCCTCTAAAAAAAAGTTTCAGTAAACTATCAAAAAAGATTCTTTAAAGCAATGCTCGCGAATTACTAGAGAGATAACCAGCGGGGGAGTTCAAATTGGGGATCTAGAAGGAGCATAAGCTCCCGATAGCTCTTCCGCCTTTCTTCGTCTTTGACATTGACCGATTGATCAAACGGATAGTGGAGCAGATTTCTTCTCACACTGAGAGGAACCTCATAAGTGCTGAGAATCAATTTCACTAGTTTAAAGTGTGCTTGAGCAGCGGAGTGTTCTAATAGATCGAAAAGGGTGTACATGTATTCAGGATATTTTCTGAAATATATATGATTCATCGCGAATAGGGTCTCATTTTCTGGATCAGAAAGGAGTTCTTTGCTTAAGAAACTACCAATTTCCCGGCGAAAGTCACGGCATCTAACCGTCTTAATTTCTGGAATATCCCGAAATAGATCCAAATCTCTAATTCGGATCGCTTCGAGGGTCATTCTAAACGAAAGTGGATCAATCCCCTGAGTTGATCCAGGAATGGGGGCAATATCAAATCCGACCCTTCTGGTATTTTCAGAAGTCCATCCTTCCTTTCCTTCAAGCCAATCTGTAATCAGTGTGAACATTCTGAGGGTTAGAGTGTTTTCAATAAACCTTCTGATCGGACGGAAAGGTCTATGAATACAGTGTGATTGAAGGCGTGATATGGTCATAAAATTGAGGCAGCATTCTATTGGAAGTCAGATTGGCATTTCAAGAAAAAACTATTATTTTGTGAATTTCGCTTTAATCTTCTCTTGCAGGGTCTCGAAGTAGAAGTAGAGGACCGGCGTGAGGAGGAGGGTAAGCATCTGAGAAATAATAAGTCCGCCGACCATGCATAGGCCAAGCGAAATGTGGGTTTGGGCCATTGCGCCGCCTACACCGACTGCTATCGGTACGCCTCCCATGATGGCGCAGATGGTGGTCATCATGATCGGACGGAAACGGATGAGGCAGGCCTCTACAATGGCGTCGTGGGCCGATTTCCCCTCTTTTTCGACCGCGGCAATGGCGAAGTCCACCATCATGATCCCGTTTTTCAATACGATTCCAATGAGGAGGATCAGCCCTACAAACGAGTAGATCGAGAGGGTCTGATTGAATATGTAGAGAGTGAAGAGGCCTCCAAATAGAGCTGGAGGAAGTGCGCTCATGACAGTGAGGGGATGGATGAAACTCTCATAGAGTATCCCAAGGATTACGTAGATCACGAAAAAGGAGAGGAGAAGGAGGAAATTTAAGCTCGCAAACGAGCTTTTAAATATATCAGCTGTTCCGATGACCTGTCCAAATACTTGGCTGGGCATATCTCCTTTAGTGAGCTTTTCAAGGGCAGTCAGCGAGTTTCCCAAGGGGACGTTTTCGCCGGGATTGAACGATATTCCAACTGAGGCGAGGCCGTTGATGTGGTTGACGGTGAGGGGGCCGACGGTTTCTGTGACTTGGAGGATTTCCGAAAGGGGCACTTGTGCGCCAGTGGTTGATGAGACGTAGAGCTTGGAAAGGACTCTCGGGTCTCTATAAAACTGCGGAAGGGTTTCGATGAGGACGTCATATTGGTTGATCTCTGCGTTAATTTGAGAAATTTTGTTATCTGAATAGGCGTACTGAAAGTAGTTTTCGATTCCGTTGGCATTCACATTGTAATTCGATGCTTTGTCGCGCAAAATATGGAGCTGCCACTGCGGCTGATGGATTCTGAGGTCGCTGGAGACTTGAGAAAAGGCCGGATTGGCTTTCATTTTATTGACCAATGTGGGGGCATAATCATAGAGCGCTTTCCGGTCGATGCTCGTGAGCGAGTACTGATAGAGGGCCTGCGCCGTTGTCCCCACTTGGAGGTTGATTAGAGGGAGGGGCGAGATGTAGCAGTTGACGCCCGGAATCCCTTTTAGCTTGGCGCTGAGTTCTTTTACGACCGAATCCATTGGGAGCCGGTCTTTGAACGGTTTCAAGCGGAAAAAGAGGATCCCTTCGTTTGGATTTGTGTAGGAACTGATCGAGATGATCGACTCCATATTTGGATCTGCGATGGCGATTTTATTGATCTCATCGTGATATTTGTCCATCAGGAATGGGGATGTTCCATCGCGGGCAAGGGTATATCCTTGCAGGTAGCCAATATCGTCGGGAGGGAGGAAGTCCATCGAGACGGTTTTGAAGAGGATCAGCGATCCAATGATGCTGCTGAGGCCCACCCCGAGCATGAGAAAGCGGTGTTTCATGGCAAAATGGAGGCAAGGCTCATAGATTTTTAAAAGCCGCTCATTCACCGCGTCCGCAAACCTCTCCATGCGGGGTTTTCTTTCTTTCGTGTACGGTTTGACAAAGCGGGCGGCGAGCATCGGAACAAGCGTTAGGGAGACGAAGCCTGAAATGAGAACCGCGACGATGATTGTAACAGCAAATTCGCGGAAGAGTTTTCCAACAACTCCCGACATAAAGACAAGAGGGATGAACGCAGCTGTGAGGCAGAGGGTCATGCTGAGTACGGTGATGCTAATTTCCTTTGAGCCTTTCAGGGCGGCATCCATCGGCGCTTCCCCCATTTGAGCGTGGCGGACGTTGTTTTCGAGTACAACAATCGCATCGTCCACGAGAAATCCGATGGCGAGGGTGAGCGATAGAAGGGAGAGAATATCGATGCTAAAGCCCAGGAGATACATCACCGCAAAGGTTCCAAAAATCGACATCGGGAGGGAGATAGTTGGGATGATTGTGTTGAGCGCTTTTCCAAGCGAGAGGAAGATCACGATGACGACGAGGCAGAATGCGACAAATAGGGTGAGTTTTACATCGTTTACCCCTTCGATGATCGATTCAGACTGGTCGTAAATCACTTCGATTTTTAGAGAACTTGGAAGCTGGGGTTTTAGTTTTGCAAGAGCGGCTTTAATTCCCGTGACGATCTGGACGGTGTTCATCCCAGGGAGGCGTTGGATCGCCAAAACGATGCATTGCTCTGTTCCGTTATGGGTCACGTAGTTTTGGAAGAATTTGTCGTTTTGGACGCTATCGAGAGCTCTACCCACATCTTTGATTTTGACGAGATCGCCGTTTTGGTTCTTGATGACCAGTTCGCTATATCCGGGAGCGCGCATGATTTGCCCGTCGACGTCGACCGTGAAATCGTCCCGCTCTCCATAAAGAGTTCCAAGCGGCAGGTCGACGTTCGTCAATTTGATCGATTCGGTGACCATGTCGAGGCCGAGGTTTTTTGCTGCCAGTTTTTCTGGGTCGATTTGCACTCTGACGGCATAAGCGGAGCCGTAGGTGATCACTTGAGCCACCCCTTCAATCATCGAGAGGCGCTCGCCGATGAACGTATTTCCGTAATCATAGAGATCGGCAAGGGTCATGTTTGGCGAGCTGATCACATAATAGAGGATGGGAGTAGCCGCCGGATTCACTTTGTGGTAAGTGGGCTGGTTGGGGAGATTTGACGGTAAGTTGGGTTGAGCTGTACTGATCGCTGCCTGAACATCGGTCGATGCGGCGTCGATATCTCTGTCCAAAGAAAACTGGAGGACGATTGTTGTAGATCCGGTATTGCTTGTGGAGAAGACGCTCTGAATCCCCTCGATTG
>JANPFC010000010.1:0-23362 GCA_031423235.1 Chlamydiota bacterium | reverse complement strand
CGGCCAAAATAATCCAGAAAATCGACGAAAAATTTTATTGAGATAGGTTCCTGGACGATGGGATGTGTTATGCCCCCAAAAACGGTCCAACAATAAAGATCGTATCTCTTCAATTTGAAAATGGTTCTTATATCGCTATTGCGCCTAAGGATATTGTTGAGGATATATTCGGCATTTGGTGGTGCTATAACTGTCGTAATTATAATTCCCGGTTTGATTCGCATTGTTCAAGTTGCGGGAAACCCAGAGGCTCATAAAACTATACGATGGATGAAAAAGCCTCGGCTAGCCCCTTGTGGGCTGCGAGTTCTTCCAGGCTTGGACGGAATCGGTAGGTCCAGTTTGTGGGGAGCGTTGTTCCTGGCACGTTAATCCGTTCATCTTCGGTGTTTGGCCAGACAAGTTCTGGAAAGAGAGCGAGATATTCCTGCAGGAGATTGATGTGGAAGATGCTTGGGGTGTGGTGCGCCGCATGGAGGATTTTAAGCCTTTGATTGCTGCTGAGTATTGGGTGGTAGGCCCAGCCCATAAATTCGGCAAAGGGGACCGCCTCCGATGGATACTTTTTCCACCAGAGTTCAAGGGTGTCCATGTCATGAGTTGAAAGGGTGGTCATGCTGAGAGGCTCGTATTCGCTGAACGGGATATAGCGGCCTTCTTTTGTTTGCCAGCGGACCACTTTCACTCCGCAGATCCCTAAGTTTTTGAGGATCGGATAGACCTCTTTGGGAATGGTTCCCAAATCCTCCGACATCGGGAGGAGGGTGGTTGCATCGATCATCATTTCAAGCAGCTCTGTCCCTTGGGCGGCCCAAAGACTTTGATCGGGCGGGAAGAATGTCCCTTCCGCCGCTTTTTTCCCCTTTTCAATGCCCCAAATACGGAAAAATCCGACCACATGGTCGATTCGGTAGATGTGATAGAATTTCTCCACCACTTTCAGCCGCTGTTTCCACCAGCGAAAGTTGTCCTTCCGCATGGCTTCCCAATTAAATAGGGGAAATCCCCAGTTTTGTCCGAGCTTGTTGTAGAGATCGGGTGGGGCGCCGGCGTTGAGGTCGAGATGGAAGAGCGAGGAGTTTTCCCAAACGTCTGCGCTATCGGGGCTGAGGAGGATGGGGATGTCGCCTTTAAGAAAGATCCCTTGGGCGGTCGCATGGGCGCGCACCTGTTCCATCTGGGCAAAGGAGTGGTATTGCAAAAAGGTGTGAAAGTCGGTTTTCTCTTTCTCTGGTTTGGCATCGATGGGCCAATCTTTCCAGTGTTTTCCTTCGAACTGATCTTTGAGTGCTTTAAAACGGGCGTAGGTGGGAAGCCATGGGTTTTCATTGAGAAAGGACTGATATGCGGGGGTCTTTGAAAGGTCGTTGAAGGTGAGCTTAAAGTGCTGGTGCAGGAGTTCCAGTTTCAACTGGAGGACTTCGGAACGGATGACGAGTTGGTATGTTTTGAATGCCTGTATGGGTTCTATTCCGAGTGCGGAAAGACTTAGGTAGACAGGATCGAGGGCAAAAGCGCTATGGCAGTTGTAGGGGCTCGGATCGGCGCCGCTGTCGTTGATGGGGAGGAGCTGGATACAGTCCAAATGGACGCTTTTGCACCAGTCGATCAGGGGAATTAGATCTAAAAATTCGCCAATGCCTGAGCTATTCTTGGTGTGTATCGAAAAGAGGGGGATGCAAATGCCATGATGGGGATTCTTGCCGATCTTTTGCCAGTGGGCATCGGTTTTCAATGCATTCCAAATGGGTTGCGGGAGGGTTGATTTGTTCCAAGGGGGGCGCTTTGTCCGGCGGCGATCGCTTCTCGCCAGCTGTCTGCCATCTCCATGAAGGCCCCAAGAAAGCCGCTGAGCTTGTCTCCGTTTAAGAATTTAAGCGGATATTTCTGGAAGACCGCTAATTGATTTGTGGATGCCATGTAGCCGAGAACGCCTATGCGGGGATCGGGGAGGGCGTTGGCTTTCAGCGCCTCTTTTAAGATATTTTCTCTGAATTTGCCGGGGGGCGTGTCGATCAATTTGGAAAAGATCCAGAGATTTTCTTGGGTGGCATCGAGCTGCAATTGGATGACGAAATGAGGATGGACTTGGATGCTGCAAGCATTGTGTCTGTCGACTTGAAGTTCTAGGTGGAACACTTTCCCAAGATCGTGAAGGAGCTCTTCGAATTGGTTGATCATTTATCTTTCTCCTCCTCTTCTTCCTCTTCCATCTGATCTTCGAGTTTCTCAATTGTGTCGATGAATGCTTTGAGGGTTTCATCTCTGTGTCTTGGATCTCGGAAGTATTTTGGGGCGATCTGCTTAATCGCGTCGCGCATTTGGGAATAGATGATCATTTGTGCCGCGGCCTCTTCGGAAATCCCTAAGATTCTCGACGTCTGTAAGATCTTGTCGGGGTTCATGAACCTCTCGGAGAGGATTTTGACAAAGATGCGGGCAATGATTTCAAAGTCGAGGCGGCTGGGGACGATCAAATTATAGGACCCGAATTCTCGTTGGATTAGGCGCATGCGGGATTGGAAAAATCGGAATACGCCCAAAATTCCCTGCATCGATCTTGTTTCGTCGAGGAGCCGTTTCAATTCGCCTCTTTGGATCGAGGGGCCTTTCGATTTGAGATCGCTTCCAATCGAGTGGAGCATGAAGGTGATGGCAGATTTTAATTTCGGGAAGCGGAATTTTTCAGCTAATTCGTCGAATAATTTCAGAGGCTCGCGGGGATTGAGGATGATTTCACGGTACAAATCGCGCAAACTAGTCGGCGATCCAAGACCCTCTTTGGCAAACTCGCGGGCTTGCATGCCCATGTTCCTTCCTGCCCGGATCTCTTTGCCTTTGTCTTTGTTGAATTTCTCTTTAGCTTCCTGCGTGGCTGCAAGGAGCTGGGTGTCGCTGGTTTCAGCCAAGAAATCGAGGGCCTCATCTGCGAGAGAGGCGTCTCCGTAGACAGCTTCCACTTTTTTGAGGATGTCTTCGGGCGTATCGGATTTGGAGACCTGGGAGCGAAGAATGCGGAGCGTTTTTGAGTTGAGCTCGTAGTTGTTTTTTTGGAATCTTTCGGCAGCCTCGTCGATTTTCTCGACGTCGACGATTTTCGTTGCCACCTCGTCGGTCTCTTCGGTCTCGCCCTCTTTCATGTCCGATTTAGAACGGATGTCCTCCATTTTCCTGAACCTTTGGGCTTGGTTCATCGGGTTGAAGGAGGAGAGTTCGAAATACTGATTTAGATCCTCTTCGCTTTCAACTTGCATGGCGCGATCTGCAGAGATCTCTTTTTGGATTTCTTTGACCCCTTGCTGGCTGACGGGGATAATGTTATGTAAATTACTCATATTTAATACCTGACGCCTGAAGAAAAGCGCTAACGCAAATAACAGCTAGTTCAATCGGAAACTAGCATATTTGGATAATTCTTCAAAAATCATTTAAGTGAGCTGGACTCTGCCGAGCGGCTGAATGCGGATCTCAGGGACAATCTCCTGATAGGAAACAACCGCAAGTTCTGGGAATTCTCCCTCGATCAATTTACGCACAAAGCGGCGTACGTCGATCGCAGTGAGGAGAACGGGCGGTTGGCCTCCTGCCGGGGTCGGCTGGATGGTATTGCGCATGGAGTGGAGTATTAACTGCACAGAATCGGGATCGAGGGCGAGGTAGGATCCGGCGGACGTTTGCTTGATCGCGCCGCGGACCATATCCTCAATCTCAGGATCAAGGAGATAGACTGAGAGTACCGATTGGCCAAGCGAGTATTTGTAGCTGATATAGCGCTTGAGCGAAGAGCGGACGTACTCGGTGAGGAGAACGGTATCTTTTTCGGTTTGGGCCCATTCGCTGAGAGCTTCTAGGATAGTGCGTAGGTCTTTGATCGACACCTGTTCTTGAACAAGGCGGCGGAGGATCTCGGTGAGTTTTTGGAGCGGCACAAGACGGGTAACCTCTTTGATGAGGTCGGGGAACGATTTTTCGATGAATTCGAGAATCGCGCGCACTTCTTGAATGCCGATGAATTCGCTCGCATATTGGCGGTAGAACTTGGAGAGGTGGAGGATGATCACTTCAAGGCCAGTCCAGAACCGAATGCCGGCTTTTTGTAAGATCTCCTGATATTTCTCATCGACCCAAAGGGCTGGCATGCCGAGAGATCCCTTAGAAGTGATGAAGGGGATGTTGTATCTGCGGAGCGTCTCTTCGCTCTCGTTCGTGAGGAGGTGTTTCAAGATGATTTTTCCGCGGACAATGGGAACTTCATTCAGGTGGATCGCATATTCATTCGCATCGAAGGTGGGCGAGTCGGTCCGAACGTGGACTCCAGGAAAACGGACCCCTAAATCTTGGTAAAGCGCATGGCGCATTTTGGGGATCATCTGATCGATGAAGGTGTTCCCTTGCTTATCTTTTCGAATGAGAAGAGAGATAGCCGAACCCACTTCAAGGACGATGGGGAGGGTGAGAGCGTAGTCTTCAGGCCCGCCTCCGGAAACTGCATGGCCAGGGACGTCGGTTCCCATAGCGCTGATGCCGGCGCCTGCTTTGGCTGCGACTCGTTTAGACTGGTACCAGAAAATATAGCCTAAAGAGCCAACAATGGCTGCAAGGATCATGAAGGGAATAGCGGGGAAGCCGGGGATCCAGGCCATGAAGAAAAGTAGGCCGCCTGCGATCATCAAGGCTTTTGGCTGTTTAAGCAACTGTTCAGAGATCTCTTTACCTAAGTGAGAGTCTTTTTTCTCGCTCGAGACGCGGGTGGTCACGATACCGGCAGTGATCGCGATCATGAGGGCCGGAATTTGCGATACGAGACCGTCGCCAATGGATAGGAGGGAGTAAATTTTGGCCGATTGGGCGAGGGTCATTCCGTGCATGGAGACCCCGATAATGAGGCCCCCGATGACGTTGATCGAAGTGATGACGATACCTGCGATCGCATCCCCTTTTACGAACTTCATCGCTCCGTCCATGGCTCCGTAGAGTTGGCTCTCTTTGGCAAGTCCGAGGCGCAGCTCGCGAGCTGCTTGCTGATCGATGAGGCCAGCGCGAAGGTCGGCGTCGATCGACATCTGTTTACCGGGCATCGCGTCCAACGTAAAGCGGGCAGCTACCTCTGCGACCCTCTCAGCGCCCTTTACAACGACGATGAACTGGACAATGGTGATGATGAGGAAGATGACACCCCCGACCACGTAGTTGCCTCCGACGACGAAGTTTCCGAACGCAAAGATGATTTTACCCGCGTTTGCGTGGAGGAGAATCTGACGAGTGGATGAGATGTTAACTCCAAGACGGTACAGCGTTGTGAGGAGGAGGAGGGAGGGGAACATCGATAACTGGACCGCTTTTTGGATATAGATCGCAACAAAGAGAAGGATAACCGATACCGATAAGTTGATTGCGATCAGGACGTCGATCATGTCTGGGGAGACGGGGAAAATCAACATCATGATGATGGAGATGATGACGCCCGCAAGCATCAAGTCGCTCGACTTGGAGATGGTGTTCAGAGCGCGGTCGCCGCCAAGTAATCGGGAGATATTGTCTAAAATTTTACTCATGATTTAAATAATTCCACGTTAACATCTGGATTTTCGTCCAAGGATTCGATCCATTTTAGGATTTCGGCAACGGCCTCGTAAGTATCCTCAGGTATATAATCGGAGATTTTCCCTTTACTGTATAGTTCTCTTGCTAAATCTACATTTCGCATGATTGGGATATTGTTTTCGACACCTATTTTTATGATCTGCTCGGCCATAAAGCCTGCACCCATGGTCAAAATGATGGGAGCCACTTCATCGGGGGGATTATATTTTAAAGCTACTGCGATGTGGGTCGGGTTGGTAATAATGGCTCTCGCTTTTCTCGCAGCTCTGGGCCCGTCTTGATAAGCGATTTCGCGGAAGATCTCTTTGCGCCGCCCTTTAATCATCGGGTCGCCCTCAGTGTCTTTATACTCTTGCTTCACCTCGAACCTTTCCATTTTCATCTCTTTGGCAAAGTTTTTTCTTTGGAAAGCGAGGTCGAAAAGGGCTATGAGGACAAAGAAAATTCCGACTCGGAGGGCCGCTGCGAATAGGAAGTCGTGTACTACGGAGGCGGCTCCCATAATCGGCATCATCACTGTTGCGATGATATTCGGCAGGCTGCTCAAGACCACCAGGTAAATAATGATGGCAGCTCCTGTGATTTTAGCGATCGACTTGATCAGTTCAATCAAGACTTTCAGCTTAAATTTATTTTTAATACCATCGACAGGATTGAGTTTTTTTAAGTCGAATTTCATCGCTTCAAGAGAGAACATGGGTCCGTTAACTAGAAAGCTTACAAGAACGCCTGTGAAGCAGACGAGGCCCATGATAGGCAGGCTCGTATTCAAGATGACGTGCATGGCTAAGATAAAAAATGCGGGGGCTCTCTCATCGAGGGAGGCTCCGCTGTTGGAGGCCTCTTGAAACATGAGGAGGAGGAAGCTGGTGATATTTCCGTAGATATATCCGACTGAGGCCAAAGTACCGGTCATCGCAACAATAAAAGTCATTGCGGCAGGGACATCTTGCGCTTTTGCAATCTGCCCTTTTTTACGCGCGTCTTTTAATTTTTTCGGCGTTGCCTTCTCGGTCTTTTCGGCCATGACAGAAGAATACGAAGAAATTACGCTGCGGTCAAGAGATCGTTTTTGATATAACTAGAAAAGAGGTCTTATATGGAAAAATATCCGCACCCAACTTGGATAGAAATCGACGTCGCTCAGTTTAAAAATAATTTGAGCATCGTTCGTAAACACATTGGAAAAAGCCGTTTTTGCCTTCCCGTCAAGGCCAACGCCTATGGCCACGGACTTGTCGGAATTGCAAAAGCCGCGGGCGGGCTTGTCGATTGCCTTGGCGTTTCTTGCCTTCAAGAGGGAGTTACCCTTCGGAAAGCGGGGATCGCCGCCCCCATACTCGTTCTGGGCGCTATCCACGAAGATCAGGTTGACGATCTCGTCCGTTTCAATCTCGAATTTTCCATCAGCTCCAAATTCAAAGCCGACCTCGTCGCAAAACGATTGAGGGGCAAGTGCCATGTCCATTTAGAAGTGGAAACGGGGATGCAGAGGACCGGTGTCCGCTGTTCCACTGCGATTCAGCTGATTCAGCACTTAAAAACCCTCTCTTGCTTAGAGGTAGTCGGCGTCTATTCCCATCTCGCCACTTCCGATCTCCCAAATGACCTGACAGCCCTCCGCCAAATCAAAGACTTCCAAGATCTTGTTAGCCAGCCGCCTTTCCAAGGACTCATAGCGCACATAGCGAATTCAGGCGGAGTAGCAAACTATCCAGAGTCCCATCTCGACATGGTGCGGCCAGGGCTGATGGTTTATGGGTATTCCTCTCTACCTGGCTTGGCCCCCTGTTTTTCCCTCAAATCAAAGGTCTCATATTTCAAAGTGGTCCCTAAAGGATCCGGAATTAGCTACGGCCACACTTACACCACGCAAAAAGAAACTCGGATTGTCACCGTTCCGATCGGCTATGGCGACGGATACCGGCGAGCCCTTTCCAATCGGGGCTCTGTTCTTATCCGCGGCAAGCGCTTTCCAATAGCTGGGGCCATTTGTATGGACCAATTTATGGTTGATGTGGGCGATTCCGAGGTCTATGTCGGCGATGAGGTGGTTTTGATCGGCCGCCAGGGCGCAGTAGAGATCAAATTGACTGAGATCGCTCATCTTTGCGATACTATTCCATACGAAGTTCTCTGTCTATTTAACGAACGGATCCCGAGGTTCTATGATTTTGGCAAATAGTCTACTTGAAGAAAAAGACTTGCAAAACCTGAGTCGAGCGAGTTAAAATTGAAGGTAATGAAAAAGCACACATTTTTCTCATCTGCAAACCCGTCCCGCTTCCCCCTTTTGGGGTAATTCCTTTTCTTTCCTAAAACCTATTTGTTTACACCCTCTGAGGGACCGCTATATTTACCATTGATTACATGAATTATTTAGGGGTTTTATGCTTTTGGCTAACAGTGTACTTGAAGCCGCCACCTTATTCGGCTACTTCGTAGTACTCCTTTACGTCGCTTATCTTTCTTACAAAAAACAGCAGTCGAGCGCCGATTTTATTCTCGGCGATCGTTCGATGAATTTCTGGCTGACGGCTCTTTCGGCTCATGCAAGCGATATGAGCGGATGGCTTTTTCTCGCCTATCCAGCCTTGATCTTTAGCGGGGGAGTTTTCGCCGCGTGGGCTGCGGTCGGGCTGATTATCGGCATGTTCTTAAATTGGCATTTCATCGCGCCCCGTTTACGAAAAATGACTGAGCAGTTCGGCAGCCTCACTCTAAACTCCTATTTTGAAGCAAGGTTTGGAGATACTTCTGGAAAACTCCGATTGATTTCAGGAGGGATGTCCGTCCTCTTTTTTACCATTTATATTTCGTCAGGGCTAATCGCAATGGGAGTATTGGTTGAGTCATTGTTCGGGATCAGCTACTACTTAGGGATTGCGCTCGGTTTGTTGATTGTGGTCGGCTATGTCTTTATGGGAGGGTACCGGACTGTTGCCTGGCTGGACCTATTCCAGGGACTTTTCCTCCTGGCTGTGATCGTCCTCATTCCAGGGTTTTTACTGGTGAAGCTTGGCGGGATCCATTCTGTCTTGCAAGCTGTAGAGGCTAAAAATCTCTCCACATCCATGCTCCCCGATTTCAGCGCGATGACTTTTTGGAAAATTGCGATGATCTCTATGGGCTGGGGGCTCGGATATTTTGGCCAGCCGCACATATTGACGAAGTTTATGGGTATACGTGACACAAATGAAATGTGGAAATCCAAATATGTGGGGATGGGATGGATGATCATTACATTGGCTGCCGCAACCTGGATCGGGTTGATCGGAATCTCTCTTTTCCCTGAGGGGCTCGCCGACCCGCAGCAGCTCGTTTTAAGCATTGTGAAGGCGACTCTGTTCTCATTTTTTTCAGGACTTGTCCTCTGTGCGATTCTGGCAGCTACAACAAACGTCATGGCGGCGCATCTCCTCATTGTCGCGTCCAATCTGTCTGAAGATTTTTATAAGTGTCTTTCCCGCAAAAAGGTCTCTTCCAAAGAGCTCTTGTGGGTTTCCCGCATCAGCGTTGTTCTCGTCGCCTTTATTGGTTTAGGGATCGCCTTTTATAGGCCGAGTAGTATTTATCAGTTGGTTTTGTACGCTTGGTCGGGCCTTGGAGCCTCCTTTGCCCCCTTGGTGATCCTCTCGCTCTATTCTAAAAAAATGAATACCCAGGGCGCCTTTGCGGGGATTCTTGTCGGGGGACTCACCGCTGGAATCTGGCCCTATTTCGATGGGGAGGTGGCGCCGATTGTCCCCGCATTTTTCTTAAGCATGATTGCGATTCAGCTGGTTTCCTATATAACACATAAAAGAAGTGTTAGATTTGTGCCGAAACCGCTAAAATGATCGGATGAGCCTCCTATATAGCTGCCAATCTGTTTCAAAGTCGTATTCGACTCGCGTTCTATTTAAAGACCTGTCCTTGAGCATTTTTGCCAAGGACAGGATTGGACTCATCGGTCCGAATGGGGCTGGGAAATCGACCTTCTTGAAGATCGTTGCGGGCTTAGAAAAGCCAAACACGGGAATCCTTTCTCCTAGGCGCGATTTAAAAATTGGCTATGTCCCTCAAGCCTGCGAATTCCCCGATCTGACGCCTGAAACGATCCTCGTCAACATGATCAAAGAAGACCTGCCCGACTATGAAAAAGAGCGGCTCGCCCAAACATGGCTCAGCAAACTCGGCTTCACAGGCAATGAGGCTAGTGCGGCCCTCCTTTCGGGCGGATGGAAGAAGCGGCTTGGCTTTGCCTGTGAGCTGATCTCCAACCCCGACCTCATCCTCTATGATGAGCCGACAAACCACCTCGATGTAGAG
The DNA here is from genome assembly GCA_031423235.1 of Chlamydiota bacterium. Classification (GTDB taxonomy): domain Bacteria; phylum Chlamydiota; class Chlamydiia; order Chlamydiales; family SM23-39; genus REEB52. Next base: position 13,447 of record JANPFC010000010.1, on the reverse strand, counting down.
GGGATCCTCTGGCTCGAAAACTTCCTGGCGCGCGAATCTCCCACCTATCTCCTTGTAAGCCATGACCGCTACTTCCTGCAGAATGTGACCAACCGGGTCATCGAGATCGATCCAGCTTATCCGAAGGGGATGTTCGCAATCGACGGTACATATGCTGACTTTTTGGAGAAAAAAGAGCAGTTTTTGGCTGGGCAGATACAGCAGGAGCGCTCCCTTGCGACGAAAGCCCGCCGGGAAACCGAATGGCTCCGCGCAGGCGTGAAGGCCCGCACCACCAAATCGCAATCACGTATCGACGAAGCCCACGAGATTCTCCAAGAGCATTCCGATGTTTCTAGACGCAATACGCAGAGACGGGCCAAGATCGACTTCGCCGCAAGCGAAAGAGAGACGCGCAAACTGATCGTCGCTAAAAATCTAGGCAAAGAGCTTGGCGGCAGAACTCTATTTAAAAACCTCGACTTCATTCTCTCCCCCGGAACGCGAATTGGCCTTCTCGGCCCTAATGGCTCTGGCAAAACGACCCTGCTCAAGCTTCTCTCCGATGAGATCAAGCCCGATCAAGGGACCATCAAAAAAGCCGACGCTCTACAAACGGTCTACTTTGATCAGCACCGCGCGCAGCTGCCGCAGAATCTCACCCTTCGAGAAGCTCTGTCTCCAAAAGGGGACTACGTCACTTTCCGCGGACAGGAAGTGCACGTGAATGGGTGGTGTAAACGGTTTCTCTTTTCGCCCGACCTGCTCGATATGACAATCAACCGTCTTTCTGGCGGAGAAAGGGCTCGTATTTCCATCGCTCACCTGATGCTCCAACCCGCCGATGTTCTACTCCTTGATGAAACGACCAATGACTTTTACATTCCAACTTTAGAAACGCTTGAAGAGAGCCTCCTCGAGTTTCCCGGCGCTGTTGTATTGATCACGCATGATCGGTGCATGCTCGATCGGATTTGCAATTCTCTCATCACTCTTGGCGAAACGGCCCCTACTCAAGAAAAGGAGAAGGAGAAAGAGAAGCGGGAAGAGCGGAGCGAAAAGTCCAAGCCTTCACTTTCCTATCTCGAAAAGAAAGAGTACGATGAGATCGAAAAGAAAATCGGCAAACTTGAAGAAGAAGTCAAGGCTCTTAATCACCTTTTAGAAAAATCTGAAATCGCCGAAAATGCGGTGAAACTCAATGAAGTTTGCCAGGCCATTGGCCTTGCGGAAAACAAAATTGAGCAGCTTTATCTCCGCTGGCAAGAACTGGAAAAGAAGCAAAAATGAAAAAAAACATGAACTCGTTCGATCGTTTAGTTCGTTTAGCTATCGCTCTCTTATTTTTCATAGTAGCCTACGTGAAGGGAAGTTGGCTTCTCCTCCTGGCAGGCGGCTTCATACTCTTTGAAGCTGCATTCAGTTGGTGCGTCGTCTATCAAATTTTCGGCAAGAATTCCTGTCCTAGAAAGTGAAATTAATTCACTTCATAAAGTAATATATTCATTAATCTTTGGTGACACTTATTCGGATTTTGTTATAGGATTTCACGTTTGTAAAATCTAACAAAGGAAGTTCTTATGGCAGTAGCACTATTTTCACCCGAAATGCAAAAAGCACATAATTGGATTAATGCTGGGGATTGCGTAGTCTTAGATAATGATGCTTTGGATAAGCTTGGGCGTACAATGGGAACGGATTGGGAGACTCTTCCAGATGGCGAAAGAAGGCCGGCTCCTTTCAACAAAGAAGTAATTAGAAGATTTTTGTCTGAATTAGTCCTTGTTGATGGGTTTACAATGCGCAAGACTGACAGCATTTGGACGACCAGATCCATTTTAGTTTCTCCTAGCCTGATGCGCGGAGATACATTTAATGCAGATGAAACTACATTGGCTAAGGCTATCTTAGTTGCGAAAAGGGTGTTTGAGGGGCCCTCTCCGACAAAGTATGAAATATCAGGCAAACCAGAGTTCATGAGAGATCCAACAGTCCTAAGCGCCGCTGTTGCTGAGCTTAAGATCAGTAGTGAGAACGGATATTTTTCAAAACCTCAACAAACGCATGGCGTTCGTTTCCTAGATTTTAAAGTATGAGTTAAGAGACTGTCCACAAACCATTTTTCGTCGAATTTCTGGATTATTTTGGCCAATTTTCGATTCAAATGCCAGGGGCAATATACAGATATCGATATTACCCCTGGCATTTGAATTGAAAATCGGCTCAAAAGAACCAAAAATTCGACTGAAACGTGGTTTGTGGAGAGTCTCTAAGGCCAGGTAAGATAAAGTTTATTCTTGAATTATTGATATCAATTTAGATATCATATACGCTCATGAGTAAGCTCGAGAAATTGGTAAAGCGGGTTTTAGCCGGTCAGTCCATTTCGTATGATGATGCGGAAAGGCTCCTGCTTAGTATTGGATTTGTCATGAAGAGTGAGGGGTCCCATCATGTATTCAGGAAAAAAGGGTTTTCCAAAAATATATCCATTAAGAAGCGCCCCCAGCTTTTACCCTATCAGATAAAGGACCTTAAAGAGGTGTTGAAAGATCATGGTTATCCGAAAGAAGACTAAGACCAAAGATCTCAATTATTACATGCGCTTAAAATGGACCTATACTGTCGAACAGGATTCATTTGACGGTAAAGACTTCTATATTATACGCGTGAATGAATTACCAGGCGTTTGCACCGATGCAGAGAGTGTAGACGAGGGGATGTTGGCTATTAAAGAGCCCATGAAGGCTGCCATTAAACTTTATATGAGTAACGGAGAAGAAATCCCCGAGCCGATTAAAGAGGAAGATTATCCTGGAAAAATCGCGTATAGAACTACGAGCCGCCGTCATTGTAAATTAGCGAAGGAAGCCCGTCGCAGAAAAAAATCTCTAAGTAAACTTCTAGATGAATTAATCGATCAGTCTCTCTAATTTTCTTTTTGCCTCATCCATAATGAAAAAGGATCCGGCAATTACGATGACTTCTGGTTTTGGATTGAAAAACTGGAGGGCATGTTGTATTCCGTCGGAGATCGACTCTTCAATATGCGGATTGATAAAGGCTGTTTGAAGTTCTTCAACTTGCGCAAGGCGGTGGTGGGGTCCGGAGACCAAATGGACTCCACTCGCCGCATCTTGAATGAGTCCAGCGCACTCTAAGATGTCTTTCCCTTTAGAAAATCCAACCACAAAACGGTAGTCATAGTTGGGGTAGGTGTGTTTTAGCCTTTGCACCAATCTCTGAAATCCATGCGCATTGTGCGCTACGTCCAAAACTACCTCCTTTTCGCAAGAGTGCCTTTCAAAACGGCAGGGAGGCATCGCCTTCAATCCAATACGAACGGAAGATTCTGAAGTGGGGAAATGGGGGCTTAGAACGGAGAGTGCAAGACGAGCTGTCTCTTGGTTTTCTTTATCGAAGTCGACATGTTTAAGGGTGCCTTGGTAAAGAGGACAATTTAGCTCATCTGCTTTCTCTTTCAGATTCAAGTAGGGGACATCACGGCCCAAAACAACGGGCCTATTCTGTTTGATGATACCGGCTTTTTCCCGGGCGATTTCAACAATTGATGAGCCTAAGATATCCATGTGATCGTAGCCGATAGAGGTGATGATGGAGATGAGCGGAGTAATCACATTGGTGGGGTCCAATCTTCCTCCCAATCCTGTTTCGATTACGGCAATATCGACCCGGTTTTTACGGAAGTGGAGAAAGGCAAGAAGTGTCGCTAGTTCAAAATAGGTTGCCTCAACTTCTGTAAAAAGAGAGGCAAGCTCCTCTTCGGAAATCATCTTTCCATTGATCTGAGTTCTTTCTCTAAATGTAGTGATGTGTGGAGAAGTATAAAGTCCTGTTTTGTACCCTTCCGCCTGGAGCGCAGAGGCGATTTTTGTGCAAACGGAACCCTTCCCATTCGTTCCGGCCACATGAATGGTTGGAAAGGCATTTTGCGGATTGTTGTGAATGGCACAAAGCCGCTCCATATTGGAAAGGCTTGAGTGGGCGCTTTTGATATTAGAATAGGCAAGGATCTTGTCTAAAACATTTTTCAAACGATCCACTCGATGATTTGGGAGTCGAGCCAGCGAAATCTCCCTCTGGATAAGGGATTGCCGAGAAATCCGAGATGGCCGCCTCTTTCGGTCTTGAAAATTTGCACATTTGGAGGAAGCTGGACTGTATCTAAAGTGGAATGGCAAACTAGGGGGTCGTCAACGGCAAATAGGATGCGACACGGAAGCTCGATGTTTGGAACATGGGGCTCTGAACTGCATTTGGAGTAATAATCAAGAGCGCTCTCGAAACCACCGCGTGGTGCAGTAAAAAGAACATCAAATTCGGCGAGATTTAGTTTATTTGGCACCTCGAAATTTTCATCCAATTCTAATGCATAAGTCCGGAGCTCTTCGGAAATCTTCCGCTCATAGATTCCATTTTCGGGTTTGGCAAACATTTTAACACTGGCATGAAGGTCGACTGGAGGGCTGACTGCAATGACCTGACGTAGATACTTCTTTCCCCTAGAGCCCAATTCTCCGGCAAGCTTAAGGACAATATTCCCCCCTAAAGAGTATCCGACCAAAGTAATGGGTGATTCTGGGCGCTCTCTTTTTAAGACTTTCAAAACAGCGAGAACATCTTCGCTCCGTCCGCTGTGATAGATCTGTTTTGCGAGACCCTTGCCCGAACCGCAGCCCCGTAAATTCATCCGGACGGCCCGAATTCCCAAGGCTTTGAGCCGATTTGCTATTCGGACAAGATAGTGGGAACGGTGGGATCCGCAAAGGCCGTGGACCAGGAGAACAGTGCTTTTCCAATTTTTGGGAGTAGTGACTTCTAATGAAATTTGGTCTCCGCAAGGTAGAGAGACCAATTTTTGGATCGAACGGGGCTCCTTGGACCACTTCCCCAAGAAAGAACTCAGAAGGGTCTGAATATGAGGGTTTGCCATGAAGGGGAAGTGGTCAAAGTCTATTTTTTTCGCCATGTCCTATTAATTATGGAAGAAGAGGACTACATCGCCGTCTTGGACGAGGTATTCTCGTCCTTCTGAGCGGGCCTTTCCCACTTCTCGTGCGCCTACACGCCCCTTATAGCGAATCATGTCTTCGTAGGCAACTACTTCAGCGCGGATAAACCCTTTCTCAATATCAGAATGGATCTCGCCGGCAGCTTGAGCCGCAGGAGTTCCTTTCTTAATCGTCCATGCGCGGGTTTCAATTTCGCCGGTGGTTATGTAGTTGATGAGGTCGAGGAGGCTAAAAGCTTCCCGAATAAGCCGGTCTAGACCCGATTCTTTGAGGCCTAGAGCATCGAGAAACTCGCGGGCATCTTTTTCATCGAGGCGCGAAATCTCCTCCTCAATGCGTGCGCAGATGACGACGACTCCAGAGCCCTCTTTTTCAGCATACCCCCTAACCATTTGAACAAGGGGATTGTCCAGCGCTGGGACATCGTTTTCGCCGACGTTGCAGGCGTAGAGGACTTTCTTGCTTGTGAGGAAGTTGTATTGCTTTGCAACGATCTCTTCTTCCGGCGTGAGCTTGAGAGAGCGCATCGGTAAGCTTTGATTGAGGTGGGCTGCTGCTTTTTTGAGGAAGTCGACCGCTGGTTGGAGCTCTTTTTTCCCTTTAGCTTGTTTTTCCAGGCGGCCCACTGTGTTTTCAGCCATTTGGAGGTCTGCAAGGATCAGTTCGAGCGAGATCACTTCGATGTCATCAAGCGGATTTACTCTGCCTGAAACGTGAATGACGTTTTCATCTTCAAAGCAGCGGACTACCTGGACAATCGCATCGGTTTCGCGGATGTTGGTGAGAAACTGGTTGCCAAGACCTTCACCCTTAGAGGCCCCTTTAACAAGACCTGCGATATCGACGAAGCTCACTGTTGCAGGGATGATCTTTTTGCTATGTGTCTGATCAGATAGTATCTGGAGACGGGGATCGCTCAGGTTAACAATGCCCACGTGTGGATCAATTGTGCAAAATGGGTAGTTTTCAGAGGGAACCTGTTTTCTGGTCAGGGCATTAAATAGAGTCGATTTACCGACATTGGGGAGTCCCACAATGGCGCATGAAAGATGGGTCATAGCTTTTTACCTAATAATTTTTGTGCAAGGGTTAGGTCGCCGGCAGCTAGTGCCTGGCGGATACGTGAAGAGGAGATTGGCTCATTGTCCAAAAGGACTTTGGGGATATATTCAACAATGATTCCTTTTGATTCCCCATATTTCCGAATATTGGCCTCATTTCCCTGCCGATTCTTGCCAAAAACAGAGCCCGTTCCGAGGATGATATGAGAGAGGTTAAATTGGGAAAGGAGCTCTTCATAGGAGGTTTCGGCAAATTCTGGAGTGAATTCGAGGACGATCACTTCTGCTGCATAATCCTTTAAAAGAGCGATTTTTTCGTCTAATGGGATGAGGGTCTCAGGTGCAGGAGGCTTTATAACAGTTTGCGGATGATTGGAGAAGGTGAGAATGGTTGCGTGAGGCAGTGCGCGGAGACGGCGTAGGAGCGCTTGGTGGCCTAAATGAACACCGTCGAAAAAACCAATTGTGAGTGCAGTCATGAGGCCCTCAAAGTTGTGGAAAAGGTATCGCAGAGGCAAAGCAAACCCCGAGACGCAGAGACGCAGAGGAAAAAATTAGTTTTGCAGCAAAGCTGCTTCTCGGCGAAGCCGTATCCCTTTTCCCTCTGCGATACCTTTTCGTGTCGGAGCCTGCTAATCATATACATCTCCTTAAATAAGGAGTCAGGTCTAGCTCTTTTATCTTAAGTAAGTCTTGATGAATGCACTCCTCAATACGGAAAGCGCCAGATCGGGTTCTCGCAAGCTCAAAAAGGTGGGCGCCGCATCCGAGGAATTGTCCGATATCATAGGCAAGACTTCGGATATAGGTTCCCTTAGAGCAGGCCACTTCAATTTCCAACATCGGGTAGTTATAGCTAATCAGTTTAATGGCTACTTTTACTTGAACCGGCTGTCTTTCAATGACGATCCCTTTGCGGGCCAGGTTATATAGCTTCTTCCCATCCACTTTTTTTGCAGAATACATAGGAGGGATTTGGGAGATTTCTCCCCGGAAAGTGTTGAGTGCGAGCTCGATTTCTTTTAAAGTGGGGATTTTATCGCTGCGGGAGGTGATTTGACCATCAATATCGTAGGTGTCGGTGGTGATGCCAAGCTGGAGGATTGCACGGTATTCTTTATCGGAACAAAGATATTCATCGCTGCGCCGGGTATAATCCCTGCCGATCAGCATGACCATAACGCCCGTCGCAAAGGGATCGAGGGTCCCGGCATGGCCGATCTTTTCGATTTTTGTCAGACGGCGCAGGAGGGAGACCAGGTAAAATGAGGTCGACCCTGCTGCTTTATCTACGAGAAGAATTCCGTTATTCTGATTCACGAGTTTGGCGCTCTTTTTCAATGTCGCCAAGTATTTTTTGAATCTTCATATGCTCTTCAATCGATGTGTCGAGCTTGAAGGTGAGAGCGGGAAAGTAGCGGAGCTGCACCTTTTTCGCTGCATGGACGGCGATAAATCCTGCGGCAGAATTAAGGGCTGAAATCACTCTCGATTTTTCCTCTTCTGAGCAAATGAGGCTTATAGAGACCTTAGCATGGTGAAGATCTGCAGAGGTGTCTACTTCCGTAACTGTAACAAACGTTGTAACGTTAGGGTTTCGCACCTCTTTTTGAATCACTTCAAAGAGCACTTCTTTGAGGAGTGAATTTACTCGTGCTAGTCGATTCTTTTTCATTATAGGTCTTGCTCAAGGTAGGTGATCTCGTATGCTTGGAAAATGTCCCCTTCTTTGATGTCGCCTTGACCTTCAAGAAGAATACCGCACTCAAACCCTTTTTGGACCTCTTTAATGTCCTCTTTGACTCTCTTGAGAGAGGCAAATTTGCCTTTCCAAATAACTTCTTTATTTCGGATTTGGCGGACGAGGTGCTGACGTTTAATTGTACCGTCTAGTACTTGGCAGCCGGCGATGATGCCGAGCTGAGAAGATTTAAAGACAGCTTTAACAATGGCCGAACCTGTATCCGTTTCGATCTCGAGTTTATCGAGGAGTTGGCGCATCCGATTTCTCACTTCATCAATGAGGTGATAGATCACATCTTGCGTGTAAACGAGAACCTTCTTCTGCTTAATTAGATCGTCCGCACGGCTCTCGATTCTTGTATGGAAGCCGACAATAGTCGCCTTCGATGCAGCCGCGAGCTCGATATCAGACTCGGAAATCTCTCCAACGTCGGCGCTAACCAATTCAATGCGCACTTTGTCTGACTGAATTTTTCCAAGAGAAGTTTTTAAAGCTTCCAATGAACCTTGTACGTCGGCTCGAAGAATGAGTGGGAGAATCTTCTTCTCGCCGCTCTCTTTCTTTGCCATCATCTTTTCTAAGCTGCCGAGTTTCGGCTTGGATGCAGTTTCTCTCTGAGCACCTTCAGAACGTGCTGAAGCGAGTTCGCGAGCTTCTTTCTCGTTCTTGACTACGATAAACTCGTGTCCAGCCAGAGCAAGCTCGGAAAGACCTGTGATTTTTACAGGCGTAGAAGGACCTGCTTCATCGATGGATTTGCCAAATTCATCCTGCATCGTCTTGATGCGTCCAGAATAGTGGCCAAATACAATCGCGTCCCCTTTTTTCAAGGTTCCGTTTTGCACGAGAACTGTCGCAACGGCGCCTAGCCCTTTGTGCATTTCAGATTCGAGGACGGTTCCGCGCGCTCGAGAAGCTGGATTGGCTCGTAACTCGAGAATTTCCGCCTGGAGGGCGATCATTTCGAGGAGTTCCATAATTCCAAGCCCTGAAACGGCAGAGCAGTTCACTGTGATTGTTGTTCCGCCCCATGCCTCAGGCAAGAGGTTCCGGTCGGCCAATTCACGATAGACTTTCTGAGCGTCAAAATTTGGTTTATCCGCTTTGTTGATTGCAACGAGAATAGGTACTTTTGCTTCCTGCGCTTGGCGGATCGCTTCTTCTGTCTGCGCTCTAATCCCTTCATCGCCGGCTACGACGAGAATGATGATGTCGGTTACGTTTGCACCGCGTGAACGCATTTCAAAAAAGGCTTCGTGGCCAGGAGTGTCGAGAATCGCTACATCGCCAGCATTAGTTTTCACTCTAAATGCGCCGATATGCTGTGTAATCGCACCCGCTTCTCCTGCAGCTCTGTTCGATTTGCGGATAAAGTCGATCAAACTCGTTTTACCGTGGTCGACGTGGCCCATGAACGCCACTACTGGTGGGCGTAGGACGAGGTCGTCAGCCGATGTGCCTTCAATCTCTTTACGGATTGTTTGGCCAGTAATACGAATTCTCTCTTGTTCAGATGTGTCGATTTTGATTTCGCAATCGAAATCATGACCGAGGAGCTGTACTACTGTTTCGTCATCGAGATAGTCATTCAATGTGAGGGTGATCCCTTGCATGAAGAGTTTAGCGATAAGCTGTGATGCTTTCAGCTTCATCTCTTGAGCGAGGTCTTTGATTGTAATAGGGAGACGGATGCTCAGACTCTTAGGCCTGATAACCTCTTCTTGAACATATTTGCGCGGCTTGTGGGCGCGTCTTTTACGCCATGCTTCATTATCAATGTCTCTAAGACCCTGTCTATCGCGGGCGTCAAATCGGATCTCTTCTTTTTTCTTGGCGAGCTTCAGCTCTTTTGGAGGCTCGCGGCGAGGAGCCATCATATGGCCAGGAGCAGGAGCTGCGGCAGTAGTGCTGGGAGCAGGATGATGAGGAGTTGTTCCAGTCTTTGGAGGCTCTTGTTTTTCAACAACAGGCGTAGAGGGTGCTGCCGTCTCTTTTACAGGCGCTTCAATGATGGGTTCTGGGACAGGAGCTGCGGCAGCTTCTTTTGCAGCTTCTTCCCGAGCCAATTCTTCTTCTTTTGCAGCTTCTTCAGGATCCTGAATGATGCGAGCCCGTTTTTTCTTGGGGAGCTCTTCTTCTTTTGCCTTGTCTTTTGAAGCAAGGGTTTTTTCTGCTTGCTTGAGTGCAGAAGAGATTGTTGAATCCTCTCTAAGGCGAGTGAGTTTCTTTTTATTGTCGCCTTCTGGAACGGCTACAGCCTCTTCCCGCTTTTTGGACTCTTCACTTGCAGCTTCTGGCTCTTTCTTTGTCTTAAAAGCTTCGGCTAGCTGGGTGTTTTTAATATTTAGTTTTAGATGTTTACCCAACGCTTAACCCTTTTTTTTACGCGTTTGTTCCAAAATCTTATCGGCAAGATCATAATAATTCACGCCGGGGACTTTGGTAGGAATATCAGCAGGCACAGCTTGCATAAATTTGCGCATAGTATCGTAACCTGCGCTTACAAGGCTTTCAATAATGAGGCCGCTGACCCCTTCGATTCTTAATTTATCATCGTAGGCAGGCTCTGCAGTATCAGCAAGCTCAGCCATCTGTATGGTCAAGAGCTTTTGGTACTCAGTTAATTTCTGCACATCGATCTCTTTTCCAATCATCTGACCGATGAGACGGGCATTCATACCCTTTTTCCCGATCACTGTTGGATAATCTTCGTCCATGACAACAAACCATATTCGGTCGTCATAAACCTTCATTTTCCGCATTTCAGTAGGAGCGAGAAGATTCTGCAATAACTGAATCGTATCGTCTGAGTAAGGTACTACGTCGATTTTCTCGTTATTGAGTTCTCGAATGATGTTCTTAATCCGGGATCCACGAACGCCTACGCAGGTACCCACTGGATCCACTTTTGGATCGAATGAGCGGACTGCCAGCTTCGTTCTGTAGCCTGGATCGCGGCAAATTTTCTCTATAGCTATTGTTTTGTCGTGGAGTTCAGGCACTTCTTGTTCGAAGAGCTGCTCTACAAACTGAGGATGGCTGCGGGTCAAAATGACTTCCGCTCCACCGTTATCGGTATCGCGCACTTCCAAAAGAAGGGCTTGCACTTTTTCGCCGGGATTATAGCGTTCGAGTTTAGGATAATTGCGCTCGGGCAGTATGGCCTCTACTTTTCCTAAATCGACTACAATGGTTCGGCCGCGGATAAAACGTTTAACAGTGCCGGAGATAATCTCCCCGGCTCTGTGTCTGTATTCTTCATAGATCACATCCCGCTCGGCTCCTTTGAGCTTCTGTGTGATGATCTGCCTCGCAGCTTGGGCGGCGATCCGTCCAAAGTCTTGCGGGGTGATCGAGATCTCCAGCCATTGACCTACCTGGCACTCTGGTTCCATAGCGCGGGCATCTTCAATGGAGATCTCATCGGGCGGGTTTGCGACTTTCTCGACGATTTTTTTCTGAGTGTAAACTTCGATTTCACCTGTTTTTGGGTGAATTTCGACGGTTACCTTTTCGCCTAAACCCTTCACGCTTTTGCGGGCAGCTGCGCGGAGAGAGTCTGCAATCGCATTGATTACAATCTCGCGCTTAATCCCTTTTTCTCGTTCTAGGTATTCAAAAATCGCAATGAGATCTTTATTCATCGGTATAATCCTCGTCGTCCTTTTTAGATGACTTCTTCTTCTTCTTAGTTTTCTGGCCGACTACGATATCGTCCCGATTCATTTGGTTCTTCTCAATGAGATATTCTTTTATTGAGAGGGCAATTTTCTTGTGCTCTGGATCGAGTTTGATCACTTTTGCTGTGACTTCGTCTCCCTTCTGGATCACATCTTCTACTTTTGCAAAAGGTTGATCGGAAAGTTCGGTCACGTGGATCAAAGCTTCAATTCCGTTGTCGAGCTGAACAAATGCGCCAAATGCGGTTGTCTTAGTCACGGTTCCATGTACGAGGGATCCTACTGGGAGGGTCTTTTCGATGGTTTCCCATGGATTCATGCTCAGCTGCTTGACGCCAAGAGTGATTTTCTTGCTCTCTTTATCGACAGAGAGGATCACAGCTTCTACCTTGTCGCCTTTTTTCAAGACTTCAGATGGGTGGGAAACTTTTTTGATCCAGCTCAAATCAGAGATGTGGATGAGGCCGTCAACACCTGGCTCCAATTCGACAAATGCGCCGTAATTGGTCAGGTTGCGGATCTCAGCTACTACGCTGCTGCCGACTGGATATTTGTTTTCGACATCTTCCCAAGGATTGCGCTCAGTCTGCTTGATACCGAGGGAGATTTTCCCTTCTTCTTTCTGTACAGAGAGGACAATTGCTTCAACTTCATCGCCAACATGAACCATTTCGCTTGGCTCAGTGATGTTCTTTGTCCAAGACATTTCAGAGACGTGGATAAGTCCTTCGATGCCTGGTTCGATTTCGATGAATGCACCGTAGGAGACGAGATTGACAATTTTACCGCGGATACGAGTGCCTGGCGGATATTTTTTCTCGATTTCTTCCCATGGGTTGTCTTCTTTCTGCTTAAGTCCCAATGCAACTCTTCCTTTGTCTCGGTCGACATGGAGAATGATTACATCGAGTTCTTGGCCAAGGTGGACGAGCTCTGATGGGTGCTTGATACGCTTCCATGTCATATCTGTGATATGGAGGAGGCCGTCAATACCGTCGAGATCAAGGAATACGCCGAAGTCTGTGACGTTTTTCACAACCCCTTTGCGCATTGCCCCTTCTTTAATATTTTCGAGGAGTTCAGCTTTCTTAGAAACGCGCTCTTCTTCGAGGAGTTCTCTTCTAGATACGACGATATTCTTTCTCTCAATGTTGATTTTGAGAATTTTGAAGTCGTAGGATTTGCCAACGAAGTCGTCGAGGTTCTTAATTCGTTTGTTGTCGATTTGCGAGCCAGGGAGGAATGCTTCCATGCCGATGTCTACCATCAGGCCGCCTTTAACTTTGCGCATGACTTTACCTTTGACGATAGAGCCTTCTTTGCAATGGTTGACAATGTGTTCCCACTGTCTGTATTTGCGCGCTTTTTCTTTAGAAAGGACGATTTGACCGTCGTCGCCTTCCGCTGCATCCAAATAAACCTCTGTCTCCCCGCCGAGAATTAGTTCTTCTGGCTCTGAGTACTCATTAATTGGAATGAGGCCTTCTGATTTTAGACCTACATCGACAACGACGTAGTCTTTAGTGATTTCGGCAATGCGGCCTTTCAGGATTTGTCCTACATTTAAGAGGGCAAGTGCGCCTTCTGGCGCTGAGTTTGCTTTTCCGAAGAGTAAATCGCGGAACTGTCTGGCTTCGTGTTCTTGAAAATCAACATCGTCAAGTACGTTACTGCTATTCCAATCGTGGGTGGGGGTTTTAGACATGGGTTTTGGGTTTCTCCTGTTAATAAAAATGACATGGCCGTCCCGCAAATGGCTTGCCTGGGTACGACTCTGCCTGGTTAAAGGAAAAAGATTAACAAATCTCCTCTAATATAAGCAAGTAAAGAGAGAAAAAGCAGCAGGGGAGGATGTGGTATACTGAATTGCGAGTAGCGAAGTTGTTATTATTTTTTACCACAGAGATAAGATACCACAGAGGCGGGGAGGCCCCGCACCCCAAGAAATTC
>JANPFC010000009.1:0-6061 GCA_031423235.1 Chlamydiota bacterium | reverse complement strand
TCGTCGGCCATATAGGGACTATATGGCCCTCCTCAAGATGATTCAAATCTGGACGACTCTGAGGCTCCTAAATACTTTAGTTTATTCTTTGACAGTTCCTTAGAGGAAGCAGAGCTTTAGGAAATAAAAGGCTGCGATGCTAAAGATCGCACACAATGGAATCGTCACGATCCATGTAATCACAATCTCTTTCACCATTTGGAGATTCAGCGCTTGCAGCCCCCGCGCCATTCCGACGCCAAGGACGGCTCCAATCAGGGCGTGAGTCGTCGAGATGGGGAGCCCCAGTTTGGATGCTAGTAGGATCGTTGCCGCAGCCCCAAATTCAGCGGAAAATCCACGCGTTGGAGTCAATTCGGTAATCTTTTTGCCGATGGTCTCGATGACGCGCCATCCCCATGTGGCAAGACCGATGACAATACCGGCGCCGCCAAGGGCAAGAAGCCATGAGGGGACGGCTGCTTGGCAGGCAAGAGAATTGGTTTTCAGCACGCTGAATACCGCAGCGACAGGTCCAATCGCATTGGCCACATCATTCGCTCCATGCGCAAAAGCGACGAGGCAGGCGCTCAGGATCTGGAGGGAAATAAACATCTTTTCCACCCCTTGGTAGTGGTGCGCTGTGTGGAATTGAGGCGTGCTCTTTTTTACCGTGTCGCTCAAGGTTTGAACGCGGGATAGAATGTGGGAGATCTCTTCAGAATAAGAATCATTCCTATTGGATATATGAACTCGCTGAAGATGGTGGAGCGCCTTATCAAGGCTCACAGACTGGTAAGGGTGGAACCCTGTTGCAAGCTGTAGCGTTGGCTCAGAGATTCGCCGGAATAAGGGGATGCTCGTTAGCGCAGCGATGAGGCCGATTGACGCTGAAATGGAAAGGGCGGCGCCTGTAGATAAGTCTAGATTCAGGCCGTGATACACCATGCTCAATGTAACAGTGCTAAAGCAAAGGAAAACAAAATATGGGGTCAGCTTCTGGGCCGCGGCCAATGGATCGAGTGCATAGAGGATTTTTCGCTGAATCAGGGTGAAAATCCCGTAGGAGATGATTCCGCTTAAGAATGGGGAAAGAATCCAGCTCGAGGCAATCCACCCGAGCTCGCCCCAATGGACGGCTCCCACTCCTCCGATACATAGTCCGAACCCAACCACAGCTCCGACAATTGCATGGGTTGTGGATACGGGAAGTCCGAAATATGAGGCCACTTGCAAGAGAGCTCCAGTAGCGAGGAGGGAGCCCATCATTCCTAGGACGAAGATCGTGGGATCGGCTTGGAATATGCTTGGCTCAATGATCCCCTTCTGAATGGTCTCAGAAACGCTGGAGCCGACAAAAAAAGCGCCCGAAAATTCGAGGATTGCGGCAAGGATGACGGCTCGTCTTAAGGTGAGGGCTTTGGAGCCGACGGAAGTGCCCATCGCATTGGCAACATCATTGGCGCCAATGTTCCAAGCCATGTAAAATCCCAGGCAAAGGGCTACTATCTGAATCAAAGTCAATGTGTCCAGATCCACTCCCTCACTTTAGTTCTAACAACATGCGAACGCGATTGCCCAGCTTTTCAGAAAGGCAGGCCACTCGCCCGATCTCTTCAAATAGAGTCAGAGAGAGGTGGAAGACTGGGTAGGGAAGTCCGTCTCCGTCTTGGTATAGCCGTTTGATCAGTCGATTTTGGATTTGGGCCATCTCGTATTCAAGGAAAGCGATTTGCTCAACCATCCCTTTCACCTTCTGCGCTTCAATTCCACCAAAAGAGGACTCGAGAAGTTCGTCCAATTCTTTAATGACTTTCCGGGCGAGCCAAAATGCCTCGATATTTTTAGCGCAAAATGAGTTGAAATCAGCTTGCATCTCAGGAAGGATGGGGAGTTTTCTCATCCCCGCATGGAGGGCAATCTCTTCGGCTTGATCGGCGATTGCGTCTTGCAAAGAGAGGATTTCCAACAAGGCTCCGCGGTCAACCGGGAGAAAAAGGCTTTTTGGAAGATGGTTCCGAATGTCGTTTTTCGATATATCGGCCTCATGCTCCAAACTTGAGATATGGATACCGATTTTCTCAATGGCAAACATATCTTGCTCGATCAACGCTTTGAAAAGGGCAGGAAGCTCTCCTACGCAGCAAGCCACCTTATCCATGTGGGTCTGCAAAGGTGCGAAGGGGGATTTTCCAAACAATTTTGCGATCGTCAACATAAGCAAAAATCTTAACTGATTCAGCTCTTAAATACAACCTTCCAATTTGGAAAATATCAAAAAATACTTACTAAAAATGATCCGGTTGGTTATGGTTGGTCAAAGAACTTAAGCAAGCCCTTTCCACGAGGTTAAAATGCGCTGTAAATATCTTTGGTCCACCCTTCTTCTCTGCAACGTAGTTCTTTGTGCGCAGGAGACAGGAGACGCGGCTGAAAGAGAGAAATTCAACTTGCAGCCCGCTCAAGAGAGCGAGACTGCGGCTACAAATCAAGCTCCTGAAGAAGCACAAATTGCTGCTAGCGTTACTTCTGCGGGAGAATCCGACGATGGGTTAGTTCAGGATGTTGCGGGTAGCCGGCCTTGCAATTATAACCCATGTACGCCATGCGGTGCGACAGAGAAAGAGATTTGTCCCTGCCCGCCAGAGCCATGCGCTACTGTTTGCGAAGATACTAAAGTAGTGATCCCTTCGCTTAAAGGCGTCCTGTTAATTTGCTCGTCGAAAGCGGTGAGAACATCGTCTCTCGAAAATATCGAGGGAGTTGTAGCTGACGATGTCGACCTCCCGGGAAGCACAGATGGACTTTATAATTCTTTGAATGATTTTTGGTGCGAGCCTGTAAGAAAGTGCGACATTTTAGAAATTAAGCGGAGAGTGATTACATATTACAGAGAACACAACCGTCCTGTAGTGCATGTACAAGTTCCTCCGCAAGCTGTAAAAACTGGAGTTCTTCAGCTCGTCGTGCTTGAGAGTCGCCTTGGATGCGTCCGCTCTGTTTGCAATAAGTATTTCAAAAGCGAAAGGTTGGAAGGTTATATAAGAACCCCATCTGGCTGCAGAATCGAAGCTGATTCTCTTATTTATGATTTGAACTGGATCAATAGAAATCCATTCAGAACAACCAACTTGGTGTTCACTGCATCGCAAAATGATGGATACACTGATGTTGAACTGGTAACAACTGATCAATTTCCGTGGAGATTCTATGCGGGCGCCGATAACACGGGGATCGCGCAGTCTGGCCACAATCGATTTTTCGCCGGCTTTAACTGGGGGAATGTCTTTGGTCTCGACCATATCTTCACCTACCAATTCACAACGGGAACGCACTATAACGAGTTTTGGGCCCATTCTGTGAACTATACAGCCCCGCTCTCGTGGCGCCATACTCTCGATGTATATGGCGGCTATTCTGAAGTGAAAGCTCTCTTGCAGGGAACTCCGGGCGTCAGCACTCACGGTAAGAGCGCTCAAGCCTCCATGCGTTATGAGATTCCATTGCCTCCAGGCCTTTCGATCCTTGAAGAATTCACTTGGGGATTTGATTGGAAATGGACAAACACAAATCTCTTAAATAATGATCAGTTTATTTTTGGCAAAGCTGTCAACATCACTCAGATCATGGCGGGGATCAACGCAGGTCTAGAAACAGAGCGTTCAAAGAACTCTGGGACGATTGAAGTGTTCTGGTCTCCAGGACAGTGGTTCCCTAATCAGCAAAACAGCCATTTTAACGATTTGCGCGCTGGTGCTAAAAACGCCTACGTTTATGGCCGTGCAGCGATTTCATCGATCTTCCGGCTTCCCTCGAACTTTACATTCGAGCCAAGCCTCCGGTATCAGCTTTCTAGCGCAAACCTTCTCGCAAGCGAGCAGTTTGGTCTAGGCGGTTACAATACGGTGCGCGGTTATGAAGAGAGAGAAGTTAACGGCGATAACGCCATCATTGGAAACGTCGAGCTTCGGACAGCTCCGGTGAGCCTTCTAGGGACATTCTGCGAGTGTTCGAAACGTAAATATCGCGATGAATTGAGATTCTTAGTCTTCTTTGACTACGGATATGCAAAAAATCACAAACGGTATTTCAATGAGCGGAAATTCGAATACCTGATGGGTGCAGGTCCAGGCTTGCGCTATGTAATCCAGCAGTATCTGACATTGCGGTTAGATTACGGATGGAAACTGCGCCAGCTTGATTTTGGCCCGAATCCGTTGCGCCATATGCTCTATTTCGGCGCTGTCATCAGCATCTAATCTACAAGAAGGCAGTCGGGGCGAAACGCCCCCGCTGCCCCTTTTTTTTCACCACCGAGCACACAGAGATCACCGAGATAGGAATTGAGAAAAGATTAATATATATAAATCGTTTCTCAGTGCTTATCTCGGTGAGCTCGGTGGTGAAAATAATGGGTGTGTGGGGGCTTCCCCCGCCTACTCTTTAGAGAGCTCGATAGAGTAGATCTTCACTGAATTAGTCTGACCCTTCAGATATAGCAATCCCAGGTCTTTACTCTCCTCCCGATGCCGTATGGGAATCCATGTCTTCTCTGATACGAGAATCGGAACTTCTAACCGTTTTGCCGCATCTCTGACGCGGAGCGAGGTATTCACTGCGTTCCCAATCGCGGTGTACTCTTTTCTGCTTTCAGGGCCCATGTTGCCCACAATTCCTTGGTCGGTATGGATTCCTATCACCATAGAGAGTTGAATCCGCTTCTCAATCTCCCATTTTTGATTGAGCTTTTTCAGAGTCTGCTGCATCGCAATCGCTGTATCCACGGCACGATTTTCCTGAGAAAGATCGCCCAATGGAGCTCCAAATAAAATGATGAGGCCGTCTCCGATCGCTTTATCAATCGTTCCGTTGTTAGCAAAGACTACCTCTGCCATAGCTGTCATGTACTCATTTAGCAAAGAAACGACTTCTTCTGGCGTGTGGGTCTCCGTGAGATGGGTGAAATTGCGTATGTCTGTCGAAAGGATCGTAATTTTCCGTTTTTCTCCAGCCATGACAGGCATGTTGCCAGCTAGTAGTAGTTTGTCCATCACAGACTTCGATACGTTGCGGAAAAAATGGAATTTTAAATGGTCTTTCTCCTCGCGCTCCGCTTCAATAGTAACGATATTTCGGGACAGCTCTCCAAACTCATCTTTGCCAAAGGCCTCAGTATTCAATCCCGATTCTCCAGAGCTCGAAACATCGGAACGGATCCGGTTCAATGATCGGGTCAATCCATTGGCTAAAAAGGTTGCCGCAATAAATCCAGCACCTAAAGCGATCACCATGGCTGTAAATGAGATCCACAACATCCTGTTGAGGTCTTTGTCTAGGAAGTCGGCCGAAATATTGACGCCCAGAGTCGCTACATACTTTCCGTTGTTATCAAATATCGGCGCGTAGCCTGGCATGAATTTTTCCCAGCGATCCGACACAATATTGTGAGGAGCAAAGGGGACGTCTAAATGCTCTAAAACCCCAATTTGGATCCCTTCTGGATAAAAACTTCCTGGAGGCGCGTACTCTTTCCTCTTCAGGTCTGGTTCCGTAGCATCCGCTACGACGATGATCTGATCTGGGTTATTTGGATTTGGGGCGATGATGTAGATATACTGTACGAAAAACGTATTATTCCGGTTCGCATCCCGGATGGCGCGCAGTTCTTGAACGAGGGCGGTAAATTGCTCCGATTTCTCATCGAGGCTCTTTTTAACCGCCTCAACATCGTCCTTATTGACCGTTCTAGCTGCAGTAGTCGAAATCCCTATGACCCTGCTTCGGATCATCATGAGGAACTTTTGCTTCGACTCGTAATAGGTAATCCCTTGAACGAGAATGATGGTTCCGAGCAAAAGAGAGCCGAACGCGAGGTACAGCTTGGTACGGTATTTCATATTTTGCAACCTAACCGATTTGCGGCTAGGCGTCAATAGGCAGGCTATACTGCGCTCGGCCTGAAACTTGGAATTTTGAACGCGCCAAAACCGCTATAATCGACGATCGTAAACTGGTTCATATTTCTAATATTGACCAGTTTACGATCGTCGATTCTAGCGAGTTTTCGCGCGGCTCAAAATCA
>JANPFC010000008.1:0-4550 GCA_031423235.1 Chlamydiota bacterium | reverse complement strand
TGATTTTGAGCCGCGCGAAAACTCGCTATAATCGACGATCGTAAACTGGTCAATATTAGAAATATGAACCAGTTTACGATCGTCGATTATAGCGGTTTTGGCGCGTTCAAAATTCCAAGTTTCAAACCGAGCGCAGTATAAATGGGAAGACGTTAGAAATTGATGGGAAAACAGCGAGCCTTGCCCCAGGAGTAGTGTTTAGAAGAACTGTGATCCAATCAGGACTGTCTCATGTTGTGAAAAATGCGATGCATCCGGAACTGTCCCCTTCGATCGACAGGTTATATGGCTTCTTGAAGAATAGGAATGCTGTGGTTCTGGTCCCTAAAAATGTTGTTGCCAAAGGGCTGTTCGGTTATGGTCGAAAATAGATGGAAAAATAAGACTTTTCATAAATGTTTGATTAAGAGAAAATCGCTTATCTCTGCTGTTTGGGACATCCTGGACACCAATTGCCCCTCAACGATATTTCATCATTAGGGGATTGCGACGCCAGCAGCGCCTTGGCCCTGTTGGGAAGCGGTTCCACGTGTACGAACACGGTTGACTGAGCTAGTGGCAGACCCCTCTCGGCGGAGAATTTTTTATAAGTCAATTAAATGGGCCGACTGTCTATGAGGCTCTTCTTTCCAAGAATTAAGATCAAAATCTGAGATGTAAAGCTGCTTTACAATCGACTTTTTCAGTTGATCGATTAGCACTTCAGGGCTCTTCGCGTGATTTTTTAGAGGCGTTAGAAAGTCGCTGTGCGGGCGGTCGTGCCGATATTTGGGCCTTTTGGCCGGAAGAAGCAGGTGCTTCATGTTGGATTCTGAATAGTCCCAGAGGAAAGATGTGTGGTGGAGCCAGCGGTCTTTTTTGATGTACTGGGCGTTGCCGCCGCATTTCTTTTCCCCGATGCAGTAGTCATTTTCTTGCAAATGGAAATGGGGGATCTGCCATGCGTCGGCGTAGAGGTCAGCTGACCAGCGGAGGATGGGCTCTGGGAATGGGTGGATGTGGAGATGGTCTTTCGTCATGATGAAGGTGATGAAGAGGGTGTTTTCATCAACGATCACTGTTCCGCCGCCGCTGAATCTTTTGATGACGGGGATATGAGCTTTTTTAACCGATTCGACATTGATGAGCGCTTCTGGCTGGCCTGATATCCCCATGATTATCGCACGGGGAGAGCCTTGGTTGATGATGCAAAAATTTCTCTCATCGGAACGGAGGAGAGCCTCTTCAAGCTGGAGCTGCTGGAAGATGGGGGTGTTTTTTAGATGGATCAGGTGGAGTTTAGGGAGAATAGTTGATCTCCATGATCTGCTCTACTGGGACGAATTGAGTTTTTGTTCCCTGATTGGAGAGCGTTTTGATCATTAAAAGGGTTCCTGAAGCAGATGCGGTCACATCAGTTACGCCCATAATGATGCTTTGAGTTGTCCGGACCATGATCTTCAAAGTGGGTTTGTCTTTGCGGAGGAAGTCGAAGGATTGAACGTAGTCATTGGTCCGAGCTTTCGGATCGATGATCATGACGCTTTTATTATCGATTACGGCTGCAACAGTGGCTGGTGGGGTGGCGGGTTTTGCGGCTTCCTGGGCAACGAGTGCATTGGCAAGTAAGAGAATTAGGGGCAATTTCATGGTGTCTCCGGGTCAAGAGAAATAATGAGGTTGGTTTCAGAGTGGGTTTTTAGCGATTTGACCGCTGAGTCGATCATCTTGCTAAACCCTTTTTCGCTCGCTTCGAGAGAGGAAACGGCGATTGAAACAGTTAATTCCTGAGGGCCTGCTTTCGTTGAGAAGCGGTGAAGTCTGATTTTTTCACGCAATCTTTCTGCAATGAGGCGGGAGGCATCTGGCTTTGTATTCCACAAAAGAAGGATCGAGCGCCCCTCTGTTGAAGGGATAAGGACATCTTTTTCTCGGAGGAGGCGTTGAATAAATGCATTCAGATGGCCGGCCATGTCGCTGGAGTTCTCAAGATCGGTAAAGTGATCGATCTGCAAGATGAGGAGGGCGATCGGCGTATTTTCTTTCTTCGCTTCAGCAAGTAGCTTCAGGCCTGCATCGGTGAGTACAAATTTATTTTTCAAAGAGCCGCCGGAAAAGTTCTGCGTGGGCATTTTGATAGAGAGGCCCAGATCGACTGTTTTATCTCTGGCTGAGGCTGCTTTTTTCCCCGTTGCAATACGGATTTCGAGCTCGTCGAGATCGAGCTGATCGCTTAAGAAGTCGGAGACGCCGCATTGATGGGCTTTATCTCGGAACGATTTTTTCAGTCTGCCGGTGACAAGGAGGATGGGGACGAGGCTTTTTTGGGTGATTTTGCTGATCTCTTTGCATAGATCAAGCGCATCGCAGCTTTCTAGCTCAGAATCGATGATGATAAAATCGAGCCTAGAGTTCAGAGCGTCGATTACCTCGTGCCGCTTTTCGGCGCAGATGATGAAAAATTTGTCATCAAGATGCTTTTTTACCCAGAAACGGATCGTGGGGTTGTCGGCGATCACCAAAAGAGTCGGTAGTTTGAGTTGCTTGGACATAGGATCTTTTTACCTCTTTTCCAGAGCAATGAGCAAGATGGAAATGTCGGCAGGTGTAATTCCCGATATGCGGGAGGCTTGTCCAAGGTTGTCCGGAGTGAAGCGGGAAAATTTTTGTTTAGCCTCTGTCCTTAATCCGACGATGATTGTGTAATCGAGGTCTCTAGGGATGCGGACTGAGTCGAGATTTTCCAGTTTGGCGACATCTTTTTTTTGTCTTTCGATATAACCAGAATATTTCAGCATGAGCTCGATCTGCATATTCACTTCTTCGCCAAAATCTTTCACCTGTTCGGGATAATTCTTCAGCGCTTCTAGATAGGACCAATCGGGGCGGGAAATGAGCTGCGCAATGCTGCTCCCCCTTCCTTCGAAGGTCTTAAAGACTTTGCTTAACCGCTCTGTTTCACTCTCGATGGTCTCTTGTTTGAAGACCACTCGGTCATACTGTTCGCGGGAAATCATCCCGAGTTCATAGGCCATGGGGCGTAAACGGAGATCGGCATTGTCTTGTCTGAGGAGAAGGCGGTGCTCGGCTCGGCTTGTAAACATCCTGTAGGGCTCGGAGAGATCAAACCGGATCAGATCATCGATCATGACTCCGATGTAGCTATCGCTCCGTTTCATGATGAATGGGGGCTTATTTAGGACTTTGCAAGCTGCATTGATTCCAGCCACGAGTCCTTGCCCAGCGGCCTCTTCGTAACCGGTTGTCCCGTTGACTTGCCCTGCGAGAAACAGCCCTTCGACCCGCTTTGTCTCAAGCGTCGGGTAAACTTGATCGCTTTTCACATAGTCGTATTCGATCGCATAGGCGGCCCGCATGATCTCAGCTCTCTCTAGGCCTACGCAAGAGTGGATCAGGCCAAGCTGTACATCAAAAGGGAGGGAGGAGGAGATCCCGTTGACATAGACCTCTTCGGTAGTGAGCCCTTCCGGCTCTAAAAAGAGCTGGTGCCGATCCTTGTCGGCAAAGCGGACTACTTTATCCTCGATCGATGGGCAGTATCTGGGGCCTACGCCCTTAATCGTGCCGGTCCCGTACATCGGAGAGCGGTGGAGGTTCTGTTTGATGATTTCGTGGGTCTCTGGAGTCGTATAGGTGATGTGGCACGGGATCTGGGGCATCCGCTCTTCAGGCTCGTCGTAGGAGAATCGGACCCCAACATCTCCTGGCTGCTCTTCGCACTTAGAAAAGTCGATGCTTCTCCGGTTGATTCTGGGCGGGGTGCCTGTTTTCAGCCTGCCTAATTGGAATCCCAATGCCTCAAGACTTGGGCTAAGGCCCATGGCGGCTTTATCTCCGCCTCGGCCGCCGGAAAAATTGGTCTGGCCAATGTGCAGGAGTCCTCGCATAAAGGTTCCCGATGAGAGGATCACGGTTTGAGCGCGGTATTCGATCCCTTCTTGAGTGGTTACACCGACGATTCGGCCCCCTTCGACAAGGAGAGTTTCGGTGGTCCCCTGTTTAATTTCTAGATGGTCTGTCCGCTCGAGGCGCTGCTTCATTTCGAGGGCGTAAAGGGCTTTATCGGCCTGCGAGCGGGGCGATCTGACTGCGGGGCCCTTAGATGCGTTGAGCATCCGGAATTGGATGCTTCGCCGATCGGCTATTTTGCCCATGAGGCCGCCAAGCGCGTCGATTTCTCTGACGATATGCCCTTTGGCTGTGCCGCCAACCGATGGGTTGCAGCTCATTTTGCCAATGGTGTCTAAATTCATGGTGAGAAGGAGCGTTTCTGCACCCATGCGTGCAGATGCGTGCGCAGCCTCGCAGCCTGCGTGGCCAGCACCAATCACTAAGACGTCAAAATTTTTTGGATATTTCCACATTCCAGACCTTTTGCATATCTAAGGTTCTGTCGATTTCCGGGTTCTTTTGAGCCGATTTTCGATTCAAATGCCAGGGGTAATATCGACAACAGTATATTGCCCCAGGCATTTGATCGAAAATAGGCCAAAATAATCCCGGAAAAAGACGAAACCATAAGGTTGCAAGAGGTCTAATGTACCTTTTGT
>JANPFC010000007.1:0-2082 GCA_031423235.1 Chlamydiota bacterium | reverse complement strand
GCCCCTTCCTAACGCAATACATCGGCATACAGCCTGGCAATTTTGAAACCCCCGACGGAGAAGTAGTGGGCCGCCATGATGGAGCTGCGCTCTATACAATCGGACAGAGAAAAGGGATGGGCCTTGGAGGCGAAGGAGACGCGTGGTATGTTGTTGGAAAGGATCAGAACCGCAATGTGGTCTTCGTTGCAAGAGGCGCCGATAACCCGGCTCTATTTAGCAAAGAACTCATAGCCCCCGATATTAGCTGGGTTGCTGAAGCGCCGCTTATGTTTCCATTCCGATGCACAGCCAAAATCCGCTATCGCCAGCAAGACACCCCCTGCACGCTCCACGAATCTGGCCTTGTTGCATTCGATGAGCCGCAAAGAGCCGCAACCCCTGGCCAGTCGATCGTCTTCTACAACGGCGAAATCTGTCTTGGCGGCGGAGTTATAGCTGCCACTGCGCCATAGCCCACTCAAATTCTAGTCCTTCAAACCATTTGATCAATTCTTGGCTCTTAGCAGATAGGTCTTTTAGAGCGCAAAAATCTTTAAAATGCAACTGGTTGTACATTGCTTGCATCATCTTCGCCACAGCCTCTGAAGAAGAGCCCACCAGAGTTGCCGAATCAAAATCGATCAATTTGAGCCCATTTTCTAGATCGGGCATTAGATTCGCGCAATTGGTGTCGGTATAGACAATCTTGTTTTCCGCGAGCTTTTTGAGTGCACTGAAAAGACCAAAGAAAAACTCCTCTCTGGATTTATACAATTTATCGACAGCCGCTTCCATGGAGACAGATGCTGTTTGATCAAGGGCAACGACAATGATTCCAGACTCATCGTCTTTCTTCTCTAACAATTCTTTCATCGCCTTATTCCTCGCCCTTTGGGAGCTGCTCTCCTCTATCAACGCCGCTTTGCTTAAATCGGGCTCTTCAGCCAAATCTTCCATCCAACGGAATAGCGATTTTCCCGCATGGTCCATCTCGATAAAAACGAACTGATCTTTTCCTTGGCTTACCAAGCAAGCGCCATGAAAAACAGGAGCGACACCGAGCCGTGCAGCAATTTCGGAAATGCGAATCTGATTTCCTCTCGCCAATTGGTCCCTAGGGATGACTTTATATACTCTTTGCGGCATTGATCCGTTCACAGTGTAAACGACACCATTACCGCCCTGGCCTATTTTTTGGCCGATTGTCCGGGCAATATCTGCTATTTGGACGTGGGGAAGAGCAATTTGACTCTTTACACCAACGTATTCTGTAGCCAGCTCTGGGGAAAGGGGGAAAATCGATGGACGGGAAACTTGTAATACAGCAGACATAAAATCCTCATTTTTGAGGGGGAGAAGTTTATCCCTTTTTGAACTCATTTACAAGAGTTTCTAGCTTGCGCTTAGAAACGACCGAACGATCTTTTAAAGTGATGTCCTTACTCGAGGCATACCTGTCCTTCTTTTTGATCAGCAGCCAATTATTTTCGCGGAAATTGACCAGTGTGAAAGCCCCTTTTAATTTCTTACCCTTCAAAGTAAGGTGGATAGACCCCTTCTTCATCAGATCGATCGTGTAGGTTCCCTGATCCCAAATGATCACCGCCCCCGCCCCATACCCCTCTGGAATGATCCCCTCGAAGTCCTTATAGTCGTAAGGATGATCCTCTACTTGCACAGCAAGCCGCTTATCAGCCGGATTCATCGAAGGCCCCTTAGGAACCGCCCAGCTCTTCAGCACCCCATCCATTTCAAGCCTGAAATCATAGTGGAGCCTTGTAGCCGCATGTTTTTGCACGACAAAATGCAAAATGGCAGCGCGCTTCTTACGCACCTTTGCAGCAGGTTCTTTGGAGATCTTTAGATTTCGTTTCTTTTGATAGGTTTTAAGAGACACTTCCGTATTCCTTTGTCTCAAGAAATAACGGAAGTGGTTTATTTTGACAACTTATTGAGCTGTTATACTGCGCTCGGTTTGAAACTTGGAATTTTGAACGCGCCAAAACCGCTATAATCGACGATCGTAAACTGGTTCATATTTCTAATATTGACCAGTTTACGATCGTCGATTATAGCGAGTTTTCGCGCGGCTCAAAATCA
>JANPFC010000006.1:0-1936 GCA_031423235.1 Chlamydiota bacterium | reverse complement strand
TTTAGCAGGTCCTTGGCATTCGCGTCGACGTGCGGTTCACAGGACTTGGAATTGATTCGAAATCCTTCTCCTGTCCCCCAAAAAACCTGTGTTGATAGCTGTCCAGGAAAGACGATTCCGCTCACTTCCGCTGATGCTGCAGGAATCAGGACCCCTGCTCCCTGTGAATAGGGCGCTAACTTTTGAATACATTCCAAATACTTTATTAACTCTGGATCAGCGATCAATGGAATTCCTGATAGAGTTAATGCAATACAAATTACAAGTCTCATGCTTTTTGTAGGGCTAGTCCCATAAACCGTTAGGATTTGAAAATGTGGGGTTCCGTCCGGGATAATCCCGGATATCAACATAAAGGAGACCCCACATGGCAAAAGTACGAAACATTGAATCAATCCGTCAAAGAATCTTAGATCCTGGTTTTTTAACCAGCCGAGACATTGAGAAAGTGTTGGTGGAGCGAGGTCGGCTTGCAGCGCTGTCACTTGGCATGGAGTTATTGGAGCAAGAGATTGGGCTTCGTTGCGGTCGTCCATTTGAGAGAAAGCAGGGCGAGCTTCTCTATCGAGGCGGGAGCGAACAAAGCAGCATTTTAATTGATGGAGCAAAGTATCCGATCAAACGTCCCCGTGTTCGCAACGACGAAGGTGAACAGGAGCTTGAAACACTTACAAAGCTTCAGGATGTTGACCTTTTCGATGGTCATATCGCCGATAGAATGATGAAAGGAGTGACCACTAGAAACTACGATTCGGTGATTTCGAGTTACTCAACTAAGCTGGGTATTAAGAAATCTAGCGTATCGAGAGCCTTCAAGAGGGCTAGCCAAGAGCATCTTGATGAAATCAACCACGCCAGTCTCAAGGAACACACTTTTATTGGAATAGCTATTGATGGAATCGAGTTTCAGGGCCGAACGATCATTGGGGCTTTAGGTATCACACCCAAACTAGAAAAGATTCCTTTGGGCATTCGAGAGGGCAATACTGAGAACTCTGAGGTGGTAAAAGATCTCCTATCGTCGATAATCGAAAGAGGGTTTACTCTCCACTGTGAGAAGTTACTTGCCCTCATAGACGGCTCAAAAGCTCTCAGAAAGGGGCTCTCTGACGTTTTTGGAGACCGGTTGCTCACCCAGCGGTGCTGGATTCACAAGCTGAGAAATCTCCTCAAGTACGCCCCGCAGAACTGCCATCGCCAGATCCAATGGCGAATGAAAAAACTGATGAACCTTGTCAATTATGCGGATGCTCTAAAAGAGCTCGACTCGTTCACACAGTGGCTATCGACGATAAGCATCGAGGCAGAAGGCTCAATGAAAGAAGTTGGGCAGGAACTTCTAACACTTCATTCACTCGGAATCAGTGGCACGTTGCGACGCTCACTATCCACCACAAATATGATCGAAAGCCTATTCAGCGTTGTGCGAAGAAAAACAAATCGCATAACCAACTGGCAACGTGACAAGACACAGCTGTTGCGATGGATGGCAGCGAGCATTTGCTCGCATCGAAGCAAAATGAGACGGGTAAGGGGCTACAACGATGGGGTGAAACTCATCCTGGCGCTCGGAGGAACTCTTGATCTTCAGGTGAAGACAGCGTAGAAGGAGCTCGGTTCAAAAATGAACCTCACACCAACCCTAACGGGATTCGGGACATCGCCTACGAATCTTGTTTAAGTAAATGTGTTGCGCCTTGAAGTTTAACGCATTGCTTCTGCGACGCTGACTAAACACCGCGTGAAGAATTCAAAGTCCTTGGGATTCCAACATAATTTGCACGCATTAACGCAATGCGGTAAGCACCTCTGTATCGAATTGGTTTTAGTTTCGAGTTGTTCCCAGCGTTCATATAGCTGATCTATTTTGTCTTGGATGCTTTGATACTCTTTTGTCGTTTGTAGTAAGAATGGATAGTAAATTCAAAGGCTATTC
>JANPFC010000005.1:0-13692 GCA_031423235.1 Chlamydiota bacterium | reverse complement strand
TTGAAAAACAGTGGCCATCTAAACTCTTCTTCGACCCCCGAGTTCATAAACGAGTTCTTCTGGTAGCGGAGGCTTGCCTCAACTTTCCCGACCGGAGTATTCCGAAGCGCTTTCAATCTGCGGGAGCGGCAAAGGGGTGTTTCCGACTATTGAGCAGGACAAATATGGGACACGAAAAATTACAGAGTACTCATTACGAAAACGTTCGAGAGAAAGCCATCGCTGCCAGCTGCTGCTAGCGCTTCTGTCCAATAATCCCTCGAATTGCGGAGACCAAACTTGATGTCGGTGATGCTATTGGCGCCAGCTCTATTAGACATATCGATGATTTTGCCAGCCATATCGAGTTTCGGCGTGTGGATCAGAATTGTGTTGGTCACTTCATACCCGTTGATGCTTGGCTTCCAATTCTCCGGCGGATTTTTCGGATAGGGAGTATAGGTTGGGTTGATCGAAAAATGGCTCGTCTCATAATCGCCTTTGGTGAGATTTAGACTTTCCAAATTGGCAACTACGCCTTGCATTTTGTAATTGTTTTCTGCGAGAGCCTCTTCAGCTGTCAAGCCGAGAGTGACCACTCCAATTTTGAGTTGCAGCTCATCTGAAGGTTTCATGATGGTTGCAGAGGCGCTCAAAGTGAGTTTGGGTACGTCTTGACTTACAGCGTCAGCTGAAAGAAATGGGAGTAGTGCGGCGAGTAAAATAGGTATCAGTTTCATAAGTCGGCTCCTTTTTAAAAGGAGCGAGTTTACATCATGCAGGCCAAATCTGTCTTCTGTTGACTATCTCATTTGTTTACGATTCCTAACCATTCGAATTTTAGCAGCAGATCGCTTTCTGAATCGGAGAGCGATTTTTTGGAGCGATTCTGTAATTTTTCTAGAACCGCATTGAGAGTGATGAGATCTGAGGCTTTTTTGTAATAGCTCCAAGACCTTACACCACAGGCGTAAGCGTGCTTATTTTGCAAATTATTGAAATCAGAATAGGTAAGGATATCTGGTGCGTAGTTAGCTACATCGAAAGGCTTTAGAAACGGGAAACAGGGTGTCTCGGCCGGCTTGCTCAGATCAATCAATTCTACAGTTGCTTTAACCTCATTTCCATTTCCAAAATCATTGTCTCTTCCATATACAAAATCTGGATGGATGAAAACTTCCCTGATCTCTCCTTTTCTCATGCCCAAAAGGCCATGCGAAAACCCAGGAATCATTTTGGATAATTCTATCTTTGGCGCTTCTTTCAGTTGATAGCTTCCAACCAAAGGGCGTCCTTCTGAATCTTCCAACAAGTAATGGAGTTGGACCTCATTATGAAACATCGTTAGAACTTCCTCAGACTCCGAATGTTTTAGAGTTCTAAAATAGAGTTTATTTGGAACAATGCATTGAATGTTTCCTTGAGCCGAAAGATCACGGAAGAAAACGCGCCCTGACTCCATTTTCCAGAGAATGTCTAGAAATTTGATATCTGATTGAGCAAATTCCCCTTTTTCGGCTGCTCTCATCCCTTCAATAAATGCAGGGGATAATTGATCAGGAAAAGTATTGCATAGGGTTTGCGCTACGAGTTCTGGCAAACGTTGCCGTTCATCGGCATTAAAAAAATCCTTAAGTTCATTAGAAGAAATCGCCCTATCAGTTAAGGATTCCAATTTTATCCCGAACCGATTAAGAACTTCCCGTAAAAAAGTTGTCTTCGAGAGAACTAGATCAAGAGCGTTTTGATATTTTTTGTAGGAATTGATGAGTTCTTTAGATTTTTTTGAATTTTTCAAAAAACTAAAGGGGATTTTCAGCCGATCATTTTTTTCCGAAGGCTTATAGAAAGTTAGGTTCTGAACTTCACTTTTTGCCCAATTTTTTTCAGCCCTCAGTTTCTCTACCATATCTTCAGGGTTCTTAGGCCCTGTTGGGATTTGGAAAGGAGGTGTTACTTTTGGCTCCAATCGCTTTTTAAACGATATACCGCTCTCATAACAGATAGCATTTTCAGCGCCATATCCCAAAACGATCCCTTGCAAGGCTATGTTTTCTTTAAACACAGCCTCAAATCCTTCAGAAATCAGGTTATCTAGTACTCCTTCTGGAGTCGAACCTATCCCCATCTTGTATTCAAAAAGAAGCATGTTTTTTCTAACAGCATCAATAAATGCTGGCCGGTTGATTAAGAGAACCTCCCATCCGTCGTTGTCATGCGAGCTTAATAAAAGATACTTCCCATTCGGCGGAGGAGAAATGCGATTCCAGCATCTTAATCCCAACCCTCCTATTACTGCATTACGCCGCTCCACTGTGCCTGGAATGGTTCTTTCTCTTTCAGGAAAGGTCTCTAGATCGACTGGTTTCTCTCCATAAAGGACATAACCTGCAGTTGTCTTTTCAAATAGGTCCTTGAAGAAGGTTTCTAATACTTTTTCTGAAGAGAAGACAGCAGGCTGCTGCTCAGCGCAAATAGAGCCGGCAACAAGGACAGACAAATAAAGTACTAGTCGTAACATGAACAGTTCATGGGACAAAATAACACGCCGCATCCACCACATCGATTACACCATAAATCATGGAGCCAGCAGGGCCCTTTCCATTCTTTAATATACATTCCATTTTCATCGAAGGAAAGTGTTTTCCCAGCGATAGGCCTCTCTTCACCATCAATATGGGCTAAAATCCCACCCTTCATGATTTCAATTTGGTTAGGTTCAACGTAGATTTTCTTTGCCCCCTCTTCGGCATGCGCGAATGAGATCAGGAAAAGAAGGCTCCAAACGACAAAATTCTTAATTTTCATAACAATCTCCTTCAAAATTTTAAGTAGGAGGAACGGTTATTTCATAAAGTAGAATTTTTATCAATAAGGGCCGAGGGTGCGCTTTATGCAGGCCAAATTTGTCTTCTATCAACTGAAGGGTTGGGAGCTCCCGTAAAAAGGGATGTGCTGATGGTGAAATCAACGATCATATGGGGGATCGTATCGTCCGGAGCGCTCTCTGGCTCAAAATTAATATTACGGTTGGGAGTGATCATCTCTCCTAAACAGAATTCATAATTTTTATGTGGGTTTGGAGCATAAACTTTCCGTTTATATGCAAAGGGAAGCCACTGAGAGACGAAATTGGCTCTCACATCGATAGCAAAAATGCCTAAATGTTCAGGCATGTGATAATAGAGGACCCTTCCGCTTCTGCCACAGAGCCGCCAATCTTCTAAACGAACTACCTTTGCCGGCACTATGACTTCTGCGCGTCTTGGTACAACAGTTGTTGGCGCTGATAGGGCCAGGGGCTGGCTGCCTCTAGCGGCTTCTGCAAAAATGGTTTGTATAGCAGATGAGGCTGCGGCCCCCGATCCACTTGTTCTGGTTCTTTCGATTTGGGGGCGCGGTGATAAGGCGGTTGCTGCTTGTAATGGCTGGCTCATGAATGGATTTCCTTTAGAATGTGATCCCGTTTCTCACTAAAAGCATATTGGTAGAGAGCGGTATGGTCTTTAGATGATTTTTCAAGTTGGCTATAGATGTTTTGGCTCAGATTGAGGGTCGGTCCGCATGAGTGGAGTCTTCCTGGAGCCTTTGTCGGGAGAAAGTAGAGGGGGCGGTTAAAGCTTAAAAAATCGTATCCGACTGAAGAGTGGTCTCCCAGATAAATATCGGCCATGGCGAGTAGCGGGTACACGGGGGGGAATTCGTGGACGAGAAACAGGTTCGGTTTCTTTTCCGCAAGGCCAGATAGGGAATAGAATTCTGCAGGATTGCGCTGCTCTATGAGAGGGTGGAGTTTGATGATCAGGTTCCAATCATGGGGCAATTGCTTGATCACTTGGCCCCCGTGAGTAAAAAATGAGCTGGACCCATCGGCATCGTTCCATGTAGGAGCGTAGAGAAGAGTCCGTTTTGATTGATCAATGGGGATCTCCTGAGCCGCCAGATCGTCGTAGAAGGCTTGATGTTTGCGATAAAAATCTAACCGGTAATTGCCGACCATCGCATGTTTCGGAATGGGGACATTGAGTTCCTTCAGCATATTGAGCATGAGCGGGCCGTAGACAAGTACCGCATCTTGCTCGGCGTAGGGGGCTAGTAGAGGGGTTCGATAGCCTTTATCAGATTGTCCGTGAGGACAAAAGACAAGCCGCATGTCCTTCTTAAAGAGCTGGCGGAAGAGTGTTTTTAAATGGGGCAGCCAATATTTGCACTCAAAGAGGACGTCGAATTCATCTGCGATTTCTCCGAGACGGAATTCCAGATCGGGCATATAGCGAACTTTAACTTGGGGGTAATACCGCTTGGCCAATGCGGTGTTGAGCTCTTCGGTTGTGATCAGAGGCATGTTCAGAAGCTCTGCTAGAGGAGCGATGTGGTCGAGGAGATGGAAGTCGGGGCCGGTGTTAAGTGCCGCACAACGCATAAATTTCTTCTTTCCAGTTGGGGTTTGAGTCGAAAGTGTATGCGTATAACTCTTTTCTCTGGAAGGCGAAGTTGTCTTTCAGGGAAAAGTCGAAGATTTTTGCATCTATTGCTGTTCCACATTTGTGAAGGGGAAGGGCTGGATTTGCGTTGAGGAAGAACATGGGCTTGTCGAATTTCAGAAAATCGTAGCCGATTGATGACATGTCTCCGATGTAGGCGTCGCAACGGCTTAATAGCGGGTAGATCTCGATAGAGTCAGATAGGAAATGGATGTTTTTTTGCCTCGCATAGCGGCCCATAAGGATTTCAAGTTCTGGTTCAAATTTGCGGAGGGTATTCGGATGGAGTTTGACGAGTAAATTACACTTATCCGGCAACTGCTTTGCAAGGAGCGGAAAGGCCTTCCAAAAAGAGCAGTTATTTTCATCGTCGTCCCAAGTGGGTGCATAGAGAAAATTCGGCCCCTTGGGCAGGGTGGTGGAGGATCTGGTTTTAAGAGAATATTCCAATCTAAAATTTCCAATCCGAATGGTTTTTGGAAATACATTTTTTGCCGCCATGAAGTCGATCATTTTTTGGCCGTAGACGAGGGCCGCTTTATCTTCGCGGATCGCTTCAAAAAAAGGGGTATTCCACCCTTTATCGGAGTTGCCGTGAGGCAGCCAGAGGCTATTGGTTCGTTGTCCTGGGAAGGCAGCTCGGAGGAGCGGCTGCGAATCGCAAGTGACAATTGTTTCGGGAAGTTTTAGATCCCAAAGGGGGATTTCGATGACTTCTAGATCGGGGTAGTGGACCCTGGCTAGATCTGCAAGAAAAGATTCGCATAGAATTAGGGGCCATTTCAGAAGGGCGCAAAGGGGGGCCAAGTGGTCGAGAAAGTGGCGCGAATCATCGTAAATCAGACCGCTATTCATAAATCGAGCTATCTGGTGAAAGACGAAGAAGAAACTCCTCCACTGGAATGACAGGAAACCCCCGGTAGTTTTCTTTGCGTTTGCCCATGTTGACAATCAAACATTTCGCTTCAGGATACTCCTCTTGGAAAGCTGCAAGCCCTTTGACGTCGTCGGGCGATAAATTCATGGACCGTTTTACTTCAATGGCCCAAAATCCTCTGGGGCCGTAGACAACAAAATCCACTTCGAGTTTTGTCGCAGTGTGCCAAAAGGAAAGAGAATGCTTTTCTTTCTGGTTTAGCGTCCATATCCGAAGATGTTGGGCAACTAGCCCCTCTAGTGCGCCCCCCTCAATCTCGCTTTCAACATCCAGAATCCCCCGAGGCCGAAGCGCTCGAAAAATCCCAACATCGAAAAAGTAGAATTTAGAATGGGAAATCAGCCGCCTTTTTGCTCTTCGGGAAAATACAGGGATCGTAAAAGCAAGTAATAAATCTTCCAAAATTTGAAGATAATTATCAACTGTGGCCCTTTTTACGCTAGACTCGCGGCTAATATCCATTGTCGTCCAAATGGAAGCGTAAGAAAAACTGGCAATTTCTAAAAATCGGGCAAAGTCGGTGATTTGACGAACTAATCCTTCGGCTTGCACCTCTTCGCGCAAGTAGAGAGTTAAATAATCTCCAAGGCGTTTAATGGGATCTTGAGATTCCCAAATTAACGGAATTAGCCCCACCTTTAAAGCTTTGGATAGGGAGAACTTCTCACCTAATTCTGAAGCGAGAAATGGCCCCATCTGATGAAGAAGAGCTCTCCCGCCAAGGAGATCGCTTACAGTTCTACGTAATTTTCTTGCGGAGCTTCCAGTCATGATGAATTGGATCCCCCGTTTTTCTTCTATCAGGGCGTGAATTTCCGGCAGGAGATTGGGTGCCCTTTGGATCTCATCTAGAATGAGCGTTTGTCCGGGTTTCATCTCTGCAACTACATCACGAATTCTTTCCGGAAAAGCGCTATATCTCCGCTCTTCCTCTCCTAAAAGAAGATCGATCCGCGTTGCGGTTGGGTAATTCTTGAGTAGCCAGGTCGACTTTCCGGTCCCTCGCGGGCCCAGCAAGAAGTAGCTCTCAGAGGAGGGGGTCATTGACCGTTCTGTGTAATCTGCCATAGCAAATAGCATTTTACATTGTAAAATGCTATTTGCGGTAGCACTTTTCTATGTGAATTATACTGAGTGGGTTGTGTATGGTTAAATGGGAGGTTTGGCCGAATTTTACCCTGTTATGTCATAATCGATGGTATGAAAGGGTTGCATGAGTGGTTTTTGGAGAATCGGAGGGAGTTCCCTTGGCGTGTGGATCCGACCCCGTACAAGGTTTGGATTTCTGAGGTGATGCTTCAGCAGACAAGAGCCAGTGTGGTGATCCCCTATTTCGAACGGTGGATGGCCCTTTTCCCAAATATTACTGCACTTGCCGCAGCCCCCCTTGAGCTCGTGATTAAAACTTGGGAAGGGTTAGGCTATTATAGTAGGGCGCGCAACCTCCATAAGGGGGCAAAGCAGATCCTCGAAAGTTTTGGCGGTCAAATCCCATCTGCGCGCGCTGATCTAATGACCATTCAAGGTCTCGGCCCCTATACTATCGGGGCAATCCTGAGTTTCGGATTTCGGATGAGGGCGGCGGCAGTCGACGGAAACGTAACTCGTGTTTTAGCCCGCTATTTTTCAATTGAAGAAAACGTGGGTAGGCAAGCGGTTAAGAGGCTTATTTCAGAAAAGGCTGAGGCCATTTTAGACCCAACCGAACCTTGGGTTACAGCTGAGGCGCTCATTGAGTTGGGATCGACAGTCTGCACCCCAAAACCCCGCTGCGAGTCGTGCCCATTGCAAATGAGCTGCCAGGGCAAGGATAGAGCCGAGTTGCTGCCGATCAAAAATGAGGAAAAGAAGACGATCCTTCTCAAGCGTGCGGTAATTTGGCTGGAAGCGGACGGCAAAGTGCTGGTTAAAAAAGGGGAGATGGGAAAAGTAATGGCAGATCTCTATGAATTTCCCTATTTTGAAATGGGAAATGACATTTGGCCCTTATTGAAAATGGCTCGGGAAGTTCAAAAGAAGTTCGGTTTGAAAGCCAAAATGGTAGAAAAACTCCCCCAAGTCGTTCATACTTTCACAAGATACAAGGCGCAGCTCTACCCATTTAGATTTCATGCTTCGATATCACTAAATATTGAAGGATATCGATGGGTGGACTTAAGCGAACTAGCTGAACTGCCCTTTTCATCAGGCCACCGGAGAATTTTGAAATTATGAATATTTTACACTTGGAAGCTTCAGCAGGTTGGGGCGGGCAAGAGATTCGGATTCTTCGCGAAGCGGAAGGGATGCGCGCGCGCGGTCATACAGTCATCTTGGCTGTGACTAAAGGGGGCGGATTGGTTGCGAGGGGTCGAAATGCAGGATTTACCATCTATGAAGTGAACTTTCGGCGCCCTGCATGGCCTATTTGCCTCTTTCAGCTCCTCTCTATTATGCGTAAGCACCAGATAAAGCTTGTGAACACCCATTCCTCCCTCGATAGCTGGATCGGGGGGATTGCCGCGCGCATTGGGCGGAGAACGGTTGTTCGAACACGCCATCTCTCCACCCCGATCAAACCGGGTTGGAACAGCCGGATGGTTTATGGGAAGCTAGCCGATTTCGTAGTGACTACCTGCTCATCCATTTTGCCCATGATCTCCGAGCAATCGGGTAAAGCCGATTCCCTTTGCCGCTCGATTGCAACCGGGGTCGACCCTGATAAAATCCGCTTTACTCCACTTGAAACTGAAGAGTTCCGGAAGAGCATCGGTGTATCTCCCGATGACTTTCTTGTAGGAACAGCTTGTTTTATGCGTTCTTGGAAGGGGATCGATGATCTATTAAATGCGGCCAACCTACTCCGAAATACCCCCAAACTGAAGTGGGTCATTATTGGCGGCGGCCATGCAGAAAGGCACAAAAAACTTGCCCAAGAGTTAAACTTAAATGAGATCGTCCATTTTACCGGCCACCTAGATAACCCATTTCCAGCTCTCGCTGCGCTAGATCTCTTTACCCTTCTCAGCACCGCTCATGAAGGGGTCTCGCAGGCCATACTGCAGGCTGCTTATCTCGGCAAGCCGCTCCTTTCGACGCGGACAGGGGGCTTGGGCGAAGTGTGCATCGGGCACGTCACAGGGCTCAATGTGGCGCCGCATGCCCCTCAAGAGGTGGCCAAAGCGGTCTTGTCGATGAAAAATAATCTGAACTTAAGACAGCAGTGCGGCGAGAGGGCGCGGCAGCTTGTATTGGATCAATTCACCCTTGCCCACACACTTGATCAAATGGAGCAGGTGTATTCAAAGGTGCTTAGCAATAACGATTGTGAGGAAAAGAGCGACTAGATAGAATTTCCATTTAACCTGTAGGAATTATATGAATATCGATTGGATCCAAAATCTCTCAGAACGGAAAAAACAGATTGCAGTCGGGTCGGCTTCGGTGATAGCTGGGGTGGCCATTCTTATAGGATATTTCCAGTCTGGCCCCAATGCATTGACCTACGCGGCTGCTGAAGCGGCCTTCTCGAGTTGGGATGCCTCGCCCCAGGACGACCAACTGTATCAGAGCATGCAGGAGGCTATTCGCTCCGTTCCAGCACTCCAAAAGAAATACGAAGCATCCATTGCCCAAAAATTACTTAATACTGACAAGATTAATGAAGCTCTTGTGCTGGCTAACCGTTCCCTGAATCGCGTTAAAGAAGACGCTCCTTTCCACATGACCTATGCTGAGACGAGCCTCTTGATTGAGCAAGGCGGTTTTCAGCAGGCTCTTGAGAATGCGGTGGCACTAAAAGAACAGATGGGAAATTCGTTTCTTACGGAACAGAAAGGAGGGTCTCTCCTTTATGTTCACAACTTACTTAGAATTGCTTGTCTTCAGCAGCAGCTGAAAAACCGACCTGGCGAAAAGGCGGCTTGGGAAGAGCTAGAAAGCTTCCTACAAACCGACACTCGCCTCGCTCACACCCTTTTGGGCAGCTTCTCCGAGAAACAAGTTAACCTGACCCAATACATAACCGAGAGAAAGAAAACTCTCTAGTTTTGCATTTTGAATTCAGCGTTTTGCGTTTTGCGTTTCTCTAGTCGTGTTCGTCGTCGCTAGAGCCGCGTTTTGATTTCTGCGGTCTATTTTCGCTCATGATTTGTGCATGGCGTGTGTAGTAGTGGTACGATGTTCCTGCAAGCAGGCCGATAAAGCCAAACAAGATGAACGGAATGAATAGTGCGACCACGATCTTCACAAGGCCCAAAATCATTTGGGTCATTTTCTCCTGCTTGTAGGAAAAGCTGAAAAACTGTTTCAAGCCTTTCTCAACAGGCGCTGGGAAAAACACCCCGAGGATGACGCCGATCGCCAAAAATGCGATGGTCATCTTGGGACCCGTAAAGAAGTCGTACATACTTGAGATCGAACCGATCACGATCGCAAGAACCGAAAAAACTTCGGTGGTATATTTTCGGGCAAAATCTTCTACTTCCTGGACAGAAACGCCCTCTTTGATTTTATCCATGATGTTCTTAGCCATAAGATTCTCCCTCGCCTCTATCTTTAGAATAGATTGCCTCTTAAGCATATTTAATACTTTATTATAATTATTTGCAATCACTCTTCTAATCAAGGTGGAGGTAGTTGATTGATTTTTAAGGGCGATCGATCCATACTTTCGCTTTTAAACAATAGAATTCCAAAGGGGTCGATGGCTCGCCAAAGCGTTTTACACTTTTTCCCTGAGAGGATTGCGTGGATTGGCGCGGGAGTTTTGGGCGTAGGCTTTTTATTTGCTCTCCCCTTCATATGGACGATGAACGGATTGAATTCTCCCTCCGTGATGGGGCGCGAGAGAAAAGAGAAGAAAATCGAATCTGCGCCTTACTCATTTAATTTGGGTCTCAAAGGAGATGCTCCTGGTTTATCAATCCCCGATTTTCATGGAGAAATGACTTTTTCATTCGATCCGCCAAGGCCGGATGGGATGGTTGATGGAAACCGCTTATTAGTGCGGATGAAATCCAGCGGGGAATCGAAACGGGTTGTATTGCCTTGCAGGTTGGATCTTGAGTTTCAGGGAGATCGGCTTGGCTTCGCGAAGGGTCAGTCGATGTTTTGGATCGATTTGTCACTTGCTTCCGGACAAATTGAGGGGAAAGGTTTTATCACCACTTTAGATGGGGCAAAGATCGATGCTGGCAGTTTTGTCGTCTCTGGGCAAGATTGTCCCATTCAAGGAGCTCAGGAATTTGGCGAAGGTTCTCCATTTCGGCTCCTCGCAGAGGCCAAATGGTGGGGGCGCGATCAATTCCGTGTAACGGCAGAGTCTGGGGAAAGGCTCGAGATTGGCACGTTGGATTTATTGGAAATTCATGAGGGAGAATGGCTGGTTTGGAAGGAGAACAGATGGGAAAAATCGGAAAAGCCTGAGAAGGATTTGCCAATCGCCCGCATTCAGTCCGCTATGCCGAGGGGATTGATACTAGAGGGGTGGGGCTCTGAGGGGCATACCCGGATCTCTCTCAATTCTGCTGTGGGCCCGCCGTTTAAAATGAGGGGCGAAGATCTATTTGGTTCCATCCGCATCCGCTCGGAAAAGCAAATCAGCTGCATGCTGGAAAAGCAGTGCATGGTCTTAAAAACTGGCGACTGGGTCCTGAAAACAAACAGCCGCTGGAAGATTTTGAGAAAAAAAGATGAGAAAGATGCTTTTTTAAATGGGAAACTGTTCGGTGAATTGTTTATCCTAGAGCAAATTTCTCAAAAGCAAGGGCAGAAAATGATCCAGGGCCGCCTTTTTAATCCGGGCAGAACGCAGGTAGTCTCTATAGAGATGCCCGCACAGTCTGCTAGGAAAATGGGCGATAAAGGGCTGAAGAGAGGGGGTCGTCAATGAGATGGCTATTCCTTTGTCTTTTTGCCGTATCTCTTTCTGCTGAAGAGCCTTTCACTTCAGATGTTGAAGGGGCTGTTGTTTTTAACGAGTCTCTCGTCAAGTTAAAGTCCGATCTGCAGGTCAAGTTCGATCAGGTGAAGATGCTCAGCCAGAGCGATGCACGGGATGCAGAATATCAGGGGCTTCTCGCGGATGTGCGTGTTGCGCGTGAAAAAATCCGCTCCCTTGAAGAGAGCTGGAGAAGATCTTCCATCGACGAAATCGCTCGAAATGATGAACCCTATGCGATGTGGGATGTGGGCGAGACGACCCTTTCTCAGCTGATCATGGAATATGGGGCCAGCGATTTCCTCTACGTGATTCCGCAAGAGTTAAGCGGAATGAAAATCAGCCTCTTTTCAGGCATTCCTCTTCCGCACGAGTCTTGGAGCGAGATGATCGAGATGATCCTGGCTCAAAATGGGGTCGGTGCAAAGAGGCTCAATCCATTTGTAAAGCAGCTTTACATCTTAAAATTGGACCCCTCTGCGATTGAAGCGGTTGTTGCGAAAGAGTCTGATCTGCAGCTTTTTGCGAATCACTCGAGACTCTTCTACGTCTTCTCCCCTCCGCCAGAGCAGCTCAGATCGATCCAGTCTTTTTTTGAGCGATTTTCCGATCCGAAGCAGACGATGATTCAGGCGATCGGCTCGAAAGTGGCTATCGTTTCGGGACGCGAGACAATTGAAAAGCTCCTCGGCCTTTATCACGCTGTTTGGGAGCAGAATCAGGGCAAAATCGTCCGAATTGTCAGTTTAATTAAGATCCTTCCTCAAGAAGCGGAAAAAATTCTAAAAGCAGTCTTCGCCGATACGGGAACCAAAAATCGGCCAACCTATTATCCTACTGGCGCGGATGAGCTATCCACAATGGTTCTCCCACAGGGGCTAGTCTTGATCGGCGAAAATGAGACAGTGGATCGGGCGCATAAAATCCTAAACGACATGGAAGCCCAGCTCGAAGATCCGGGTGAGAAGGTGATCTACTGGTATACTTGCAAACACTCCAATCCAGAAGATATCGCCGAAGTTTTAGGGCAAGTCTATGAGTCTCTAATGAGTTCAGGTTTCGAGAAGAAGGTCGAAGCGTCGGTGACTCCTGTAGCGCCGCCGCCGCCAGGACCTCCGCTAATTCCTCCAGTTCCTCCGGCTACTGCAGAAAACCCATGCCCTTTGCCCTATCTGTGCCCAGGACCTGGATATAATCCGGTCTTGCCCGCAACGGCTCCGTTCATCCAGCCAGGGATATATGATAAAGACCAGCGGGTTGCCTTTGGGAACTTCATCGTCGACAGTAAAACAACCTCGATCCTGATGGTGGTTCGGCGCGAAGAGCTTCCTAAGATTAAGACTCTTTTGAAAAAACTCGACGTGCCGAAAAGAATGGTGCAGCTTGACGTCCTTCTGATCGAGAAGAAATTCAAAGACAATCGGGAGATCGGGTTTAGCCTCTTGCAGCTGGGCTCAAATGCTAGCGGCAAAAAAGAGACGTCGATCAATTACTCAGCTCCTGATGACAAGGGACTATTTAGAAACGGGTTATTTAGCTTTATCTTTAGCCGGCCGAGTGGAAAGTTTCCTGCGGCCGATATGAAATTCAACTTCCTCCTGGCCCAAGAAGATGTCCGGATTAAGGCCAACCCTTCTGTTTTAGCGATCAACCAGACAGAGGCTCAAATTTCGATCGTCGAGGAGATCTCGATCAACAACGGGGCATTCCCATTCAATTCTCCGACAGGGACCATCATCCAAGACTCCTATACACGGGCTCAATATGGTATCACGATCAATCTGACGCCGACGATCCATTTGGCTGATGAGGAAGGGGGTCCTGGCTTTGTTTCTCTCGACACTAACTTGGAATTCGATACGACGAAGATCATCTCGGTAGATAATCGTCCTCCAGTGACTCGCCGCAGCGTGAAGAACCAGGTGCGGGTTGCAGATGGCGAGACAGTCATTCTAGGAGGCCTAAGGCAGCAAATCGAAGAAGATACGCGGGAAAAAATCCCCTTCTTGGGCGATCTTCCTGGCATTGGCAAGCTTTTCGGAACGGCCAGATCCAGAGATGTGAGCACAGAGATGTTCATTTTCATCACTCCCCGGATCATTCGGGATCCTGTTGAGGATCTTCGCTGCATCCGACAGGAAGAGTACTATAAACGGGCCGGCGATATTCCTGAATTCCTAATCTGTATTGACGAGGCGAAGGAATATGATCGGAAGCGTCTCTTCCGCCAAAGCTTTAAACTCCTCTTTGATATGTATTAAAACAGACCTCTTTCATTACTTAGGTTCGTCTATTTCCGGGTTCTTTTGAGCCGATTTTCGATTCAAATGCCAGGGGCAATATACTGATGTCGATATTACCCCTGGCATTTG
>JANPFC010000004.1:0-12916 GCA_031423235.1 Chlamydiota bacterium | reverse complement strand
GAGGCAAAGCAAAACCCGAGACGCTGAGACTAGAGAGGAAGGATAACCGCGAAGCGCGAAATAATCATGTATTAATTTTTGATAGGTTGAGGCCTATGGGGGCTTCTCCGACTTCTGGACAAAAAAAAAGGGCCTGGAGTTTCCTCCAGGCCCTTTTTAGAATACGTTACCGGATTCTAACTAGTTGCCAATCTGCGCTGTCGCTTTGGCAGCTACTGGTGCTGCAGGTGCAGCGGCAGTAGCTTTGAGTTCAGCAGCATGCTCAGCATCTTTCTGGGCATTGAGCTCTGTAAAGCGTTTGCTGAGGTTGCGTGCAGCAAGAATCCATGCAGCGATGATTCCGAAGAGAATCGCGGCGATGTATGGAGTTGTTGCAGCCAATGAACCTAAGCTAACGATGAGAACTTGCTGGATTACTGAACCGCCTGCTTTACCGAGTCTTGCGCCGACTACGTCAATGGCTGCTTTACCTTTAACCTTCGATTCTTGATCGAGGGGGATGTAAGCCATTTCTTTAGTTGGGTCGAAGAGGGAGTATTTCGCAGATTTACTGATGAAGTTCTGTGCAGTACCGAACACCACAGCGAGCATCAGCGGCGTAGTTCCCATCATAGCGATGAAGCCAGTGAGGGATTCGCGGAAGATGACGGAAGAGAAGAAGCCAACGCCTGTGATCAAGAGAACGACAGGAGTGATTAAGGCTCCAACGCCCCAGCCCCATTTACGGATGACGTTACCGCCGACAAATAGCATCATGAAGATGGTCGCTGTAGCAGTCATCATGGAGAATCCGCCCATGAAGTTTTGGTATTCAATCGCGGTTGGGTAGGCAATTTTCAACTGCCCTTTCCAGGTTACTTCAACAAGGTTGATTGCGACGCCGTAGGCGATCACGAGGATCGCGAGGCAGCCGATGTAAGGAGATCTTGCTAAGAAGAGGAAGCTGTCTTTTAAAGACATTTTTGGCTTCTCTTTCTTCGCTTTCTTCACTTCTGTCGGGTCGAAGAATCGAGCATCTGTCAAAACTTCTTTATTGATCCACCAGTAGATTGCGATGACGCAGCCAGCTGCTACAACGACGGCTCCAAGAGTGTAATTCAATGTTACGCCCCAAGCATCGACTCCAGCAGGGAGTGTGTCGCGGAGACCAGCAAATTTTTTGATCAGCATTCCAGATGGATACATCGCCAAGTTTGCGCCCAGACCGAAGAGAGCGTAGAAACGTTTTGACTCACCCACTTTGGTGATATCGTTAGCGAATCCCCAGAACAGTAAAGAAATAGCTACGCTGCCCCAGAGTTCAGACATGATGTAGAACAGAGAGTATGTCCAGTTCTTGAAGATGGCGACCATTCCAGCGAGACCGACTGGTAGCACAGCTTGGAGTCTATCAGCGATATCTGTTGGGTGGAGTGTATCTCTGTAAGGATACATCAATACTGGGAACAGAGCGAAGAAAAGTCCAAAGAAGGCGATAGTTGACATGAAGAGCTTTTGTTTGCTCATCACGTTGCTCAACTTTGAGTATACAATCATAAAGATGATCGCGAATGGGAGAACGCCCCAAACTTTCAAGAAAGGAATTGCTTCAGCGCCAGAGCTTGTGACGATGAGGGAGTCCTTTGTATCTCTTAGGATGGTGTAGTTAAAGTTGATAAAAAAGAATAATAAGAACATTGGAAGAAGCTTTTTGAGCTCGAATTTGTGAACGGGCCAAAAAAAGGACCGCCATCTTCCAAATTCTTTAGTTGCGGGTTGAGACATCAATTTTCCTCAGAATAAGTTACTAATGTTACGTGACCGTAAAGGATTAATTCGGACCAATCGTTAAAGGTCCGATTTAAACCTTTACGGTCCCTATCCAAACAAACATCATAAGCTATTTCCGATAAAATGCAAGTCCAAATGCGTAAACACTTTTTTTGGCGGAGGGGGGCTTTTCAGTTTTGCGTTTAGCGT
The DNA here is from genome assembly GCA_031423235.1 of Chlamydiota bacterium. Lineage (GTDB taxonomy): Bacteria > Chlamydiota > Chlamydiia > Chlamydiales > SM23-39 > REEB52. The sequence continues at coordinate 10,957 of JANPFC010000004.1, read as the reverse complement.
TTAGCGTTCTCTCGTTTAAATGAATTGCCCTCAAGATTATAGAGACCTTGAGGGCATGAAACAAAGGAGGAAAAAATTGATTACAGCTGAGCGAGGGCTGCGTAAGCTGGGTCGTTAGCGAGCATTTGCTGTGCTTGTACGGCTTCTGAGTAGCTATTCCAGAGTTCCTGCTCTACTTTATTGTGGCGGATCGCTTGGATGAGCTCTCTCTTGCAGCTAGCAAGTGATTTTTTTGGGCTCAGGATAGTAATGATTTCTTTGTCGCCAGCAAGACGGGCGATGCTGAGCATGCGCTCTAATTGGAAGCGGGTGAAATTCATGTGGTCGCGGCGCTTGCGGGATCCGCGAGCTGCGCGCTGCTTAGGAGCGATGACTACAGGTCTGTCAGAGTTAACAACGAAGCGCTCGATAATACTAGCTAATTCTTGAGGTTGTTTGTGCTTCATTTTTCTTAATGTGAAGTGGTGCATATAGCCTCCGCTCTTCATTGGAAGGTATTTGCAGAGCTCATTTTCTTTTTTAGCGCCGAGTCTTTTGATTGCTTTTGAAATAACTTCTTCGACTTCTTTGAAGCCTTTGTCTTCTTTTTGTGCGACCATGTGTTTCCTTCCTAATCATTGTCGAGGCGAATCAGTTCTCCTCGGAATTTTTTAAATTTTTCTCTAAACAGATTGTTTGATTTACCCTATATCGGGTTTTATTTGCAATCTTCTTTTTGAACGTGTACCTATAACGAGGTTTAGCTCAAATTATTTGGGGATTATATAACCGCCCTTCTTTTCTTGCAAGAAACTACGATTTTCCTTTTTTTCTTTTTTGGAACATTCTAATCTATCTTCTTCTCGAGGATTGATATATTATGGCACGATTAAAAAAAGTTATTTTGATCTTATTGGCGCCGCTCCTTTTTGCGGCCTGCCAGCCATCTAAAAATCGTTTATCTGATTGGATGAAGCAAGATGGTAAGATTAAAGTTTTGTCAACGACAGCTCAAATCGGCGACTTGGTCGGTCAGATTGGCGGCGACAGAGTGGATGGGTTGGTTTTGATCCAGGGCGACCTCGACCCGCACAGTTATGAAATCGTGAAAGGGGATGGGGAGAAATTACAAAGAGCCGATCATATCTTCTATAATGGACTTGGCCTGGAGCACGGGGCAAGTTTGTCTTCTCTTCTAAAAAGTTCTGATAAGGCGACAGCGATCGGGGAAAAGATCAGCGGCGCCTACCCAGAAAGAATTTTAAAGAAAGGGGAGATGGTCGATCCCCATATTTGGATGGATATTTCTCTTTGGCAAAAGGGGATTGATCCGATCGTGCAGGAGCTTAGCGCTGTCGACCCAGAGGGGGCTGCCTTCTATAGTGAAAGGGGAGCCCTATTGCTAGAGAAGATGGAAACTGCTCACAAGCAGGTCCTATCTCAAATTCAAAATATCCCGGCTAATAAGCGATATCTTGTCACGAGCCACGACGCTTTCCACTATTTTACCCGCAGTTATTTGGCAGATCCCGGCGAGACCTCTTGGGCGGAACGGTTTGCAGCTCCGGAAGGATTGGCGCCGGAAGGGCAATTGAATCCGCGCGACATTCAGAAAATCATCGACTACATGCGGATAAACCAAGTGACTGTAGTTTTCTCCGAGTCTAATGTGAGTAGAGATTCAATTCGAAAAATTGCTACCGCGGGAAAAGAGCTTGGGTTAGAAATCCGAGTTTGCTCGGAGCCCTTATATGGAGACGCAATGAGCGGGCTCTCTTATTTAGAAATGATGAACCGTAACGCCGACACGATCGCGAAGTACTTATGCAATATGCAATAGAAGCTGAAGAGCTCAACGTTAACTATGGAAAATCCTCGATTCTTTGGGACGTCTCATTTCAGATCCCGAAGGGAGTCCTTGTTGGACTGATTGGGCCGAATGGCGCCGGAAAAAGCACCCTTCTCAAAGCCGCGCTTAAACTCGTTAAACCGCTTTCGGGAAAGATCTCATTTTCAGGAAGCGTCGCTTACGTGCCTCAGCGTGAAACGGTCGATTGGGATTTCCCTATCACTGCTGAGGAAGTAGTTCTTATGGGCCGCTATGGAAAGCTGGGCTTATTCGGCGGACTGAAACGGGCCGATCGAGAGGCTGCCGGAGCAGCTCTTGAGCAGGTGGGCTTAAGCGCCTACGCACACCGTCAGATCAGTCAGTTTTCCGGAGGCCAGCAGCAGCGCCTCTTTATCGCACGCGCGCTCGTCCAGAATGCCGACCTCTTCCTCCTTGATGAACCCTTTGCTGGAGTGGATCTCGCTACGGAAAAAGCGATAATGACCCTCCTCCGAAAACAGAAAGAACTTGGAAAAACGGTCGTTATTGTCCACCACGACTTGCCAAGCGTTGAAGAATATTTTGATTGGGCGCTCCTTCTCAATAATAGACTGCATGGATGCGGCCCTGTGAAAGAGATTTTTACGAGAAACAATCTGGCAAAAGCTTTTGGGAAAAACCAGGCTCTATTTGATGAAGCGGCGCACCTTTCCGCGAAGAGCATCAGCGGCATCTTATGATCCACTTTTTTACCGATCCTGTCTTGCGAGCGCCGACCTGGGGGTGCATTTTGATGTGTCTTGCCTCGTCTTTAATGGGCGTCCTTATTTTCCTCCGCAAAAGATCTCTCCTCAGCGAATCGCTCTCCCATGCCACCTATCCGGGCGCGTGCATTGGAGTGGCCCTTTTTGGATTGTTGTTCCCGCAGCATGAGGAGTGGACCTTTTTGGCTGTCCTTGGCGGCGCCTTTGTCTCCTCTCTCCTCGGTCTGAAAGCGATCCACTGGCTCGAAGAAAAGGGGAAGGTGCATGCTGATGCGGCCCTCTGCTTTGTTTTGGCGGTTTTTTTCGGAGTCGGCATTGTCATTGCGAGCGCTATGCAGGCCCAGATGCCCACCTGGCACAAGCAGACTCAGATGCTCCTCTTCGGACAAGCGGCTACCATGAGCGATATGCACATTTGGATCTACGGGAGCCTTGCATTTGTAGTCGCCCTCTTTCTCTTTATGACCTTCCGGCCGCTCCAATCCTCCCTTTTCGACCGCGATTTTTCGATCAGCGCCGGGGTTCCAGTCAAAGCTTTAGAGAAAATCCTTTTTTGGCTCCTCCTCCTTTCGCTTATAGTCGGGATCCGGAGCGTCGGGGTGGTTCTTATGTCGGGGATGGTGATTGCCCCTGCTGTTGCGGCGCGCCAATTTTCCGATCGCCTCAGAGTGGTTTTTCTCCTTGCGGGGACATTCGGCGCGTTGAGCGGACTATTGGGCAACTATTTCTCTGTTCAGGCCAACATGCCGACAGGACCGATGATCGTCCTCGTAGGCACTGCTTTTGCTCTTCTCTCGCTCCTTTTTGCTCCAAAGCGGGGCCTTCTTTTCCGGATCGGGCGAATTTGGGCTTTCCGCCTTCGATGTGTAGAGGAAAATATTCTTAAGGGGATGTGGAAGAAGGGGACGATTTCTCAAAACCTGACCCTTATGGTTCGGATTGCCCTTTGGCGCCTTAAGAGGGAAGGCTGGGTAAGCAGCAAACTTGAATTAACCAGCGACGGGAGGCAAAAAGCGGCCTCGATCGTCCGCCTCCACCGCCTATGGGAACTCTACCTCACCGAAGAGCTCGGATTTCAAGCTGAGAAGGTTCACAGAACCGCTGAAGAGATGGAGCACCTCATCACCCCAGAAATGGAAGAGCGGCTTACCCATCTTTTAGAAAATCCAAAGCACGATCCGCACGATCAGCCAATACCGGAGAGGGGATTATGACAGATCTACTCCAAATATCCGTCCTCGGGGCGATTGCCATCGCCTGCGGTCTCATCGGCCCCTTTCTCGTCCTAAAGAAGATGGCTATGTTCGCCAATTCGCTCTCTCATACAATTCTCCTCGGCATCGCCCTCGCTTTCCTCATTACCGGCGGAACGCTCTTCAACCTATCAAATCTTTTGATCGGCGCATTTTTGGCCGCATTGATGACAGCTCTATTCACTGGAGGTCTGATCAAAGTTTTCCGCCTCCAAGCCGACGCGAGCATCGGCCTTGTATTTACAGCCCTCTTCGCCCTTGGTATTACTGTAGTTACCCTTTATACGCGCGATGCCCACCTCGGGATTGAAGCAGTGATGGGGAACGCCGATATTTTGCAGTTTTCCGACCTCAAATTCGCAGCCTCTCTTGTCGGACTGAATCTCGCAGCTATACTTCTTTTTTATAAACAGTTCCAACTCGCCAGCTTTGATCCGAATTTAGCGAAAACAATGGGGATCCGGGCCAGTGTATACCACTTTCTCCTCCTATTTCTGGCGGCGGCTACCTGTATTGGGGCCTTCCGGGCAGTCGGAGTCCTTCTCGTCCTCGCATTTTTGGTCGGCCCCTTTTTAACCGCCCGCCTCTTTTGCCACAGCCTTCCCAAACTTCTCATCCTCACTCCGGCGATCGGCGTATTTGCCTCGGTTCTTGGAGTGGTCATCTCCCGCGCCTGCCTAGAGTATTTTGGGCTCGCCCTTTCCACCGGAGGAATCGTCTCCGTGCTCATCGGTTTGATTTATGTTTTCGGAAAATCAATCGCATCAGCTAAACTACGAGCATGCGAAAGAAAATTGCCGTCCTAGGCAGCACAGGTTCAATCGGAACAAGTACTCTTCAAGTTGCACGCCACCTGAAAGAGGACTTGGAAATAGTCGCCCTCGCAGTCAAATCCAATATCGAATTACTGGAAGCGCAGGCTCGCGAGTTTTCGCCTAAACTACTCGCCGTTTATGACGAGCAGGCGGCCAAGGCCTTGCAAAAACGGCTTCCACACATTCCAGTTCTTGCAGGTATGGATGGCCTCAGAACAGTAGCTTCTTTTGATGAAGCTGATTTTACGATGCTCGCTATGACCGGCAGCGCAGGGCTGCTGCCCGCTATCGCTGCGATCGAAGCCGGCAAACAGATCGGCCTCGCCAATAAAGAAGTGATGATTTCAGCAGGAGAATTGATTTCCAAACTCGTCAAGAAACATGGAGTCAATTTATTGCCTGTCGATAGCGAACACAGCGCCCTCTACCAGTGCTTGAAAGGGGAAAAGCCAGAACAAGTCAGGCGCCTCATCCTGACCGCCTCCGGAGGCCCATTTAGAAATAAATCGCTATCCGAGCTGACGCGAGTCACATTAGATGAGGCGATGTCCCATCCCAATTTCCGCATGGGTCCAAAAGTGACTATCGACTCTTCCACTTTGATGAATAAAGGGCTCGAGATGATCGAGGCCAAGTGGTTCTTTGATATCGACCCGAGCCGGGTTGAGGCTGTGATCCACCCTCAGCAGCGGATCCATAGCTGCGTCGAATTCATCGACGGCTCGATGATTGCCCAGATGTCAGATCCAGATATGCTCCTCCCGATCCAGTATGCGTTGACCTATCCTGAAAGAAAGCAGGGGATCTTGCCTCCCTACGATTTTTTAAAGAACGGCACCCTGACCTTCTTCCCGCCCGACAAAGAAAAATTTCGGTGTTTGGGGCTTGCGATGGATGCGATGATGGCAGGGAAGAGCTACCCCTGTTTCCTCAATGCCGCCAATGAAGTGCTTGTCGACCGGTTTCTCAAACAGAAGATTTCGTGGATTGAGATCGGCACAAAGTTGGAAAAATTAATCTCTTCACACCATCCTCAAAATCTGCTAACCTTGGATGCAATTCTTGAAGTAGATGAATTAGCACGAGAAAAAGCGAGTAATGCTTGACAGCGATTAATTTGGTTTACGTACTCCTCGCCATATTAGGGCTCGGATTTCTAGTTTGCATTCATGAGCTTGGGCACTATTTTGTCGCTCGTCGGAAAGGGATGCGGGTCGAGGCTTTCGCTATCGGCTTTGGAAAACCTATCTTTACCTGGGTCCACGATGGAGTCCAATGGCACATTTGCATGCTCCCATTCGGCGGATACGTCAAGATTGCCGGCATGCAGAAAGAAGGTTCGCGCGAGCCCTCTGAAATTGCCGACGGTTTTTATGGCAAAAAGCCATGGGACAGAATCCAAGTAGCTCTCGCAGGTCCTGTCGTCAATATCGTTTTTTCTCTCGTAGTATTTGCAATCATTTGGATTTCAGGCGGGAGAGATAAGCAATTCACCGAATTTACCCACCGTATCGGCTGGGTCGATTCAAAATCTGCCCTTTTTGCACATGGCGTTAGACCTGGCGATGTGATCGAACAATATGATGGACGCCCTTTCACCGGATTTAAAGATCTCCTCATGGCCTCGATCATGCGCGGTGATTCGACCCAGATTGAAGGGACCAAAGTCGATTATCTCACTGGCGCAAAATCGCAATTCGACTACACGTTGAAGACCTACCAAAATCCAGAGCCGATGGGCAAAGAAAAGCTCAACACAATCGGTGTTCTATCTCCAGCACGCTATCTCATTTTTAACGGCCCAGACCTCCTGAACGGATCTCCCATGCTTGCGACGGGGATTCAGCCGAAAGATCGAGTTCTTTGGGTGGATGGCGAAGTGGTATTTTCTCATCAGCAGCTCAGTGCGCTCACCAACGAATCGACCGCCTTCTTGACTGTTGAAAGAGATGGCCAAATCATCCAAACAAAAGCGCCCCGCGTCCAACTTTCAGATCTCAAGATGACCCCGCCTGAGCGAGGCGAAATCGACGATTGGCAGCACGAAGCGGGACTTAAAGGGAAATTCCAAGACCTCTATTTCATCCCTTACAACCTCTCTCCAACTCTTGCTGTAGAAAGCCGAATCCAATTCATTGACGAAGCTGATCAGACCAAAGCGTTCCAGCCGTGCGAAAGATGCGCCTTCTTCACTCCGCTTCAAGAAGGGGATCGGATTCTAGCCATAGATGGCAAACAAGTGGCGACGCCATTCGAGCTCCTCACTGAAGTGCAGCAGCGGCGCGTACTCATGGTTGTCGATAGAGACCCAGCTATCACGCAAAAAGTTCTTTGGACCGAAGCCGACCAGCAGTTCGACAACTTCAGCACTGCAGACCTTCAGAAAATCGTCTCCTCTATTGGAACCGATCATGCAGTGAAGGATGCCGGAGATCTCCACCTCCTCGCTCCAATTGCTCCAAAACCGCTCGCCGATTTTGCACTCTCTGAAACGCAAAAAGCCCAGCTTGCTCAAGAACTGGCGCAGACTAAGAAAGAGATCGAAGGGATTCAAGATCCTATCAAGCGTGAAGAGTCGATCCATCAGCTTGAAAAAAGTCAGGCTAAACTGGTTCTCGGGTTGCCGCTTGTCGATCGGGAAGTTCGCTACAATCCGGCGCCTCAGGCCCAATTTGGCGAAGTGCTCAAAGACACTTATCGCACGCTCACCAGCCTATTCAGCGGTGCCGCCAACCCAAAATATGTAGCTGGACCCGTTGGAATCGTCCAAATCGTCCACCAGAGCTGGATGCTTGGCCCCAAAGAGGCCCTTTTCTGGATGGCGCTCATCAGTTTAAATCTCGGGATTATCAATCTTCTGCCCCTCCCAGTGCTCGATGGCGGACACATTATGTTTTCGATTGTCGAGTTGTTCACACGCCGTCCTATTAAATCGAAGACGATGGAGAGGATGATCGTACCGTTTGTCGTATTGCTGATTGGCTTTTTCCTATTTGTGACCTACCACGACATCACGCGCCTCTTCAGCAAATTCTTCTAAAGGGAAATGGGCGGGGAAGCCCCCATAGGCCTCAAACTCAGAAAGGAAAATCACAGAGTTTCACAGAGACAAATTGGAGTTACACAGAGGAAAATAACTGTTATCTTCTCTGTGTAACTTTTGATCTTCCTCTGTGCAACTCTGTGAATTTCTTACTTCTGGTTTTGGCGCGGGGGCTTCCCCGACTGCCCTTTTACCGATACATCATTGGAGAAATGCACTTATGAATAAATTCCTTATCCTCCTCTTTCCTCTCTTCTTATCCGCTTCGCCTGAGACGACCCTTGCGGAGATGACCCTCGATCAGAAAATCGGCCAGCTCTTCGTCGCCCCCGCCTGCCCCTCCCGCGGCCAAGACCACTGGGCCGATTGGCTTAAAGTATTAAAAGATTGCCGCGTCGGAAATGCCATCGTCAAACAATCCGACCCCATCACTCAAGTTAAATTCCTCAACCGGCTCCAAGCTGAATCAGAAATCCCCCTCCTTATCTCTGCCGACGCCGAGTGGGGCCTTGCGATGCGGATGAGCAACACGATCGCTTTCCCGCGCAACATGACCCTCGGCGCCATTAAGGACACAAATCTGATCTATCTCCTTGGCCTTGAGATCGGCCGGCAAGCCAAACTCGTCGGCATCCACATGAATTTAGCTCCCGTAGCTGATGTAAACAACAATCCTCTCAACCCAATCATCCACATGCGCTCTTTTGGCGAGGATCCTAAACATGTTGCCGCATGCGTATCTGCCTATTCGCGGGGACTTAAAGCAGGGGGCACCCTGGCCTGCGCCAAACATTTCCCAGGCCACGGCGACACCCAAGTTGATTCTCATCGAGATCTCCCAGTGATCAATCATCGCTTAAGCCGGCTTGAAGCGGTCGAATTCGTCCCTTTCAAACAGGCGATCGATGAGGGGATTGATGCGTTGATGACCGCGCACCTCTATGTCCCGTCGATTGATCCCGTTTTGCCCACCTCGCTGTCGGTTCCTTGTCTGAAATTGGCCCGCGAAAATCTCCACTTTAAAGGACTTATCGTTAGCGATGCCCTCAATATGAAAGCCGTAGCCGCTCGCTACTCTCCGGAGGAAGTGGCAATCCTTGCTAGAAAGGCTGGCTGCGACCTCCTCCTTTATGGCGATCACATGGGTCCCAATGTGGATGAGATCCTCCAAGAAACGATCCCGCGCGCCTTTAAAGCATTGAAGAGCGCTTACTTGGCTTATGAATTGGATATGGATGAGCTGAATGAATCTGTCCTCCGGATCTTGAGGGCTAAAGAGAGTGTTGAAAAGACTTTGCCGATCGGCAACCTGATGCAAGCCCTCCATTCTGAAGAGGCTGTGAGTTTGAAAAAGGAGCTCTTTCAAGAAGCGGTCACTCTACTAGGAGAGGCCTCATTCCCCATACCTGAAAATACCGCTTACTTATCTTTTGGCGAAAACGATGTTCTCGCCCGTGAATTTAAAGATGTTCCGTTGGAATCGGCTGAAAGGGTAGTAATCGCTATCCATCAGAAGGAGGCTCTGACTAGCGAGGTGTTATCTTTAATTGATTCTTTAGGCGATAGGGCAATCGTGTGCTTCTTCGCAACTCCTTATGCCTTAAAACCGGCCCGCGCAATTTTGGTTGGCTACGAGAACGATCCAGATGCTCAACAAGCCGTCTTAAATGTCCTCTTAGGTAGGAATGAAGCAAGCGGCCACCTACCGGTTTCAGTAGGTGGACTTTAATTCTATTATTGGGCTTGTTGCAGAAGGTCTGCGATCGCTTTTTCCCGCGCTCTCACCATCGATTTGACTAATGGAGTGGTGCTTCCTTCATAGGCTCGTAGTGCTAGGTGAGCTCCTGTAGAATATCCTCCGCAATGGAACGCTAATTGTTCCAATTTAGCGCATAACGCCTGAAGGGGAAGGAGGATTTTTTTGTAAATTCCGGCCATTTTTTCCCTCTGATCCTTTAATTGATCGACGTCTGTGGTAAAGACTCGATCAAAGGGGCCTTGAAGGTCTGTTAGTTTGACTTTACATTTCTGAAGGGCAGCTAGAAAGTCTTCTACTTCTTTTGTGACAGCGGGGGGAGCGCACTCCTCTATCGTCTTGTCGTAGATTTCCGTGATTTTCAACGAATCGTCCCGCACTTTTCGGTATTTGATGTAGAGATCTAGTTTTGTATTTAACTCGGCTCTCTGGTCATCCAACGAAGGCATAGGCTCAACTGTGCCCGCAATCAATTTAGCGTGCCGTTCCCCCCAAGTCACAGCTAGTGGAGCTACTTCGTCCGCTTGGGTATTGAAGCTATCGAAGTTTGCAAAGTTAGCGCGGGCTTTATCAATTACTGAAGCGTAGGCCTCGTCAGCTCCTAATGGGGCAAGTTGTGGAAAGTGAGATACTGCTTGTACTGCCATAATGACCTCTTATGGGTTCTGGGTTTTACAAGCCGATACTTTTACCTCATCAACAAATTTCTTTAAAGAAAAATTATCCACATCTTTAAATTCGATGATAATTAAAATAAATTGAAATAATTAATTAAATATGATTATATAGTTTTAGGGACTAATTATGGGTTGATGTATGAATATTCCGGTTTATTTAATTGCTGTGGTGAGTTTGTTGGGGATGTGTACTAATTCCAATGCGGACCGGATTGCTCAATTGGCCGATAGGACGATGGATTATGAGCTAGATGGCGGCCAGTACGCTGTTGTGGTGACGATGGATGGGATTTCTGCTTCCGAGGCGAAACGGACGGCTCGTCAGCGGGCTGCTGAAATTACAGTTGCGCAAGGCAACCGGTATTTCACCATTGATTCAGAAGAGGAAACGCAAGTGATCAAATCGGAAGATCTTCCGCAGAACCAGCGTTTTTATGGGAACATGTATCAGGAATTGATTATTGAGAAGGACTTCGGCCGGGATCGTCTGCAAAATCAGAATGTACCCACATCAAGCATGTATTCGGCTATCCGCCTTGTCTTTACTTCGTATCCTACAAAGCCAGGTTATAAAGCGATCGATGCCTGCACTTTAACTAACTGCAATCAGTAAAAAAAAGGGGGGCGAATGCCCCCCTGTATATACCCAACGTGACTCAAAAATTGGCCGATGGGCGGGATTGAAAGCTGCCGAAAATCGATAAAAAAAAGGGGGGTCGTATTGGTTTAATACTGCCCCCTTTTTTTTAATCGATTTTAGGCGCTTTGAACCCGCCTATCGGCCAATTTTTGAATCACGTTGGGTATATTTATTTCGCGATTGTTTTTAGGCCGCTAAATGT
>JANPFC010000003.1:0-10347 GCA_031423235.1 Chlamydiota bacterium | reverse complement strand
AGTCTGGCACCAAACATAGGGGGAATCGAGTCCGCCGAAAACGGGGTAACCGAGTTTTTTGAGTCCCTCAAGGAGCACTTTAGCGCGCTCGGTGTAGCTTCGGACGGTCTCTTTAATCGCTTTTTGCCCTTCAGGAGTGTAGAGCGCTTCCGCAGCTCTTTGGAGAGGGTAGGATGCCCCGTTATATTTTGTGTCGACGCGCCGTTTCCACAGAGCGTGGAGCGAGTGTACTGCCCCTGCATCGCGCACTTTTAGTTCGTGGGGAACCACTGTATAGGAACAGCGAAGACCGGTAAAGCCGGCCGATTTGGAGAAGCTGCGCACTTCAATAGCCACTTCTTTAGCCCCTTCGATTTCATAGATCGAGCGGGGAGCGCCTGAGGTGATAAACGCCTCGTAGGCTCCATCAAAAAGGATCACTGCTTCGTTATCCTTGGCGTACTTTACCCAGCGGGTAAGGAGCTCTCGGTCCATCGCAACCCCTGTCGGGTTGTTGGGCGAGCAGAGATAGATCAGATCGGAATGGGAAGTGGGCGGCTGGGGATTGAATCCATTTTCTTCATTGCATTCGAGGTAGGTGATGCCCCCATAACGGCCCGTTTTGAGAAGAGGACGAGTTCTTCCTGCCATCACGTTTGAGTCGACATAAACAGGGTAGGCTGGGTCTTGGATTGCGACCTTATTCTCTATAGAAAAAATCTCTTGCAGATTGGCGATATCCGTATTGGCGCCATCCGAGATAAAAATTTCATCAGGTGAAATATTTTTATAATCATGCTCAGCAATTGCCTTCCTTAAAAATAAGTATCCTTCGCTTGGGCCATAGCCTCTTAGCGTCTTTTTCTCTCCCATTTCTTTCGCGGCAGAGGTCAATGCAGTAATGACATTCGGAAAGATCGGGTGGGTCACATCGCCTACTCCAAGATTGAGAATGGGGGCGTTGGGTTGCTTTTTTTTCAGCGCCTCTACCCGTTTCTCGATTTCAGGAAATAGGTAGTTGCCGGAGAGCTTTTGGTAGTTGAGATTCAATTTTGTCATGGCTGATAGAATAATCTGCTTGTCCATAACACTCAAGTGAAACAAAATGTAGGTAGTATGAACCTGCTTGAACGACTCAAATCCAACCTAGAATCGATCGAGGAGAAGCTGGGGTTTGCCTTTGAAAATAAAGACTTTCTAGTCCAGGCATTTATCCACCGCTCCTTTATCAATGAATATCGCATAGGCCCATTGCAGCACAATGAGCGGCTTGAGTTCCTAGGCGACTCAGTATTAGGCCTCGTGGTAGCTGACTACCTCTTCCACCGCCTGCCGGATCATCCGGAAGGGCAGCTTTCCCAGCTCCGCTCCCGCCTTGTCGACGCCATCTCTTGCGCCCAGTATCTGCAAAAACTGCAGCTTGGCGAGCACATTTTGCTCGGCAAGGGAGAGACGATGACCGAGGGGAGGACCAAACCCTCTATATTGGCGGACGTGTTTGAGGCTCTTTTAGGGGCCATTTATCTCGATGGGGGGCTTGGAGTGATGAAATCGTTTCTGCTGTTCCATTTTGAGACTGAATTCGAAGCTGCGATCGGTTCGCCTCCTCGCAACTACAAAGCCGAATTACAAGATCTGTCGCAGAAGCAGTTCCAGAAGACTCCCGTTTATAAAGTGGTAGATGAAACAGGGCCTGACCATTCAAAAGTGTTCCACGTCATGGTTTTTGTGAATGAGAAAGAGATGGGAGTGGGTTTAGGCGCTTCGAAAAAGGAAGCCGAGCAAAGAGCTGCGTTCGACGCATTATCCAAGAGGAATACATGAAAGTGGTTTGGGCTTGCCGCGAATGCGGACATTCGCAGTTGAAATGGACGGGAAGCTGCCCCACTTGCAAAAACTGGAACTCGCTCGTCGAAGAGCAGACTGTTAAAGAAGAGAAGCGGTTTGAGTCGAAAAAACATGAAAAAGCGAAAGCGGTCCGGATTTGCGATGTGAACGCGGGCGAATTCAAGCGGATGGAGACCCGCATGGGCGAGCTCGACCGTTTATTGGGCGGCGGCCTCGTTGAAGGTTCTCTAATTTTAATTGGCGGTGAGCCTGGCGTTGGCAAATCAACCCTTATGCTCCAAATCGCAAACTCCCTCGCTACTCAGGGCCTCACCGTTCTCTATATCTGCGGCGAAGAATCTGCTGAGCAAACTTCACTCCGCGCCAAACGACTCACAATCGATAGTCCCAATCTTTACCTCCTAAGCGAGACCAATTTCAGCGCCATCAAAGTGCAGATCGATCAGATTCAGCCAGACATCGCGATCGTCGACTCGGTCCAAATTGTCTACAAACCAGAAATCCAATCTTCTCCAGGCTCTGTCGTGCAAGTGCGAGAGATCGCCACCGAATTCATGCACCTTTCAAAAGGGCATGGGATCACCACATTTCTCATTGGCCACGTAACGAAATCGGGTGAACTCGCCGGCCCTCGCGTTCTCGAGCACCTGGTCGACACCGTTCTCGATTTTGAAGGGGATAGACAACATGGCTTCCGCCTTCTCCGCGCCATTAAAAACCGTTTTGGCGCAACAGATGAGATCGCCATTTTCCAAATGAAAGAGACGGGACTCATCGAAGTTCCCAATCCCTCTCAAGCCTTCCTCGAAGAGCGGATGAAGGAGATTTCGGGATCTGCTATTGTTCCAGGACTCGAAGGGGCTCGCTCATTTCTCTTAGAAATTCAGGCGCTCGTCACACCGACTGCATTTCCAAATCCCTCCCGCAAATCAGCTGGACTCGATCAAAACCGCCTTGGCCTGCTTCTCGCCGTTCTCGACAAGCGGGTCGGCTACAATCTCCACCACTGCGATGTCTTTGTAGCCCTTGCCGGGGGCCTCAAAATCGTCGAACCCGCCATCGATCTTGGCATTCTTCTGGCTGTTGCCTCTTCATTTATAAACAAGCCAATTCCATCCGATTGCATTGTCATCGGGGAAGTGGGGCTTGGCGGAGAAGTGCGCGGAGTGAGCCGGATTGAGACGCGCCTCAAAGAGGCGATCCACATGGGCTTTAAGAAATGCATTTTGCCCAAGAAGAACCTCAAAGGACTCTCTTCGCACATAGGCGAAAAAATCAACCTCGTCGGCGTTGAGCTGGTCGATCAAGCTATTCAGAATATTTTAGGGTGAACGATCGTGGCGATCTGACCCAAACGAATACACAGAGACAAAGCGGCCGACTAGCATGACGATGTAAAGCTGGCCGATAATTCCCTCCATCACTGCTGCTGTCTGGCTTATGTTTTTAGCAGCCACAATATCCCCAAATCCAATTGTTAGAAGCGTCCCAAAACTAAAATAGAGCATATCGCAGAAATAGAGGCTTACATCTGGAAGGACAGGTACAATTTGCCCTCGGATGAGGATGCTTCCTGGAATGAGCAGCTCGATGAAGAGAAACAGATAGGCGAAAAGAAACGCAAATAGAAAATAGACGCAAACTACGCCCCGCAAGGTTTCTAGTGTCACTCGAGCCTTGATAATCACATCTTTTAAGATGGAACTGGCGCAGAAAGTGAGAAAAATAGCGGTAGAAAACGTAATCCCGGTCATGATAGGAAACGACTGGTCATAGGCAGAGATCCACGTATATAGAATCGAGGGGATTGCAAGAAGAACCGTGATGCTCCGAATAATCCGAGAATGCCTGGCATTGAAAATGGCGAAAACAATTGATGAGACAAGGCAAAATTTCCAAACAGAATTGTAAAGAGTCCCGTATTCGCAGGGGCGAAGAATGTACGATAAAATAAGGATGATCATCAGGATGTTGTAATTGCCCTGGATGAAGCGAAAAATCGACTGCTTGCTTTGATGAAGACCCATATTTATAGGTATATATTCGAAAAATGATTTATACTCAAATCATGTTAAAAATAGGCGCACGTTCTTCTCCATTGTCCCGCGCACAGGTCGAAGAGTTCAAGCTCGAGTTCGGCATCGAATGTGAAGTCGTGTGGGTAAAGACAACGGGCGATATTGATAAAGTCACATCTCTACGCACTCTAGATAAAACCGATTTTTTTACTCGCGAATTAGATCAGATGCTCTTAAGGGGCGAAATCGATGCGGCGGTTCACTCGGCGAAAGATCTTCCCGATCCATTGCCGAGGGGATTGTGGGTCGCTGCTCTTTCAAAAGGGGTCAATTCGCGCGATAGCCTAGTGATCAAAAGAGAACCAGTCCGGCTCGTTGCTACATCAAGCGTCCGAAGAGAAGAATCGGTGCGGCAGCTGTATCCCGATTGCCAGTTTGTCGATCTCCGTGGAACGATCCAAGAAAGGCTCGAAAAAGATGTCGATGGAGTGGTCGTTGCTGAAGCTTCCCTGATTCGTTTGAATCTCACCCATCTAAACCGGGTGTTTTTGCCAGGCGAAACGACCCCGGGCCAGGGAAAACTTGCGATTGTCTGCCGCGTCAATGAGACTATCTGTGCAAAAGATATTGTATCTCGGACTTAGACCCAAATTAGGAACATTCCACTATCCAGTCATTAGAACGGAGCCTCTTATTACTAGCCCGCCTGATGCTTGGCCTCTTTTTACGCACATTATTTTCACAAGTCAGACGACGGTTGAATATTGGCCAGGTCCGTGGGACAAAAAGCTGATCGCTATCGGCGATGCGACCGCTGCGGCGTTGAAAATGAGGGGATTTGAGCCGTTGATTGCCCCGTTTGCAACGCAGGAGGGGGTCATTGAACTAATAAAATGGATCAAAGGCCATTTCTTTATTCCGAGGTCCCGTTTGGCCCGGTCGGCATTGACCGATTTTATGAAAGAGAATCAGATTCCATATTGTACTTTGGATCTATATGACACACATTTTCAAAAACTTGAGCCTATTCCCAATCTGGATGATTTCGATGAAATCGTATTTACAAGTCCTTCAACCGTAGAGGGATTTCTTCGAATCTACGGATCTCTTCCCCGCGAGAAGAAACTGACCGCGATCGGACCTGTTACTCAGAAAGCAATAATAATCTCGTGATTTCACTGACCATGTAGAGGGGAACGGAGAGTATACCGTTGTTAAAGCCCAGGGGATTTTGTGAAATGCGGATTCCTAGTGGAGATTTTTTTTCTTCAATGAATTGGCGCATAGAGCGGATCCGATTCCCTTTTCCAGCTTTGACTTCAATGGGAATGATGCTCGATTTGTATTGGATAAGATAATCCACTTCCGCCTCGCTGCCAGTCTTTTCTCTTTGCCAGAAAAAGAGCTTCGTTTTTCGATAGGACTCTCCATAAGCCATAAGTTCTTGGCCTACGAATTGTTCGGCTAGATCTCCAGAATTGATTTGGGCCAAATCGGCCTCGCGGAGTTGTTCCGGATCGGTATGAAGAAATTCTTGCAGAAGGCCGATGTCTAGGAAGACTATCTTGAATTTTCTGTCATTAACGCCGGCTTGGAGGGGCAGCCCGCTTGCATTGGTTGCTTGTACATAACGGATCAATCCCGCGTTCTCAAGGAGATCCAAGGCCGTTTTTAGATCTCGTGATTGAAACTCCGGAGAAATTTTTATATAGCGGAAATGCGAGCCAACTAGTTCCGGAGCTTTCTCAAAACAAATCTGCAAATATTTTTGCTGGGCTGCAGAACCATATTTTCCAAAGTCGCTTTGATAGGTATCCAAAATCATTTGCTGCGCCTTCTTCCATTCAATAGGGGAATTGGTTTTAAGAAAGGCGATGATGGATTGAGGCATTCCGCCGATTTGAAAATAATCGCGTACTTTATTCAGTGCATATGAATGGATCGCATTAGATAGCGGGTTATTTGGAGCGGCTTGCTCAAGTTCTTTTACTAATTTGGAATCACCCGCAGCATGTAGGAACTCCTTGAAAGATAGTGGAAACATATATCGGAATTCAACTCTTCCCACTGGAAACGAAAAATTTTCGCCCTTTAGAGAAAACTCCAATAATGAACCGGCACCAATGACATGAAGCTCCGGCATTTCTTCCTTGAAATAGCGAAGGGCCATGACAGCTCTTGGACAGGCTTGGATTTCGTCGAAAAAGAGAAGTGTTTTGCCCGGTTTAATGGGAACTTGAGCGATAGTTTCCAGGTTTCTGAGGATGGTTTCAGGTTTGAGCGACTCATCGAACAGGGGACAAAATCTTCTCTCCCTCTCAAAGTTAATCGTGACCAGATTGTCGAAATGCTTCCGTCCAAATTTCTCAATCGCAAACGTTTTCCCCACCTGACGCCCCCCTCGAATCAGGAGCGGGACCCGAAGGGGGCTCTCTTTCCATGCGGCTAGCTCTTTGTCAATCGATCGTTCCATAGTCCCTAATATCGCATTTAAGTCCTATTATATGCAATGTATGCAGATAATATGGGGGTTAAATCGTCAAAAATCGCAGATATTTGGATTTAGCTGGCTTTCGTGGCGGGAAATAGGGCGGGGAGGATATATTTGAAATAAAAGGGGATCCGATATGGCCGACGAAACAAGCTACAAACTTCCAGAACTTCCCTACGACTTCAACGCGTTGGAGCCTGTTATCTCTGGCGAAATCATGGAGCTTCACTATACGAAGCACCACAAAGGATATGTCACCAACCTGAATGCAGCCCTGGAGAAGTACCACGAGGCGGAGAGCAAAAACGACGTCGCTCAAATGATCGCACTCCAGTCGGCTATCAAGTTCAATGGCGGCGGCCATATCAACCACAGTATTTTTTGGACAATTCTAGCTCCCATAAGCAAAGGCGGGGGAGGGGCTCCTAAGGGGGACCTGGCCAAAATGATCGACCGCGACTTCGGCTCTTTCGACGTCTTCAAGGAAAAATTTAATGCGGCAACGGTCGCCATCCAAGGATCGGGCTGGGGCTGGCTAGGATACAGCAAAGGCCAAAAACGGCTTGAGATCGCCACTTGCCTAAATCAGGACCCTTTAAGCACTCAAGGGTTGGTTCCAGTCATGGGCGTCGACGTCTGGGAGCACGCTTATTATCTTCAATATAAGAATGTTCGGGCTGACTACGTCAAATCTATATGGCAAATTTTTAATTGGAAGCACATCGAAGACCGGTTCGCCAAAGCACTAGGTGCTTGATTCAATGACCCATTTCACTTATGATGCTGCCAGATATGGGACTATTTTCTCGCAGTAAACCAAAAATTAAAGTCCAGACCACTAAGAAGGATGGATTTAGCGGTTGGATCAAGTGCTCCGGCTGCAGTGAATTGATTCATGCGAATGAACTTTCGCAGAACCTCAATTGCTGTCCGAAATGCAACTACCATTACCGCCTCTCGCTGAAGCAGCGTATTCAGCTGCTTGCAGACGGCTCTACTTTTCAAGAATTATTTACCCATCTTAAGCCAATCGATGCCCTCAATTTTGTCGACACAGAAAGCTACACCAAGCGGATAGAAGACGCTGTGAAGAAAACTGGAAGAGACGATGCCGTTTGCGTCGGCACCTGCCAGATTGAAGGGCGGACTGTCGCTTTGGGCGTCCTCGACTTTTCCTATATGGGCGGATCAATGGGCTCGATTGTTGGCGAAAGGCTAACCCTGCTGATCGAACTTGCGATGGAGCGGAAACTGCCGCTCATCATCGTCTCTGCCTCGGGCGGAGCTCGTATGCAAGAATCGATCCTGTCTCTGATGCAAATGGCGAAAACTTCAGCCGCATTGGCTAAATTGCACGAAAAGGGGATCCCTTACCTCTCCGTGCTAACCAATCCGACGACTGGAGGCGTGACCGCCTCATTTGCGACTCTTGGCGATGTCATTATTGCCGAACCCGACGCTCTCATCGCATTTGCCGGACCCCGCGTTGTCGAACAGACTATTGGTCAAAAACTACCTCCCCGCGCGCAGAAATCTGAGTTTCTCATGGAAAAAGGGATGCTCGACTGCATTGTGAAGCGGTCTGAACTCAAAGCCCGTCTTGCCTTCTTTGTTGAGTTTTTTACAGGCAATGAAAGAGCTTTTGATAAAGATGAGCTTGCCAAAAAAATGCCAAGAGCGTTAAAAGAGCTTCTGAAGATGTCAGAAGGCGCTCATGTCCAATAAAGTTCCCGTTCCCATCCATGTTTTGGATGAAGAGCTAATTCCTGCGTATGCCACACCTTTTGCTTCCGGATGCGATGCCCGAGCGTCGATTCCCGAAGCGATTACAATTGCCCCAGGTACATCCGCTATTATTCCAACTGGAATCAAAGTGGACCTTCCCAGTGGGTATGAGATTCAAGTTCGGCCCCGCAGTGGATTCGCCGCGAAAAATCAGGTGACTGTCCTCAATACGCCAGGAACTATCGATAGTGATTATCGAGGAGAAATCTGCATTATTTTGATGAATCATGGACCCGTTCCTTTTGTCGTGACTCCCAAAATGCGCATTGCTCAATTAGTGTTAGCAACCGTGATTCAAGCCGTATTTGTTCGGCAAGAATCTTTATCAGCAACTCAACGCGGAGAAGGAAAGTTTGGCCATACTGGCGCGAATTAATCCCTTTCACAGGACCTTCAAAAAAAAGGAATTCATGAGAATCTCCGACTATTTGGATTCTCGTCTGATCGCATTTCTGGATGTGGATACACGCGACGATGCGATTCATTCGCTTGTCGATCTCCTCAATGAAGAGGGGCATCTTCCTGACAAAGAAGCTTTTTGCAAAGCGATCTTTCATCGGGAGCAGCTCGTCTCTACCGGAATTGGCATGGGCGTTGCGATTCCTCACGCCAAACTTAAAGAATTAACCGATTTTTTTATTGTTGTTGGGATCCAGCAGAAAAAAGGGCTTGATTGGAACGCGCTCGACAAAGCGCCCGTCAAACTCATTTTTATGATTGGCGGACCTGAAGACAAACAAACTGAATATTTACAAATTCTCTCACTTCTCACATCTGCAATCCGCGACGTGGAGCTCAGAAAAAAGCTTCTGAATGTGCAATCTGCAGAAGAAGCTCTTGCTCTTTTCTCCCAGTTCTAATATTTTTTGATTAGTCACGGGGTAATAATTATGGATTTGAAGCTTAAAGACGTTACTGAACTTCTAAATGTATCTGAGGCGACCATCAAACGATGGATTTCTGATGGGAAAATTCCTTATTATCGCCTGCACAACCAATACCGATTTAGCCGCAGCGAAATTGAAAACTGGGTGCTCAGCTGTAAGCAAGGGGGCGATTTTTCCCCATTTGAAGAAGAATCCCATAAAGAAAAATTGGGCACGCAGCAATTCGGCCTTTTCCGCGCCGTCCACAAAGGGGGCGTTTACTCCAATATTCAGGGCGACACGAAAGAAGAAGTGATCCGGAACGCGATGGAAGAGATTGCGCGGGATCTTCATCTCGATGCAGAAGTGATCACTGAGCTTCTTCTAGACCGAGAAAACCTGATGCCCACCGCACTCTCAAATGGAATTGGCGTTCCCCACACGCGCGATTTTCTCCTCCAAGAGTCCTATGATGTGATTGCCGTTGTTTTCCCCGCGAAGCCGATCGAATATGGCGCGCTTGACGGGCAGCCGGTCCACACCCTCTTTTTCCTCTTTGCTTGCGATGATAAGCGGCACCTTCACCTGCTTGCCAAGCTGGCCCATCTCAGTTCTAAGCCAGAAAATCTCGCCTATTTAAACCGCCATCCTACAAAGTCGGCTCTTTTAGAATATGTGAAAAATTGGGAAGCGAATATCAAGTCAGCGAGCCGCGAGGAAGCTTTAAGCAGGTGAGTGCTGCCCCTGTTAATTGGCCGAAAGGGTTTACATATGCCCGCACCTCAATTTCTCCCGAGGTTCATCCAAGTATCTTGCAGAACCTCTTTGCAAGCAGAAATCCCACCGATGCGGAGAGAGTTTCTCTCCGCATCGAAAGTCAATCCGTTCACCCAGCCATTAGAATAAAGCAAGTGGAGCCCCCGCATCTGCTAGCCGGTAAGTCTGTGTTTGAAGGGCATCCGCAGCATGGAGTGTTTGCTCTTGAGAAGATTTGTGACGGAGAAGAAATAGGGGAGTATGTGGGGGAGATTCAAATGAGCAGTGCAGGCGATTCGGGCCACGGCGGCGTATATTGCTGGCGCGTACACGTGAACGAACTGATTATGAATATCAATTCGAGAAGAGTTGCGAATGAGCTTTCATTCATCAATGATTTTCGGGGCATCGCTGACCTGCCAAATGTGCAAGAGATATTGATTGTGCATCGAGGCGTATATTATTTCGGTTATGCGGCGATTCGAGACATAGAGCCATCTGAAGAACTACTGGTCGATTACGGCGCTTCCTGGGAAAGGAGTTTCTCTTCTAAATAATCCCTTTTTCCTCTGCGTCTGGCGCGTCTCGGGGTTTGCTTTGCCTC
>JANPFC010000002.1:0-38917 GCA_031423235.1 Chlamydiota bacterium | reverse complement strand
GAGGCAAAGCAAACCCCGAGACGCGCCAGACGCAGAGGAAGGATAACCGCGAAGCGCGAAATAATCATGTGTTAATTTTTGATAGGTTGAGGCTTGTGGGGGAAGCCCCGAGCCCCCCTCTGAGAGTGAGCTACCTCTTCTTCAGTTTTGCATTTTGCATTCAGCGTTTTGCGTTTCTACTTGTGTGCTAGTAGGTCGGCGAGCCCCACTAGAACGTCCCTCAGGACCTCAAGAGGCTTCTGCGACGCGTTAAATCGAGAGATGAGAGCTTCTGGATAGTGTTTGAGAAGCTTGCTTGTATCTTGTGAATAAACTTCCATTCGAGTTCTGAGGACTTTAGGATCCATGTCATCGTGCCGTTTTTCAATCAGCGCGCGCCTTTGCAACCGCTTGATTAGGTCTTCGATATTCTCAATGTCTAGAACGATAATCCCCTCGATTTTGATGTGCTTTTCTAGAAGATCTGCCTGCCGGAGGGTTCGGGGAATGCCATCTAGGAGCAGGAGCTGCTGATTGGGGAAATAGCGGTTTGTCGCTATCAGTCCGTGAACATAGTTATGCCAAATCTGGATCGTCACTTCATCGGGCAACAGGAGCCCTTTGCTTGCGTAATTATGATAGAGCTTGCCCGCAGGCGACTCCGGGGAAAGCCCCCTGAAGATATCGCCGGATGAGAGGTGGAAATGGTTCCCTGCGCTGCTCAAGAACTTGCCTAGCGTTCCTTTCCCCGAACCCGGAGGGCCGAAAATCAAAACGGAGCGGAATTGTTCTGTGTGCTGGGGGATTATGGATGAGTCCTTCATACGTATCTATCTACTTAGTTTTGAGTTTTCCATGCAATGTATATTTATGGGTGTTCTTATCCCGTTATATTCAAGGTGTTGAGTGTTAATTAAGTAGTTTTCGTTATAATTATTATTATTGCGTGTTGATTGCAATGAAAATAAATGATATAATATTGTCTAAAATTATTAAAGATTGATTATGCCAACACCGAGACTACCTCCGGAGACTTTCGACCGCCACTTTCCAGGTTCTGGAAATGGGCAGTATCCCGTTATTGAAACGGATGGGGAGTGTTTGATTTTCCGTAGAGCGGTGAAGATCAATGGAAAGAATTACGATGTCAAAATTTGGCGATTTGATGCTCAAAAAGATCTCATCCGCCTGAATAAAGATTCAGGGTTCTTGCGAGACACCTTGGTTGAGGTTCAAAAGCTTGCAAATGGCCTGTTTAAAGACAATTTCCAGAATCCGACAGATGCTCGGATTTGGTATGATGATACGAATCCGGCCTCTCCTGTCTGTCAAAAAGAGACAATCTCATTACCCGATAGCGATGACAGCAAATATACTAATATGCATCCTGACCACCAGCAGGTCATTGACACCATGCAGGCAATTCACCACTTGTTTTTCCACAATATTACAACAGTTTTGACTACCGAAGCCGATACCCACCTCTTCCCAAAAGAGGTACCAAAAGATCCAATTCCAGCCGTCGATGAATCGGAAGCTACCGCCCCGGCTAAAAAGAGAAAGAAAAAAAAAGCTACTGAAATTCCTGAGAATATCAGGATCCACTTGCCCCCGCCGTTTGTAGCGGCCGTTCCAAGCTCTGGCACAACGAGCACGGGAACACAGTCTGTTACTTCAGAGGGTGCTGACCACGTAGCTACTTTACAGGAAGAATTAGACGCTACTTCAGCAAAGTACGCTGGAGCGAATTTCCTCACTGGAATTACACACACAGAGCTTGCAGATTACGCGCGATTGAAAGTCGGCGACAACCCAAAATTGCCGAGAGCTTACGAAGTTTACCGGGAAGTGCTTGTAAATCCGGGGGCTGCGGGTGCTGATCAGGACGCAATGCGTGAATGGCTTAGACAGCACTACATTACAGCTTACAAGCGATTTCACAACCATTTGAAGCCTGTTTTTGATGCAGATACAAATAAGCAAGGCAAAGACTTCGACCAGTGGTGTAAATACTACGCCGCAAGAGCGGTAGCTGGATTCTTGCTTGTTGATAAGCAGCCTATCAAGCAATTAGAAGATTTGCTTATGACAACACCGATTCCTGCAGAGCCTGCTGCGGTGACTGTGACAGTGACCCCAAAGGCCAAATCTAAATGGTCTATTTGGCATCCGTTTAGTTAGAAATAATTCACATTAATATTAAAATCCTTCTGATTATATCATTGTAAATGTCATTTTAGTTATAATAATACTGGGTGGGTATTATTATGGCTGCGTCGTCTATTCAATTTAATAGAATTAGTATTGGTGCGCGTCATCTAGATGCTCAAGAAATTTATCCTATTCATAAAAGAAAAGTTGAAGGGTATCTATCAACTATCTATCAGCAGAATGCTGAAGATCCAACTAAAAAAAACATTCCTTTTGAAATTCAATTCAACACCGGCAGACCGACTCTTCACGTAGAAGGGCGGGACATTGTTTTAAATAAGACCCGGGAATTAAAACGGGTTGGCAGAGTCGTCCGCTACTATCAGCATACAGGGATTTTGCCTCGAGAAGAACCCAAGGCAAAGGATGTACGGGAAGGGGAGGCCGAGACGAAAAAATCAGTGCAAGCGCTCAACCAGGCGAGCCTTCCTGGGGCCAACGGCAGCCTTCTCGCTGGGATGCGTGTAGCCGATGATACTCTTTCACTTACCCGAAATATTTTATTTGCAATCCCCGATATCGGTCCCAATGACCCAGTTGTTAACCACCTCGGCTACTACGCAGGAATTTTTTGGACCTTCTTCTCCCTTCGAGAGCTAGATGAGGGGGTTGCCGAGTACAAAAGATCTGTGACCGTAGGGGATAAAGAGGGGAAGCGGAGGGCTGAGGCGCGCGTCCTTTCCGGGGGGGTTGTTTCCACCGGCTCGATTGCCTACGTGGCGGGTAAATTCTGCGATTCGTATGCCTCTATAGCTACAGCAAATACAATCCTTGGGTTTTCAAATATTCTCTTTGGAGTTGGCTCTTTGGTGGCCATCGGCGCATCGCTTCTGGGCGCTGTACGGTGCGAGCGCTTCAATATGCGGCTTAATGAATACCTTGAAAACCCAGGCCTCTCGGATGTGCAAAAACTTCAGGGAGCCCTCAAATTCTTAAAAGATTCCATTTCCGTCACGCATGAGGAAAGGGCTGAGCTTGCCCAAGAAATCGAGCAAAAGCACCCTGATTGGACAATTGAAAAAAAAGAGCAGCTTCTCCAGCAAAAACTTGCCGACCTGACCGAGGTGAAGGTGAAGTACATGAAGCGAAGAACGAGTAATAAAAGCTTATTTTTAATTTTAACCAAGGTCGATACCCTCCTTGCCATGCTGGGCTGCAAAGAGACGTGCGCTGAAGGGATTAAAGAGGCTAGCATCTTAATCCATACCATTCAGCAAGAGAGTAAAATTAAATTGAGTTTATATACCCTTGGCTTCATTGCGGCAACACTTAGTTTCATAGGGATGATTATCATGTCGGTCATGAGTGCAGGGCTTCTCCCGTTCGTCCTATACGGCATTGCAGGCACAATCTACCTTGCCGTGACCATCTACACCATTGCAGGCTCGCTCATGAAAAAGGAGCACCAAGATCAGCCTTTAGAAGACGTTTCTTCTATGCCTAATCTCACATATGTAAGCTAAATTTCACTATATTGTTCTGTATTGCTGGTTCGTGATATAATTGATCTTTTATTTCGGTGAAATTATGTCTATTTCGAATGTTGGATATAATAATATTTATGTGCAAGAGCATTGGAATCGTCAAGATTTCCATGAGAAGATGGTCTATTGCCCGAATGAAAAAGAAAGCGCAAGCTTGATTGTCGACGCGAACTCTGCTGTCCGAAATAGCGCATCTGCTGTTAAATCTATTTCTCCTCTCCCGATTGTTGCAGGTACTTTTATAAGCGCTTCCGCTCTGATTGGGGGGGCTTTGGGCATACCCATTGGCCTTGCTGCCGCGCGCGACGGATTTGTGAAGGGGAAAGCGGCCCTTGCCTGTAATGATACTGAGGGAGTCGCTCTCAACGCATTATGGGGCTCGTTCGCCGCCGCCTACGCAGGGATCTCAGGTCTCTTGGCTACCGATGGGATTATGGGGCTTACCGGCAGCGGCCTTCCTGCCTCCATGACTCCTGTATTCGGCGGCCTCGGTATCGGTATGAACGCTGGACTCCTTGCATACAGTACATATGGGCTGAGTAAGACATCGCAGTTTAACAAAGAGATGAAAGCTGTTCTTGAAAAAGAAGGGGAGCGGGGAGTTCTCAATTGGTTGAATGGGCAGCTTACCTTAACGCGAGGGGAATTAGATGATATCCGCCGCACGTCGAAAGATCCTGATAGGGAAATCGCGAAGCTGCTTCAGAAGAAGTGGAATGCCTTTGAATTCCGCACTAATGCGGCATGCGGAAATCTTGTCCGCGAAAAACTCCCTGGCCTCCTTGAAAAATTTGATCTAGAAGGGGCGAAGGCGTTGATTGAAGTGGTGAAGAAGGCCAACTTTATGAGCCGGGTGAAACACGTTTGTTTTCTTGCGATTGCAGTGATCAGCATAGCGGCGTTCATCTGCTTACTTGTCGTATCCGGGCCTGCATCGCCGTTCCTTTTTGCACTCGGCGCCGTCACCTGGCTTGCTGTCGATTCCTCCCGCCTTCACAAGTATATAGGCGAAAAATGTTGGAATTGGCATCTTAAGAGTGAATGTCCGACGCAAGCACAAGTCGCTTAAAGCTCGATTTTCTCGATTACATCCGCTCTGAAAAAGGGCTCTCTTCCCACACGATCGAAGCCTATGGACGCGATATCGCCTCCTTTGGCCATTTTCTAAATGGGAAGCACTGGAAACAAGTTGCTCCTGAGGACATCCTTGCATTTTTGGGCCATTTGAAGGGGAAAAACTATGCGAGTGCCTCCATATGCCGTACGCTCGTCGCCGTCAAAGTCTTCTTCCGGTTCTTGAAAAAGGAGGGGGAGATTTCGGTTGATTTGGGGCGCTATTTCGATACCCCAAAATTATGGCAGCTGATCCCAGAGGTGCTATCCATGGAAGAGGTAGACTCCCTCCTTGCTCAGCCCAAAACAGACGATCCTCTCGGTGTCCGAGACAGAGCGATACTCGAGCTTCTCTACGCTACAGGGATGCGTGTTTCTGAACTTTGCGGTCTTCGCTTGAACGATCTCAGCGATACGTTTGTGAAAGTGCGGGGAAAAGGGAAAAAGGAGAGGATCATTCCGGTCGGCAAAAAAGCCATTGGGGCGGTAGATGATTACCTCATCCGCTTTAGGGGAGAAGTCAAAGAGGAAAACGGGCCCCTGTTTATCTCTCCGAGAGGTAAGCCGATCGACAGAATCACTGTTTGGAATCGGGTGAAAGCCTATGCCCGAACAGCTGGCATTTCCAAGACAATCTCGCCTCACACGCTCCGCCACTCCTTTGCGACACATTTGCTTGAGAATGGGGCAGACTTAAGGCTTATTCAAGACATGCTTGGCCATGAGGACATCGGAACAACCGACCGATACACTCATGTGACAGGAAACAGGCTAAAAGCCGCCTTCAAAGCCTTCCATCCCAGACCCTGAAAGTCTCGCTAGTGCAGCCAATTAACAGGATAAAAGGATAAACAGGTCGGGGAGGCCCCGAACTCCCATTTACATTTTTTCCTGCCTATCCTTTTATCCTGTCCATCTTGTTAATTGGCTGAAGCTTGCACGTTTCTTGTCTCCCATATATAATTCATTTTTTCAACTCATAGGGAAATACATGAAACGGATGATTGCTTGCTTCTTAGTTATTGGCTGCGCAGGTTTTGCCTCGAATCGGACAGAAGATCTCAAAGTCGTTCTTGAGAAAACTTTTTTGCAGCCTCAGTGCGACCCTCTCTTAAATATGATGGCGATGGAAGCAATCTCAGAAACCGAAAAGAAGATCGAATCGGAAGTGTTAATCGAGCAATTCCGGAAACAGTTCAATGACGAAAAGACTCTTCAAAAGTTCTCTAAGCCATATGAAACTGTGTTTTCCGATGCGGAAATTAAAGAGCTTAGAAAAATCCATGAAAATCCAGTTTGGGAAAAATATTCCCGCGAGGGAATGCCGATTTTCCAGGCCCAGTTGGAAAACATGAAAGAGGCATTTAAAGAGCTCGCTGTGAATTACTCCGCCGAAAAGAAAGAATTGATTGCCGCTGCGGATGTCTTGGAACTCACTCAAGATAACTTCAATCAGGTGGCAGAGTCGAAATTGCCGGTTATCATAGATGTGAACGCTTCTTGGTGCCACTCTTGCCAGATGATTTCACCCATCGTTGATGAACTGAGCGAAAAGTATAAGGGGAAGATCCAATTTGCAAAGATCGATATCGATTCTCAAAATGCCCTTGCCGAACAGTATGGCGTAACTGCGCTGCCGACCATTGTGTTTATCAAACCGGGCCAGAAGGCTCCTGCGATGAAGAGCGTTGGCTACATGAGCAAAAAGGATTTCGAGGCGAAGATTAATGAGTTTTTGAAGTAGATTTGCGCAAGCAGCAGCAGACCCACTGCCAGAAGGTGAGGGGAGGGGGAACTGCTGCTCTTAGTACCGCGTCAAATTCATTCTGGGCTTTGCAATCAACCAGGATCTCTGCCCAGCCATTTTGCAGAAAGAACTGGGCTTTGATTTTCTCCCGTTCTTCAATGATCTTCTCAAAACTTTTGAAGACGGGCATGTTCACGTCTGACGATTCTTTGGCCAATTGAGCTCTCGCTAGATTTGCTTGGGTAAAAGCCCTTTGAACTCTTACGGCCACCTCTTCTCTCATGCTTCTCACTTCATTGAGCTTTGTGCCAGATGAACTGTTGTCGATGAGTAACTGTGTCCGGATCCCTTTTTGTTCTACTTTGTCTCCAATCCCGTTCGATATCCGATCCTGAAGCCTTTTTGCTTCTTTGCCTCTATTTTGAATTTCTCCTTCCATTTTCAATATGTCCCGATCAAAAGCAGGGAGAAGCTGCCCATATCGGAAAAATTCAGTTCGATAAGTGATGATCTCATGAATTTTCTCTCGGACATGTGCTGGAAAGGTTCTTAGATGGCCAATACATTCTGCATAGGCTTTTTGCACTTTTAGAAGAGGCTCTTCGTAAAGTGCAATCGATTGTTTGCCGCCAGCAGTGGCTTGATGAAGATATTCAACTACACAATCGGGACAAAGGTCTTCAGTCCTGCAAAGCAGGGCAAGAGCAGAGATATTCTGCCCGATCATTCTCGGCGTTATGGCCATAAATTAAAGAAATCCAAATCCGGGAATAGCGAGACTCTTCATTGATCTGTCTGCGTGAACTTCAATGAGGATATTGCCGTACTCAAGCCAAAGGAGATAGCCAGGAACAAGCGCTTGGGTATAGCACTTTCCCTCTATGGGGCATCCCAACGACCCGTCATTCCAGGTAACCGGCTGAAAGCTAAGCAGCTTTACTTTACTTGGATCAATCTCTGGATCCCACTTCTTTAAACGCTCAGCGATAAATAGCGGATCCATTTGTTGGATGTGAATTTCTTCCGCTGCGACAGGTGCTTGGGTAAACATAGACATCTCCTTTCCTATAAGATAGTTGAGTATATCGAATGGGGGAGGAAAAGTCTATTTTCCGGTTTGTTGGAGAAATTCGATGGGGACGCCGTCCTCTTCGATGAAGGCCATCAGGTGCCCCTCGATTGCAACAGGTGCCAACAGGAGTTTTTTACCGCGAACGGCTCGTTCAACATCCTTAACGAGAAAACAGACGTGAGGAACTGTTTGGATAAGAGGATGCATGGGGGATCCTTTTTCGAAGAAAATCCACTCTATTCTGTAAGGATCCTTTTCGAAGTCGGAGCACCAGACACCATATTCGGGGAAATGGACCATTCCCTCTCGTTTAGTTTTCGTCGGCACGCCGAAGTGATCGTACTTGTATTCCATAAATGCAGGTTAAAACTATTCTCCATTATTTTCATTATTCATCATTTAAAATAAGCTTCCTTGATCGCTCGTCGAAACTTGATATATTGTCATTTCTGTATATGCAGACAGTAATTTCTCTTTTATAATTATTTTCTCTGTCAGGGATATGTTCGTGATGGTGTTTTTCATTGTTATTTATGATTGACTCAAGTGAATCTTTCAATTCCTGTGCTTCATCAGGAGTTAGATAAAGTGTCACTTTGTTGATTTTCTTGTCAGTATCTTCATTATATATTCTCATGGTTTTTACCTAATTGTGTGGTACATCTATCGGATATATTTGTCCGGATTTTACCCATTTGCCATCAACTTTAATTTCTACGTGAGCGTGAAGATTATTATGGGGTTTCGTGTTATTAAAATCGAATCTAACGCACCTCATTCCATCTTTAGAAAGAAAAACAGAATCCCCAGCTTCATTTCGAATAAATTTAGCACCTTCCCCTAACCAGCTAGAAATCTGTTTTTCCAACGTAAGTATTTCACTTTCTACCAGTCTGCCCAACCGGACATTTATAGCTTCCCGAAATTTCCCAGCCTGCTTGAGTTGAGACATTTCAGCGGCTGTGAGGCCTACGTCCTCTCCAATAACCATCATTATTTGGCTAGTTCGGATAACCTCTCCAATTTTCGCTCCATTGCCGATTCCTGCTGCTGTTTCGAGAACAAGGGGCTCTTGAGCTATTTGAAGATTTTTACAGACCGCAACGAGTTCTTGGGCGCTCTTTAGGCTTTTGCTCGCAACTTTAGCTAGAGCTCCTGGGATAAGAATATCTGCTCCATGTTTCCCCAGAGCATATCCAGCTAATTCCCCTCTTTGACTTGATGGGAGAGTATCCCACTGCGTCACTAGTTGATGAACTTCTGGAGATAATGCCTCGGCCACAGCTCCCCACTCGTCCCTGCGAACTAGATCGACTAAAGCAGTGATTGAATCAATCGCTTGTTTCGATGTCTGAATCGGGTGATTGATGAAATCAACGAGAAATATTAGCGCTCCTTCCCCAGATTCATAGGCCCCTTTCGGCACCCCTTTCGCAAACCCCAGGCAAAACTCAGAAACAGAGAGAGGATTCGATGTCTCCGTTTGAGAAGTAAACTGCTGGTAATCTTCAAGAGAACGGTCATATTCACCTAAGCTAAAATGAGCGGCTCCTCTTTCGAGGTAAGAGAGGGGGTTGGTTGGGTTCGCTACGATGGCATTCCCTAAATCGTGAACAGCTTGATTGTAATTTCCCAAGATAAGAGCGCTTTCACCGCGGGCTTGGTGAGATGTATCACCATTTGTTTCGGTTAGGTAGGCATGAAAAATTCTCCAATCACTTTCACGGTAATCTGAGGAAAATGCCAGGCTTCCTCGAGGGGTGGTTTCCTGAATATGGGATGCAAATATCGAATGTTGCATGATTGCATCTGTGGAGTAAAATTGACCATTTGCCCAAACGCCGTGGGCTGTGACCAAGATTTCACCCGTCGAGGGAGGAAGGTCTATTTTGGGTAATGTGACAGTTAAGCCCTGCTGTATGGCCACTAATTCTTCTTGAGAACATGCTTGTGGATCTGGGAGAGGAATAGAGGGAATATGCGGATTCGGTTTTTCCTCCGTCTGGAAAATAGAACCCGCCCCAGCTACTACAACTCCGCCAACGGCGGCACTTAAGGTAAATCCAGTCACAACTGCAATTCCAACTCCTGTAGCACAAATCGCCGCGCCTACAGCAATTTCAACCGCGTGATCTTCTACAAAATGCCCTACTTTACGGCTTGCTTTTCCGATGTTGTGGCGAAGTTTATCGACTTCATTCCAAAAACCGCACTGCTCAATGGAAAAGTCTTGTGAAAGGCTTAATGCAGTGATTTCTTTCTCCAGAAGTGATCTTCTCTCAGCTCGAGAACCAATCCATGCAAGTTGAGTTACCATCTTTTGAAACCCTATGCTTTCAGGATCAAGACTGAAAAGCATGTTCATGATCTTCTCTTCCAAGTGCCTTTGCATTGTTCTCGCGTCATCTGATTCGAGCCATTCTCCCAAGCTCAAAACGTTGTCGAGATCAATACACAAACTACCTGAAGAATCGGTTTTTGGGCGGGTTCAAAGCGCCGAAAATCGACTAAAAAAAAGGGGGCCGTATTTCTGATACGGCCCCCTTTTTTTTAGTCGATTTTCGGCAGCTTTCAATCCCGCCAAAAAGCCGATTCTTCAGGTAGTTTGTGTATACACTGCTATATCGCTTCAACAGCCTGCTGAACCCGTTCCTGCATTTGGCCAAAACTGTCTCTTAAGAGTTCGGCAGCCGGTGTAAATCTGTAATCCTCGATCCGTCTGTCTGGTCCCCGGATGACTTCCATGACAGGAAGATTCGTCTCTTTCCCTCGCTGCCACTCCAATTGCCCCTCTTCATCCTCTCCGGCTCCGCCAAAAAGAGTCCAAACTAGGAAAACTTTGATGTCGTCTTGAAACTGTGCGAGAATGGGGGCTAGATCTTCAAAATACTTCCTTTGAGCCTCTCGATCGAGTTTCATGATCTGTCCCCTCTTTTGGCTCTTTGCGTCGCAGCCAATCTCTGTGATGTGCAAGTTATTTGTGATGGCGCGGGCCTGTTCGAGCACCTTTTTAAAAGTAGTGGGATCGATCTCTGGACCGAAGCTCGAAATCCTCTTTCCATCTTCGCAAGTAGCCCCGACGCTAAAGCCAAATCCGCCCCAATTGATATTTGTCACTTTAGGACCTGGATATGGGACTCCTCCGTTCGATGCAAAAATAAACCGGGCGTCGCCATAAGCCTGTACGCCGAGAACATCTAAGAATTTATGGTTCTTCTCAAACTCTTCTTTCGGGATCGTAAAATTGACATTTGCAAGTCCAGGAACCTGGAAGTTAAAGACCCCTGTTTTGAAGAACTCATAGACCGTTTCATGTGCCAGCTTAGACAAGTGTTTGCAGACGAACTCTTCAATAAAGTTATCCGTCATGGGTCTAAATCCGAGGAATTGGTGAGTGATCCCCATCTCGATCCGGTCGCCGAATTCAGTTTTGGCCGCCTGATAAGTTTTGCAATGGGCCATCAAAATATTTCTAAGGAGCCTCCCTTCAGCGGCGTGGTTGAATTTAACGCCGTCTGGGCTTGGGAAATCACCCAGGAAAGTTTCAAGGCCAAATCCGCCAATCTCATTGAATGTGTACCAAGTGGTGACCTCGGGGAAAAGCCGGATCATCTGAAGGGAGTGATCTTTGAACCGCTCCACATTTTCTGGATTATGGAATCCTCCCATATCCTCGAACCACTGCGGATGGTCGTAATGGTGGATGGTGACGAGAGGCTCAATGCCAGCTGCCTTTAGCTTGGTTACAAAAGTGCGGCATAGAGCGATGTTCTCCTGATTGAACACACCGGGAGAGGTCTCAATAATCGACCACGGAATGGGAAAGCGGTAAGCGTTCGAGTTTGTCGCTTTCAACATATCGATAAAACGGTCTGGATCGCCCAAGATGTCGACGCCGAATTTACTAAAATCTGGATTCCCTTCGATGTGTTTGCTGTTGAGATTCTTTGCCCAATAGGAAGTCCCTTCTACAGGCTCTGATGTGCCTGGCTTACAAGTTGCCGAATAGGGGGTCCCTAGCAAGGAGGACTGGTAGAGCGAATCGGCAAATCCGACCAATGGAGGCAAAACGGAAGCGAGATCTATCCTTTCGGCAGGGATTTCTGGGGCTTTCAGCGCTTCGACCGGTTTGTTGTACCAAGCGATAGAGCGGTTAACAATGGAATAAACGGCAACGAAAGGGAGGAAGATGAATTTGACCAAAAATTGGATTGCATGAGAGACGTAATACTGGACTTTTTCACTTGTTGATTTAGCCTCGGGAGTGAGTCGTCCCTGATCCCAATTTACATTATCTGGAAGAGGAAGTAGGTCATCGCCTATGCTATCAGTAATTGCGCTCATAAAACCCCCGATTTTTGAAGGCCCCCGAGTTTACACGAACTTTACTTTTGAGGTCTACTGATTTAAAAATTTTCATGGGTGTAAGAGCCGCCTCTAAAAGTGATCCGCTCCCACCCCCGATTTACCATGTAGCTAAAGACCCTCTTTTCAAAAACGTCTCCGCGGGGATAGTGGGCGCCATCAGCCCTAACCTCTCCATAGATGGGAGCCTTGAAATCGGCGCACCGGACTAAAAACATCTGATCGGAAAAGCCCCGAGTAGCAACAAAAAAGTTCCAAGTTTTCCTATAAGACTCTTTTTTGGCCTCTCGGTAGTTGTCATTCCAAGTGAGATTAGCGACCTTGATATTTGGGTCTTTCTCCATGAACTTGATCGCTTTGCCGATCCAGTCCACGGGCTCTTTAAGATAGACATCGCCTGTGACAAAAAGGAGATAATCGCTTTTTGCCTCTTTGATCGCATTGAGCGGACCCAGCGCGTTGAAGTATTGCCAATCATTGAAATCAGATCTTTTCAGAACGAAATGGGGAAGAACATCTCCCGCTACAGCATACCGAGTCAGAATGCCGAGATCCACTTTCTCCTGCGCAGCCCGCTTTACAACCTCCAAATCATCCACATTATTGATGATGAGGAGCCGCTCAGTAAAGGCATAGGAGTGGTTGCCGATTTGCTTCACCGCCATGTAGTCAGGGGCCAATAGGATCTGACGCCAATCCTTTTCCCAGCAAGATGTTGCAAACGTCACGCTTGGTTTCATAGAATTCAGTATACCATTTCAGAAATTAACATACCCAGCGTGATTCAAAAATTGGCCGATGAGCGTGATTCAAAATCAAACTTTACACAAGAGGCGGTTAACTATATTAATAAATAGTAAAAAACACATTAAATATGTATAATTATATTCAATCAAATATGACTTCAATATCAACAATAAAACAAGAGCCTGCCTCCCCAATTCAAAGAGCGCCATCTCCTGTAGAAAGAAAAGACCGACGATGCTCCCTTTTCCGGATCATTACTGGGGCTTCCGTGGCAGCCCTTGCCGTTTTGGTCTCTTTCGGGGGCGCCATTCCTCAAAATCGAGCCACGGTTCAGACCTCTCCGGCGCTAAGAGTTCCCAATCAGATTTGCAAATTGGAACCTTATCCCACTCCAACCCCATTTGAAGGAGCCCCCTCCACATTTTGTATGGAAGAAGAAGATCCTGCGCTAGTCGAGAAACGACAGCTCGAAAGCCGATATCGGAAGCTTCCTTGTCCGCCACAGATGAAAAAGATTCTTGCTTATACAACCGTAGCAGGAGGGCGAGGAGATATAGCTGCCTCGGCAAAGGCCGTCAATTTAATGCGAACTATTTGCCCCAACGCAACTATTGAATGGGTTCTGGGCTGTGATTCAGATTGCCGGAAAGAAGGGTACGACCCAAGAGCATTTCTGAATCCAAATGATCCAAGTATACAGTTCAGATATTTGGATGCAGACCCTCCAGATGAGACTCCGATCGATTTTACACTTGTAGGTCCTTATCCACCCAGTTGCAGATTTACAGAGTTTGAGAGAAAACTTGATCGAAAAATCGCTGGACCTGTCTTTGGTTTTGTAGAAAATGCAAACAACCCAAGGTGGGAGCCATCTTTTTTGGCAATGGGACTGAAAGCGGGCACAGGAGTATTCCTAGATCGGAGTAGAATAGAGGCGCCTTTATCGCGTGAATATTGCTGTCCTTCTTATTTGCCAAAAATCGAAGATGATGGGCTGCGCAAAGACATTCTTGAGGCCATGAATGTTTTCGATGGACAATCACAACCCGACTACGATCAATATTCGTTTAACTCGGGATATGCCCACCGGGAGGCTTCCTGGGAAAAATTTATCGATTCTGTTGCCATTCATGAACAAAAAAAAGATGTGGTGATCGTTTTGAATCAAAGAAGTGCGCTTACTCGCTATAGAAAAGGTGGGTCCCGAGATACAGAGTTCCGAGATAAAATCCTTACACCTGATCGCCTTGCCTTCCTTAAAGAAAAAGGTTATGGGACGGTGATATTAAGAGGGGGAAAGGGAGAACCTCCTGTTCTTTTACAAGAAGCTAAAAATCCTGAATCAGAGCGTCGTCTAACTGTAATTGTACGCCCTTCCTTTCTTCCAAACGATATGAAGCGAATGCAACTTGCCTCTGAGCGGCTTCTTGCAACGGGGGATAATAGCGCTGCTGAAGCTTGGGCCGCTCAGTGCAAACTTTATTTATACGAAGATGTTTCAAATGCAGGCGGCAAATGGAAATTTCTCCGACAACAGGTTGATCTTGCACGGGCGATTTCTCCGAATCTTGCAGAGCTGCTTGCTCTATTTGGCGGGGATGATCGATTTGCAGATAACCCCTTAAATAAGCCTCTCGATAAGACACGAATGGAACGATTAGAGCGATTATTAAGTGATCCCGATCTTGGGAATGCTACACTCAAATTCTGTAATAAGATCGTCAATGAATATTCCTTCGAGGAAATACTTGAAGGACAAGTTAAGCGTGTAGCCTGGAAACATTACGACCCCTCAAAATCGCCTCCCTCCCCCTGAATCCATGGGTGTAATGCGGACGGCAAAAGAAATAAGTACAAGATCTATTGCTTTCATTAGATGCAGTATTACTCAGGAATCAGCCGAAAAATCTGCGCCCGAATGAAGGTCCAATAGGTAGATTCCTCCGTTTCTTCCACCATTTTATCATCCATTTTTTCTATGGCAGCCTCCAATGTACCGATCATTCGAGGGCTTAAATGAATCTGGTCGGCTATTGGCGTAAGATAAGTCGGTATACGCTCATATTTCCCCTCTTCAAAAGATAGGAGCGCGGATAAATAAAGAGCAGGGAAAGTCAGGTCTATAGAAACGAATCGATTTAATTCTCTTCTGGCATGGTCCAGATTCCCATCTCTGATCAATAATTTAATTTTCAAATAGAGAATCGGGAGAAAATCTGGTTGCAAAGCAGAAACTTTGTCTATAAAAGAATGGGCATCGAACGACTTCCCCTCTTCATAATAGTATACGGCAAGTAGGTAGAGAATTTCAAAATCCCGGTCGATATTCTCCTGATACTTACGATAGAAGGAATCGACCATATCGCTATTTTGCGCTCGGGTCCAGAATTGGAGCGCTAGCCGAAGACTTTCAGAACTTGGGTCCATATGCGAAGAGGCTTTCTTGATAACGTTTGGTCTCGGAGTTGAGAAAAAAGTATCCTCATCCAGAAATTTCGAGCCATCTGGAGAAGAAGATGAGCATGCTGCGGACGAGTTGTTTTGAGAGAGAGGTCTTATTTTCTCAAGCATCGCTCTTAGTTTCTGATCTTCCGGAATCGGTGAGTTATCTAGCTCTCCAATCATTCGATAAAGAAGAAAGAAAAGATGGGATTCCGATTCAATTTCTTCTGCTGCCGACAAAAGATATTGCACTGCTGTTTTATAGTCCTTTTTTAAACAGTGAACATAAGCCGCAAGGTAGACGCTTGCAGTTGACAGCTCTGCACCAAGAATCGCGTTTAAGTCCGCTTCTGCTTCACCAAATCGCCCTTCCAATGCGAAGAGTTTAGTCCGAAAATACAGAACCTGCAGAGACACCGGCCGAAGTTCTAGAGCTTTGGAGAAAAATTGGATAGCGGTATTGCGGTGCTCCAACCAATAAAACGACTCTCCTAATTCTCTTAATACCTCGAAATCCCCCTGAATCCTTTCCCCAAAAGCATCCCATATGGCCATAACCACATCTGCTCTTTTTTCCCGAGTCCAGAAAGAAATATGGTACCGTATCGCAATTGGGCTGTCGCTTATCTGGGATATAATTTTCTGAACAGGGTCAATACTAGATGTTGAGGCAGGCTCGAATGTAAAAGAGACTTCTTTGACTCTTTTAGTGGAGTCCTGATCTTCAGGAACAATATCTTTTCTTTTCGACCCAAGTGGACATGAATCCTCTGTCAAATCGATATATTCCATGGGTGCAGCTGGAGGTAAATATCCTGACGGGATCATTGAACCAACTCCATTTTTGCGGAAAAGATTAGAATTAAAATATTTATTTTCCAAGGTAAATGATAGGTGATGTATGATATTGGATCAAAAAAACCGGGGTTCCTATGATCAAACAACTTATCGCAATTTTCCTCGCTACATTCGGTTTTGCAAATGTGCAAAAAAATGACATCGGCTCTAGGCTGCAATGGATGCACAACTCCGGCTATTGCGGCGAGACGTCTCTGATCGCTGCTGGCCTCTATTATGGACAATATGTTTCTCAATACGATGTGCGCGCGCTGGTCACCAAAACTGGCGATCAAATAAGCGGCTCTGTTTTACTTGGCGTCAACGACACTGTAGCGGCACAAAAATTGCACTTGAAATATGAGGAATGGGACTACGCTTCTGAAGAAAATACCGATCAATTCCTCGTCTGGCTGAAACAAAATGTCGTAAAAGGCTACCCAGTTGCCCTCGCCGTCTACGCGAACCAAACTCTATTTGATACCGGATCTGCGGGAGACTCTGATTACGACCACATCGTCAGCGTAACAACCCTCACTTCAAACCACCCGCTTAACGATCCGACGTACTATGGAGATGATCAGGTGGGATTCAGCGATAACGGCCTTTGGGAAAATGAGAATAC
Source organism: Chlamydiota bacterium (assembly GCA_031423235.1). Taxonomy (GTDB): domain Bacteria; phylum Chlamydiota; class Chlamydiia; order Chlamydiales; family SM23-39; genus REEB52. The sequence goes on along the minus strand of JANPFC010000002.1, from coordinate 22,295 downwards.
GCCTGTATACTACTTCAACTACAGCTTTGATCCATTCCAAGCGAGCAGATCAGACGCAAATAAGTCGACGGCAGCCACTTACTCGCTTCCTATCTGCACAGCTACAAATAGTGTCGCCAATTACGCAATCGCTATTCAGGGAGTTGCAGACCTTAATGGAGATACCTTGCCCGTCCGCATAGAGACAGACTATAATTTCGAAAATCCACCCATCGGCATGAATTCAAATACAAGACCCGCATCGATGCCGATTACTTTGACTGTCACCGTCTCCAATTTGGAGCCGCTAGTCCCTTACATCTTGTATCGATACGATAACTTGGCATCGGTCCCTGAGTCGGAATTCAATGCCCATGCGAACCAAGCTTACGAGAAACGTTCTTTTGCAGTACAAGGTACAGCATTCACTGTCGAAGACAGCATCCAATCGAGCGATGTGGCAGTCTACCGCTGCGTTAGAGCCAGCGCACCGTAGTTATTTTTTGACATTTTTGAGATAGTCCGCCGAACCTGTTAACCAGTCGAGGCGGACTGGCGTGAAGAAGTCGATATCGATCGTATCCTCCAGCATGACAAATTCATGCGGGGCAAACGGAGGAAATATGATCACATCGCCAGCTTTCACAATAAAAGTTTTCCCTTGAGACTTCACTTGCGCAGCGCCCTCTGTAATCCAGGTGACCTGCTCATTCGGATGAAAGTGGAGAGGAACCACAGCCCCTTTCTTGAAAGTCCATTTGACGAGCATCGTCTGCCCGCCCATCACATATTGACGCGAGATTTTGTCAGAGAGTACCTCTACGGCCGAATTTTCAAAATCGTATAGCTGAGGCAAAGCCGTGTAGTGGTCAAAAATTGCTGGGATTTTCCCATCGGAGTTTTGCGTCATAGATTTCCTCTCTTTTTTTTACGCCATATCATAGAGATCTTATTGGTGCAAGCAAGCAGGTATTAGACCTCTTTCGGAACTAAGGGTTCGTCGATTTTCGGGATTATTTTGGCCGATTTTCCCTTTTTTTTCGGGGGTCAATATACGAACTGTTGATATTAACCCCCGAAAAACAAAGGGGAAATCGGCTCAAAAGAACCCAAAAATCGACAGAACCTTAGTTTCGAAAGAGGTCTATTGACAGTTTGAGGGATCGGAGGGCATGATGGTCGTCATGACTGTTACCCCGATGATGTCCCAGTGGCAAACGTGTAAAGCGCAAGCGAAAGATGCGCTCCTCCTATTCCGCTTGGGCGATTTCTATGAAGCCTTCTACGACGACGCGGTCACAATGTCGAAAGCGATCGGATTGACTTTGACTGCAAGGCAAGGGACCCCAATGTGCGGCGTTCCATTTCATACAGCTGAGGGCTACATAGACAAGCTGATTGCAAAGGGATTCAAGGTTGCCGTTGCCGAGCAAACGGAAGATCCGAAGAACGTCAAAGGGATCGTTAAGAGAGAAATTGCCCGGATCGTCACTCCAGGAACGATTGTTAACTCCCAGCTCCTTTCTGATAAAAAGAACAATTATTTCGTTTCGGTCTCTCAGGTTGGTAATGTGTTTGGCCTCGCCGTATTGGATCTGACAACGACCGAATTTAGAGCGCAGGAGTTAGAAAAAGAGCAGCAGCTCATCGACGAGCTGTGCCGTCTCCGACCCAGTGAATTCCTCGTCTCTAGGAACTTTGAGTTTCTAAAAGAGCTATCCCACGCATTTCCGTTTATCGCGAATGAAAAAACCTCTCTCGATCCAAAGCTGAGCTTTGATGTATTAACCGGGCACTTCGATGTGCAAAATCTCGACGGTTTTGGCATGAGAGGAAAAACAGCCGCCATTGTCGCCGCCGGATCGCTCCTCCTCTTTTTGAAAGAAGAGCTGAGCCTGCCTCTCGATCACATCCACTCGATTCAGACCGATTCACTCTCTCAATTCATGTCGATCGACCGATCTACAATGCGCAATCTTGATATCAATGAATCAATAGTCGACCTCCTTGACGAAACCTGCACCCCGATGGGCGGCCGGCTCCTCCGCCAGTGGGTCCAATACCCTCTCCTCTCTTGTCCAGCCATTATGGAAAGGCAAGAAGCTGTTCTCTCACTTATGAGCCATCCTGAAGTGATGAAGAAGGGGCGCGAAATCCTCTCCCAAGTCCGCGATCTCGAGCGGCTCATGATGAAAATCTCAGCCCATTACGCAAATCCGAGAGATGTTTTTGCCCTCGGCATGTCCCTTTCCCATATCCCGGCGGTCAAGGAGCTCTTTTCTCTCGAAAACCTGTTTGATGCAGCCCCCCTTGCAAACCGGATCCTCTCGGCGATGAACGATAGCCCCCCCTTGCGAATTGGCGAAGGGGAGATTTTCAAAGACGGCTACCACGCAGAACTCGACCGGCTCCGCCTCCTTTGCAAAGACTCGATGAGCTGGATGGTAGGCTACCAAGCAACCCTTAGAGAAGAAACGGGCATTAAAACTCTAAAAGTGGGCTACACAAGAGCCTTTGGCTATTACATTGAAGTGAGCAAAGCGCAAAGCGAAAAAATCCCCGCCAGCTTCCAAAGACGCCAAACGCTCATCAACGCTGAACGGTTCATCACCGAAGAGCTGAAGCAATTCGAGCACCAAGTTCTCACCGCCGAAGAGCGTTCAAAGGCGATTGAATCGGAACTCTTTGAAGATCTCAGAGCTGAACTTGCCCGGAATGCTCCCGCTGTTAATGCAGCGGCCAAAATCATTGCCCGGATCGACACCCTCCTTTCGCTTGCTAAAGTCTCACTCGCAAATCAATGGGTCCAGCCCGTTCTTGATGATTCAGACTCGCTCGAAATCATCGAAGGGCGCCACCCGGTTATAGAAAGAGCAATTGGAAAAGCCTCATTCATTCCGAATGATACTCTCTTGAATCCAAATCAGCAGCTCATGCTCATCACCGGCCCCAATATGGCCGGAAAATCGACCTACATCAGACAAGTGGCCGTCATTGTAATTCTGGCGCAGATCGGCTCATTTGTCCCTGCCAAATCAGCGAAAATCGGCCTCGTAGACAAAGTCTTTTCCCGCATCGGCGCAAGCGACGATCTCGCAAGGGGCCAATCGACCTTCATGGTCGAAATGTCCGAGACGGCAAATATATTAAATCACGCCACATCCCGCTCGCTCGTCCTCCTCGACGAGATCGGCAGAGGAACAAGCACCTACGACGGCATATCAATTGCTTGGGCCGTTGCGGAATATCTCCTCACGACGCACAAAAAACAGGCCAAAACGCTCTTCGCCACTCACTATTGGGAACTGACCAAACTAGAAAATGAGTTCGCCCACGCGGCCAACTTCCAAACAGCCGTCCAAGAGGTCCCCTCAGGCATCGTTTTCCTCCGAAAAATCATCAGAGGCGGCACCGATAAGAGCTACGGCATCCATGTGGCCAAACTAGCAGGACTCCCAAGTAAAGCAATCAAACGGGCCGAAGAGATGCTCAAAGAGCTCGAAAAGAAACCCGATAGTCAAATCCCGTTATTTATCTCCACGCCTCAGGAGCACCCTGTCCTCACAGAACTCCGTAAAATCGATCTTCTCAATCTCACGCCGATCCAGGCGCACCACGTTCTCTGCAATTTAAAGAATCTGTAATTAATTTCAATTAATTGCTATAATAATAGTTATGGCAATAATAAACGATGAAATATCGGGATCAATTGTATCTGAATTCGAAAAGATCGCAGAATTGTATCCGCATCAAACGGCGCTGAAACTCCGCGGGGAGTCGATGACATATGAGGAGCTCAATCGAAAAGCGAATCGATTCGCCCGATTTTTGCAAGAGAATGGGGTCCAGCCTGAAGATATCGTCTCATTTTCCCTAGAGAAGAACATGGATCTCTACACCGCCCTCCTCGCCATTTTAAAAGCAGGGGCCGTCTACCTTCCTATTGATGAAGCCTACCCAGAGGAAAGAAAGCAGTTCATGTTGGAGGATGCAAAGCCCAGACTCCACCTAACCCCTGCTGATTTTAAGAAATCGATGCCCGCAGATGATACAAATCTTGGGATAACGATCAAACCGTCTGATTTGGCCTACATTAATTACACATCGGGCTCTACGGGGAAGCCCAAAGGGGTTGAAGTTTGCCACAGTGGAGTCATTCGCCTCGTAAAAAACACCCATTGGATGCCTATTTCTACAGAGTCTCGCTGCCTGCAATTGGCCACCATTTCTTTTGATGCATCAACGCATGAAATTTGGGGCGCTCTCTTGAATGGAGCCTCTCTTTACCCCTACCCACAAAAAGAGTTCTCGATAGAGGTCTTAGAAAAAGTAATGACCGAAGAGAAAATCACCCATTTCGATTGCACGCCGAGAGTGTTTAATTTAATCGTCGATACAAGGATCGAACTATTTAAATCGGTTGAGCTCCTCACGATAGGGGGCGATGTCCTTTCCCCGCATCATGCAGCGGCGCTCCGCTCCACCTTTCCCGCATGTAAACTCGTTAATACTTACGGACCCACAGAAAATACGTGCCTGACCACTACTTATGAAATTACAGATCTAAATGCAATTGTTAATGGGGTCCCTATCGGCCGTCCGATTGACCATACAACAGTTTACATTCTCGATGAGAACCTAAAACCCGTTTCGGACGGATCTATTGGAGAACTCTGTACCGGAGGAGAAGGGGTTGCAAGAGGCTATTTGAACCGACCCGATCTCACCCAAGAAAAATTCATCCCTAATCCATTTGGCCCAGGACGCCTTTATCGGACTGGAGATTTAGCCCGCTATCTCCCCGATGGGAACATCGCATTTTTAGGCCGGCTAGATAAACAAATCAAGCTCCGAGGATTCCGGATCGAACCCGGTGAAATTGAAAACACCCTTAGATCGCACCTGGCAGCCGATGATTGCGTAGTTGAATTGAAACAAGATACTCTAGTTGCGTATGTGCTTCCGAAACCAGGGCTCATTCTTACACCCGAAAGTATTCAGCACTATTCAAAGAACAAGCTGCCCGACTACATGCAGCCCGCCATTTTCCACATTGTAAAAGAACTTCCCCTCACTCCAAATGGGAAAGTGGATCGAAACGCCCTCCCCTCGCCGAAAGAACTTTTAGAAAAAAGAGCCTTCGAATCCCCTCAAAGTGAAACAGAAAAGAAACTGGCCGCAATATGGGCCCATTTTTTCGGCCTTTCGAAAGTGGGAAGAACCGACGATTTTTTCCACATAGGCGGAGACTCGATCGATGCAGTGGAAATGGCGCTTCTTGCAAGCGTTGCCTTTGGAATTTCAGTCCCAGTTGGTTGGCTCTTCACCCACTCGAGTTTAGAAAAATATGCAAACAGGCTGGAGCAAAAAGAAGTTGAAGCCGAAAAGCCATTTACTACCTGGAGAGATGAAGAGGCCAAACTCGACCCGAAAATCCAGCCCCTATCTACCCCCCTCGAGATCGAACAATTCGAAAATCCTAAGAAAATCTTCCTCACTGGAGCCACCGGCTTTGTGGGCGCTTTTTTCTTAAAAGAGCTACTGGAAACAACCGAAGCATTAGTTTACTGCCTTGTCAGAAAAAACTCGCTGAAAGAAGTTCTGAAAGGGTACAAAATTTGGAAACCCGAGTATCAATCCCGCATCGTTGAAGTGATTGGAGATCTAGAGAAGAGCCGATTGGGACTCATCCCCGAAACATTTAGTCAGCTCTCTGAAGAAATCGACTCCATTTTTCACATCGGGGCCTACGTCAACCATGCGCTCCCCTATCACAAGTTAAAAGCGGCGAATGTGTTGGGAACTGAAGAGGTGATCCGTCTTGCATCAAGCAAACGGCTTAAGCCGCTCCACTACATTTCTACCGTAGATGTGCTCGAACCTAAAGAATCCCGACCGCTAATTGAAGATATCGACATAGACACTTGCCAAAATCTCCCCACTGGATACGCCCAAAGTAAGTGGGTAGCTGAAAAACTCGTAATAGAGGCGCGCCAAAGAGGGCTGCCCACAAATATTTATCGCTTATCGAGAGTATGCGGCGATTCAGAAATTGGATCAGGCTCTACCACCGACTTCCTTTGGAGAACTGTGCAAGCCTGCGTGAAGCTGAAAAAAGCCCCCAAAATGACCTATAAAGAGGAAATGACGCCAGTCGACTACATTTGCAAAGCGATTCGGCATATTTCATCACAAGAGGATCTGATCGATCATCAATACCACGTTTTGAATAACGAGCTTTATTCTTATGAATATCTCTTCACACAGCTAAAACAACTCGGATACACTTCTCAAATCGTCGATTTCCAAGAATGGAAAGAGACACTCGAGCACGAAGCGATCTACACAAAAGAAGCAGGTCTTAGAGCCTTGATGACCATGTTTCCTGCAACAGATGGAGAATCGACTTCATTCAGAAACTGCAGACTTAAAGAAGCGCTTAAAAACACTTCAATCTTTTGTCCTCAAGTTTGTGAAAATCTATTCAAAAAATATGTGGATTACTACGTCAGCATCGGCTTTATCGAAGCAGTCTAAATACGCACCTCTTCTCTATATAGAGCATCCATAAAAGGGCCATTGGATTTCCTAATAGTGCTTCCACCTCAAAGTCACCCTTGAAAACCGAATTAAAAGCTCTCAAATTTCAAATAAAAGGTCGGGGTTAATATTAATTCAATATTGACCCCGACCTTTTATTCGAAATTTGAGGCTTTGAATCGGTTTTCAAATGGGTGCCTTTGAGGTGGAAGCACTATATCCTTTAGTAGAGCGGATCCAGAGGAAGACGCCGCAATACATTGCTGGAATCCAGAAGATCCATCCCACGCCTGTCAACCCCAAAAGAAATGAAAGGATCGCTCCGCTCACGGCAAAAGCAAAGCAATCGGCGCTGCGGCCCTTCAGCCAATCGACTCGCTGGCTCGCGGTGTTGCCGAAAAGGGTGAGTACGAGATCGGCCCCCTCGATGACGGTGAGATGATTGGCGGCAAGAAGAGAAATAGGAAAGATTAAAGGAGGCAGGAAGAAGATCGTCGCGATCAGGAGAAGCGGCCAGAGAATCCTCCACTTGAGCGTGCGAAAAAAGACCCAGAACGAAGAGACGATGGCGGCGATCATGCTCTCCTCGATATGGAAAGTCCCTTCCCTCTTCATTATTTTGCAAAATCCCTTAGCAAAACAGGCGTTGAAGACGAGAGGAAAGACGATTGCGATCATCAGAACCAATGACAACAGCCCCCAGCCGAACGACTGGAGCACATGCCAGAAATAGCTGATCCAGCCCGAGTCGTTTGCAGGGTAGGTCCACGCAATCGTTTTTACGAATAGATAAACGGCGAGAGTGCCTGATATGGCCGTGCCAAGGAACGCCCACCCCCAAAGAGATGGATTGGAAAAGAAATATGCGAGGCCCGCATAGGGCGCGCGCCAAGGATCTGATTTCATTAAAATAAAATTACTACAACTGCCCCAATTTTTTCCTCGCTTTTTGTACAAATATTCTTAAAATAAGTGCATTATGTCATTCGACCCCCGTTCCCTAGTATTGTATCCCGACCAGCCCGGCGTCTATCTAATGAAAGACGAGCAAGGAGCCGTCCTGTATGTAGGGAAAGCGAAAAATTTAAGAGCCCGCCTCAAGCAGTACTTCGGAGCCTCTAGCGACCAGAGGGAAATGGTCCCCTATCTGACTGCACAAGTGTGCGCAATAGACACAATCATCGCCCTCACCGAAAAAGATGCTCTCATCTTAGAGAATAACCTCATCAAACTCCATCAGCCCAAGTACAACGTCCTCCTCAAAGACGATAAAACCTTTGTAAGCCTTGTCGTCACCCGCCACAAATGGCCCATGATCCGGGTCGTCCGCTATAAGGGAAAACCGAAAAACGATGGGGTCTATTTCGGCCCCTACACCAACGCCCTCGCCGCAAGACAAACATTCGATCTCATTTCACGCCTCTTCCCCTTAAGGCAGTGCTCCGATGCCGAACTCGCCTGCCGCCAGAGGCCATGCCTCCTCTACGATATCAAGCGGTGCATCGCCCCTTGCGTCAATAAATGCACAGAAGAAGAGTATGCAAGCCATGTCGAATCGGCTGTCCGCCTCTTGAAGGGGCAAGATAAGGAAGTTCTTAAGGAATTGAAGCGCCGGATGGAGGCAGCCTCCGATGCTCTCGAATTTGAAAAAGCCGATACGTTCCTGCAAATGATCCATCAGATTGAGCATGTAACACAGGTGCAGCACGTCGATAATCCAGCGGCAAAAAACTGCGATGTTTTGGGGCTTTACCGCGAGGCCGACGCCGTGATGATTGCCCTTCTCTTCTTCCGAGAAGGGAAACTCATCGGCTCCGAACACTTTAGCTTCCATCTCATCGCCTCAAACGATGCGGAAATCATCGAATCATTCCTTCTGCAGCACTACAAAAATTTAACTAAAATGCCCTCCGAAATCTTTATCCCACTTGAGCTGCCTCAGCAAAAGGACGTCGAAGAGATTCTCCAAGTCTCCATCCACTCTCCGCAAAAAGGGAAAAAGAAAGACCTCGTCGAAATGGCCCTCCGGAATGCTCAAGCCCTCTTTGTCCGGGAACAAGACGCCAAATCGCTGAAAGAAAAGATGCTCCTCGACCTCCAAGAAACGCTCCAGCTCACTCGGTTCCCTCGCCGCATCGAGTGTTTTGACACCTCGAATATCTCAGGCACCGATCCAGTAGCAAGCCTTGCCTGCTTCGTAAATGGCGAAAAAGACAAATCGCGCACCCGCCTTTTCAAAATCAAAGGGGTGGAAAGGGCTGATGACTACACGGCTATGCGCCAAGTGCTCCAGCGCCATTTCCTGAAGGAAAAAGAAAAAGGGGATTTTTGCGACCTACTGATCGTCGATGGAGGCAAAGGGCAGCTCAACATCGCTCTAGAGATTTTACAGGACTTAAGAGTTGCTTCGATCGATGTAATAGGGTTGACTAAGGAAGATGCGCGCCACGATAAAGGGCTGACTCAGGAAAAAATCTACGTTCCGCATAGAAAAGATCCATTTCTAATCGATCCTCGCTCTCCCCTCCTCTTCCTATTACAGAAGATCCGCGATGAGGCACACCGCCAGGCCATTGAATTTCACAGAAAAAGGCGCTCTAAACGGACAATATCCAGCGAACTGGATGACATTCCCGGAATCGGCCCTGTGAAGAAAAAACGGCTTTTACAAACGTTTGGCAGTGTAAAAGCCCTGAAAGCGGCAACAGAGGAGGAAATCCGCGCTGTTCCGGGGATTTCCAAACAAGACGTTGACACTCTGATTAAATGGAAACGATCAAATGGAACGGCTTAGAATAGCCAAAGCGGTTTTGTAGAAGAATACCAAGCTCTTGTTCCACTTGGATAAATAATTCCTCACGCGCCGATTCATCAAGAGGAGCCAAATGGACTCTCAATTCAAGACGGGATTTTGAACCTATATCGATCTCTTTAAGCGAGATTTTCTTAGGAAATTGTTTTGCAAGGCACTCTTCAATTGTTTGCCGAACGATTTTCAGATCGGTTGAAAGTCCCATTTTTATAACCAAATACCGTCCTCTGTTCAGCGCATAGAATCCGAGGAGGAAGATGAGCGAAGCGAGGAAGAGGCCAAGGCCGATCGTGGTGCATTTTTCAAACTGATTCGAGAGGATATCTACGATCTGGATACGCGTTTCCGGCAAATAGGGAAGAGCAACAAAGAATAGGCCCGCTGTAAAAAAGGCGAAAACTACAAAAACGTGGAGAGCGGATGCTAGAGCTTGGCGCGGCGACATTAAAATGCCTCTTCAAATTCACCAGCTGTGGGAGCCGCTTCTGGCGCTGGGGCCCCTTCTGGAGAGATTAAGTCTTTAAAAATCACGTGTACCGAGGAGACGTGAAGGCCAGTCCACTTGCTCATTTCTTCGACGAGTTTCTCTTGAACCTCTTCGGCTTTTTCGGGGATGTTCACACCGTAAAGGATATTGATTTCAACCTTCACTTCCAATGAGTGTTTTTTTTGATCTTGGATTACATGGATCCCTTTAACCCGCTCAACTTCTCTGCCTAAAAGGCTGTCGAAAAGGTTCCCTTCCTGGAGGCCGATCCCCTCGATTTTAGCCAAACACTGCAGGGCAATCGCCTGGAAAACGCGCGTGTCGATATCGCGGATAAAAACTGTCTCTGGGAACTCGATTTCCCTGGTATCCATATTTTTTAATTGGTCGTACATAGACTCACCCACTCTTTGATTCCCATTATAACAAATCGCGCCAACATTGGAAACTTTTTCTCAAATCCGTTATTCTTAGACTAAGAGACTGTTAACGGATTTGGTGTCTGTCGGTTTTGGGGTTCTTTTGAGCCAATTTTCGACTCAAATTCGGGGGTTAATATCGCTTTCGGTATATTGACCCCCGAATTTGAGTCGAAAATTGGCCAAAATAATCCCCAAAACCGACGAAATCCAAATCCGTTAACAGTCTCAAAAACGATGGATTAAAAAAATGCCTATGACTATCAACCCGCTTATGATCATCAGCGCCCTTGCTATGGGGGCAATCTCTGCTTACCTTGCGAGCAAACGAGGAAGAAACCCCTATACTTGGTTTGCAATAGGATTTCTTTTTGGAATCTTCGGCATTTTTGCCATCTTTTTCGCCGGAGGCAAAAAAAAGGCTATCATCATCCCGCCGGCAGAGCCTGTTTTTACGATCCATGGCCCGTCAGATAAATTTTGGTATTACCTAGACCCCGCGCATGAGCAAAAGGGGCCAATGAGCCGAGACGGCCTCACAACAGCATGGAGAGACGGTACGGTCAATCTTGAGACGTACGTCTGGCACGAGGATATGACGGACTGGAAACAGTTAAAAGATACTTTAAAGGCTCAACTCTAAGAGAGGGCGAACCCTCTCTTTATTAGAGATAAACTTCTACCAGGAAGCTTTAAATACGCCTGGGATCAGGCCCTGGTTGGCCATTTCGCGGAAGCAAAGGCGAGAAAGCTTAAATTTGCGTAAGAAGCCACGCGATCTACCAGTAAACTGGCAGCGGTTGCGGAGGCGGATAGGAGAAGAATTTTTTGGCATTTTATTGAGAGAGTCTACGGCAGCGAGTCTATCTTCGATATTTTTGCTCATATCGAGAATGACTTCTTTGAGCGCCTTGCGCTTATCCCAATTATTTTTCACCATTCGTTCGCGCTTTTTCTGTCTTGCAACTTGCGATTTTTTTGCCATTTTTCCTCTATTATTTCTTACGGGCAGGCCCTTTTTGGCGCTGCTTCCGGTTAGGGTCTTTCTTGTTGATCACGTAAACACGGCCCTGGCGGCGAACAATTTTGTCACCCTTTGAAGGGTCGGCTTTGATTGAAGCTCCGACTTTCATGAAATTTCCTCATATTCAAAGCACACTGTTATACACGCAGGGGCAATTTACTTTCAACTGGAGTTTACAATCCTCCACCCCAAAACCAGTTCCGGTACTCTATTCACGACATTTTTGCCGCTTCGGCTGCGTGAAAGCGCCAAAAATCGACGATCGTAAAGTGCCTTGTATTGGTTTAATACTTGGCACTTTACGATCGTCGATTTGTTGGCGGCTTTGACGCAGCCGAAACAGTAAAAATTTTGCAAACAGAGTACTAGTTCGAAACGCTCCGCTCGAATCTGGCTTTGCCTCGCTATCGCACTTTGTCTCATATTTGCCTCTCGGGTTAATACTTGTCCAAATAGGTTTGCAAAAGGAGCGTTGCAGCTATCATATCGATCTTCCCACTTTTCGAATTTCGATTCAAAGAAATCTCTTTCAAGTGGGCTTCTGCCCCTTTGCTTGAGAGTCTTTCGTCGACGAGAAGAATAGCGATTCCGAAAGCGTCTTCAACAGTTTTAGCGAATTGTTCAACTATTTGGGCCATGGGCCCTTTTTTCCCGCTGAGTTCGAGAGGCAGGCCGATCAGGATAAGATCGACCTCTTTGAGGGGTAATGCATCTCTGATGTTGTGGATCGCCCTTTTCCCCCCGTCAACGGTACCGACGGGCAAAGCGATCTTGCGGTTGTTGTCGGAGACGGCTAGGCCGATCCGTTTTATCCCAAAGTCAATTGCGGCTACTCTTCCCATGATCCTTGGAGCGATTTTTCTTTTCTTTCCGGCTGATTCAATAGGGAACGAATGAAATCGCGAAATAGCGGGTGGGCAGCGAGGGGTTTAGATTTAAATTCTGGATGGAACTGTACTCCGAGCATCCAAGGATGGCTGGGGATTTCAGAAATTTCACAGAGCTCGCCCTTATCCAATTTGCCAGAAAAAACCATCCCCTTCTCTTCGAAGGCGGCTTTGTACTGGTTATTGAATTCGTAGCGGTGGCGGTGTCTTTCCCAAATCAGCGTATGACCATAGGCCTCATAGGCAAGGGTCCCTTTCTTCAGCTCGCATGGATAGGCGCCGAGCCGCATGGTGCCGCCGAGATTTTGGATCTGCTTCTGCTCGCTCAGCATGGATATCACTGGATTGGCGGTGTTCTTATCCACTTCAGTTGAATGGGCATCGGTCAGCCCAAGTACATGGCGGGCAAATTCGACGATCATCACCTGCATGCCGAGGCAAAGGCCAAAATAGGGGATATTGTTCACCCGGCAGTAGCGGGCAGTTAGGACTTTCCCTTCCCAGCCCCGTTCGCCGAAGCCGCCTGGGACGACGTAGCCGTCGCATCCGCTAATTGCTTTTTCAACCGAACCATTTTCCACAATCCGATCCGACTCGAATTTCCGGATTTCGATATCGCACCCCGCGGCGATCGCGCCGTGGTGGAGAGCTTCAAAAACCGACTTGTATGCGTCTTGGTGGTCCATATACTTGCCGACAATTCCGACAACGACCTTGCCCTTAGGGTTGAGAACAGTGTGGAGCATCTGCTTCCACTTCGTTAGGTCTGGGTTTACAGACGATAAATCAAGGGCTTTGCAGATTTTTACATCGAGTTCCTGCCTGTGGAGGTCGAGAGGTACTTCGTAGATACTGTGGGCCACATCTTTTTCATCGATCACGGCGTCTTGCGGCACGTTGCAGAAAAGTGAAATTTTAGCTTTGATCTCCTCAGAGAGCTCCTGCTCGCAGCGGCAGAGGATCATATCGGGGCTGATCCCGATTTCCCGAAGGCCCTGGACAGAGTGCTGAGTAGGCTTAGTTTTAACCTCGCCGGCGGCCTTTAGGAACGGGACGTAGGTGAGGTGAATATTGATACAGTCTTTAGGTCTTTCGTAGCGGAATTGCCGGATCGCCTCTAAGAAGGGGAGCGATTCGATGTCGCCAACGGTGCCACCGATCTCTACGAGGACGACTTGTATATCTTTTTCTTGATGGCCGCAGGCTAGAATGCGGGATTTGATCTCATCGGTGACGTGGGGGATGACCTGGACAGTTTTTCCTAGGTAGTCGCCCTTTCTTTCCCGCTTGATGACAGTCTCGTAAATTTGGCCGGAAGTGGAATTCGAGGCCCTGGAGAGGGGAGAATTCGTATAGCGGTAGTAGTGGCCTAGATCGAGGTCTGTCTCAGCGCCGTCGTCGGTGACGTAGACTTCGCCGTGTTGGAACGGGTTCATAGTCCCCGGATCGACGTTGAGGTAAGGATCGAGCTTGAGCATCGCGATTTTAATGCCGCGGCACTCTAATAGGTAGCCGATCGATGCGGCTGTGAGCCCCTTCCCGAGAGAGGATACGACTCCTCCAGTAACGAAAATATATTTTATAATCATACCCTAACACTATATCCGAAATCATTTTTTCTTGCCTAGATCGACTTGTTTAAGGGAAAATCGTCCCAAACAAATTGAGGAAATTTTTATGGGTTCGGTCAGCGTACTAGAAGGATTTTCAATCGGGATTGGGCCGTCTAGCTCCCATACCGTTGGACCCATGCGTGCCGCAAGGCGTTTTCTCAACGAATTGAAACAGCGGGAGCTGCTTGAGGATACTGCATCCATAAAGGTGGAGCTCTTTGGGTCTCTCGCCCTCACTGGCAAAGGGCATGCGACCGACCTCGCCCTTCTTTTAGGTCTTGAAGGGGAAACTCCAGATGGGGTCGATCCTGATTCAGTCCCTCATCGGATTGCAGCCATTAAAAATACCAAGCGGCTGAACCTTTTTGGAAGATATCCGATTTCATTTGATCCAGATTTGGATCTCGTTTTTTTGAAAGCGAGGCGCCTCCCATTTCATTCCAATGCTCTCCGTTTCAAAGCGTTCAACCAGAAAAAGAAGCAGATTCTCTCGCAAGTGTACTATTCAGTAGGCGGCGGGTTTGTCGTCGATCACACGGAAGCTATGCAAAAGCCGTCCGCCAAAGTGGATCGATCTGTCCCATTCCCATTCAAGACTGCGGAAGAATTGATGGTCCATTGCCGCAGGGAAAAGAAAGCGATTTGGGAAATTGTCTACGAAAACGAACTGGCGCACCACACCGATGAGTTCCTCCGCGCTGGAATTGCGAAGATCTGGAAGACAATGTGCAATAGCGTGGAAAGGGGAATGCAGACCGAAGGGATCTTGCCAGGCGGTCTAAATGTCCCAAGACGGGCGCCGGCGCTTTATAAAGCGCTCCAAAATGCAAATATTTCAGAAGATCCAACGCTTGTCATGGAATGGGTGAGCCTCTTTGCCCTGGCTGTCAACGAGGAAAACGCAGCCGGAAGCCGCGTCGTAACGGCGCCGACCAACGGTTCTGCCGGCGTCATCCCAGCCGTACTCCACTATGCGCAGAAATTTGTGCCTCAATTTAATGAGGAGAGCCTCTTTATTTTCTTCCTTACAACAACGGCTCTCCTGATTTTGTACAAGGAAAACGCTTCGATTTCAGCAGCCGAGATGGGCTGTCAGGGAGAAATCGGCGTCTCTTCGTCGATGGCAGCTGCAGGACTTGCCGCCATCCTTGGCGGAACGAATGAGCAGATTGAAAATGCGGCTGAAATTGCGATGGAGCACCACCTTGGGCTCACCTGCGATCCAGTCGGCGGCCTTGTCCAAATTCCGTGCATTGAACGGAATACGATGGGCGCAATCAAAGCGATCAATTCGGCAAGACTTGCTTTACGTGGCAATGGGGAACACACTGTTTCATTGGACGCGGTGATCCGCGCGATGAAAGAAACAGGAAAAAATATGAAAGCCATGTATAAAGAGACCTCAGAAGGGGGCTTAGCCCTCCAAATCACTTTAGCGGAGACAGCATGTTAATACCTCGTTGTTGTGCAATTTTTAGCGAGCAGATCCAGAGGAGGCGCTCTGTAAATTATCCATTTCTTCGCGAAATACATAGCCGAAGGCACTATATATGAGCGAAGAAATGGATAATTTGCCAGCGCCTCTCTCGGAGATGCCGTTACAAAATTGTGCAACATCGAGGCCCAGTCCTTTACAGAGATTAAGGTTGGAATACAAACCGGCCATTCCAGAGTTGTTAAAGGATTTAAAACATGTTCGATTCAAAAAGGCTGAGAGTTTAAAGAAGCCGCCGGAAAATATCAGGAAATTCTTCACTCAAACATTTGACGCCCCCGCGTATCAGTTGGAAAAAGGGGCTGGCAAGGATCAAAGGGTGAAAATTGGGGTCGTCTTCTCAGGCGGTCAGGCTGCCGGCGGCCATAATGTGATTGCTGCGATTTGCGATGCGGGGGCTCAGGTTGTGGGCTTTTTGAACGGCCCTAGCGGAATCGTCGATAATAAATCGGTGGAAATACTGAACGTCGACCTTTATAGAAACCAAGGCGGGTTTGATCTGATTGGATCGGGTCGGACAAAAATTGAGACGCCCGAGCAATTAGAGGCCTCGCTTAAGACTGTTCTCGCCCATAAGCTGGATGGCCTAGTCGTTATTGGCGGAGATGATTCAAATACGAACGCGGCCATTCTGGCTGAGTATTTTCTCCATAAGGGGTGCAAGACGCGCGTCGTTGGCGTTCCGAAGACAATCGACGGCGATTTAAGGAGCGAAGAGATTGAAATCTCATTCGGTTTTGACTCTGCTTGCAAAACTTACGGCGAGCTGATTGGAAATATCGCCCGAGACGCTCTTTCTGCAAAAAAATATTACCACTTCATCAAACTCATGGGTAGATCTGCTTCCCATATCGCGCTCGAATGCGCTCTGGCAACCCACCCGAATTTAACTCTGATCAGCGAGGAGAGAAAGTCTCTCAAACAAATCGTCGGTGAAATCTCCGATCTGATCATGAAGCGCTACGAGGCGGGCAAAGAATATGGGATTATTTTAGTGCCCGAAGGGCTGATCGAATTCGTTCCAGAGATGAATGAACTCATCAAAGACCTCAAATTGGAGAAAGATCCTCACGGTAATGTGAATGTTTCCCAAATCGAAACTGAAAAACTCCTCATCGATCTTGTGAAGAATGAACTTGCCAAGAGAGGGTTTAAAGGGAAATTTGGAGCGCAGGACCATTTCTTTGGCTATGAGGGGAGAGCCTGCATGCCGTCCAACTTCGATGCCAACTACTGCTATGCGCTTGGGGCTTTAGCCTTTCTCGCTGTCAGAGAAGAGATGACCGGAGTGATCTGTGCAATTCAGCACCTGAAAAAGGCTCCGAGAGACTGGGAAATGAAGCTCATTCCAATTGTACGGCTGATTCATCTTGAAGTCCGCTCTGGGAAACAGAAGCCGGTCATCGAGAAAGCACTCGTGGACATAAATGGGAAATCTTTTGTACACTTTTCAGCCTTGAGGAAAGCGTGGGAGATTGAGGATCAGTATCGGTATCCAGGCCCAATCCAGTTTTTTGGAGATCCTGAACTGACTGAATCATTTCCCTTAAGTCTATAGAACGATAGGTAAATATGGCCGGAAATGTACAGGCAGTTGCTGCGAGAAATGCTCCAATAGGTGCTCAACCAAACATCTGTTCTAAATTCTATGAATTCACAGAAGTGATCACGCAGCTTGCTGTTAAAATCCTGTTTGTTACGGGGAGCATTTTGATCGCTGCGGCTGCTTTCCCGATTTCATGGCATGCAATTGTCGTTCCTATTGTGGCCATAGGGACAACGTTGCTGGCAGGCTTTTTCTATCCGCAGCCGAACTTGATCAACGGCCCCCTGTTTCCTCAGCTCCAGCCTCTTATAAGACCTCTGCAAGTCCTTGCCAATGGCGAATTAGCCCCCGATTTTCCTGCCGACTGTCCCCGAGGATTTGCGAACGCAAGCCAAAATTGTGCATTTAACTCATTGGCCCAGCTTCTCAATACCGATCGTCTAATGGCTCACTGGATGCGCCATCCGATTACTGATGAAATCGATATGGCTGCATTTAGAATTGCGATCGACGGGTACAATCCTCCAGCTGGCCTGTTGGATCAGTTTGAAGCCTATTTTAATGCTCTGCCTGAGCCCCGCCCTGCAATCCCAGCGGCATTTTCTGCATTTTTGCAAATCCACGTCCCTCCGCTTGCCGATGTGAATGCTTTAAATGCGCTTCGGGCAACTTATCAAAACCTTCTCCTTGTACAAGGTCCTTTCAATCAATTTTTTAGAGCCAATGACGCAGCAGTGCAGGTACGACAGGCCATTTCTCAAGGCAATTCTCAGAATTTAAGGGCGGCATTAAGCCAAGTCACCGCCATGGTAAATCCGAGCGCTCGCGTTCAGATGGATATAGCAGAGGCTATGGAGCCTTACCTGGATGTGCTTCCGCATCATTTAAAAACTCATGTGGAAACAACTTACCATTTCAATGCTGACAGACTCCCTGCTATCGCAGAACCCCCACAGCCGAAACAGGAACATGTTGGGTTTTTCTCGTTGCCAATTACCGGAAATGATCTCACACTTCCAGCTCTTTTTAATAGTTACCGGAATAGCACAAATGTTGAGCCTCAGAGATATTGGGGAGTAGATCGAATTCGGCGCGAATATCCAGTGGCTCGGGTGGAAGTAAATATCTTAGAGCCCCCTCCGACTCTCCGCTTTCAGTTCAAACGATTTGGCGTCGAAATGCCCGGCGTTTCGTGGTATAACCGCGTACCCATTCTCTCTTACTTCCTCCCGCCATTAGGGGCTAGACAAGTTAAAATTGACACCCCAATTGAATGTCCTGAAGAGTTCCCTGTAACTATGAAAGACGGAAGGGTATTTAGGTACCGGCTAAACGGTTTTGTGAACCATCAAGGGGATAATCCTCATTCCGGTCACTATACATCAGCGAATATTGTGAATGGACATAAGTACATGATGAGCGATCGGAACGTCACTCTGGTGAATCCGGCACAGCCGGAAGTGTGGAATGAAGCGCTCCGCCGTTCGTATCTTGTACAGTATGAACTTGTGCCTGATGCGCTAGCTGCTCCTGCGGCGGCAGCTGGGGCGTAACAAGGCTGATTTTCTGCCATGCCCCTTGATTAAATCTAAGCCAGTAGATGAAAAAGAATAGGCCTGAATAGAGGACAGTTAATCCCCAAGCATACTCCACGGGGAGATTCTGTTTAACGACGATGAAATAGAGCGGGGCGAGTAGGAAAACCCAAACCGATACCGACCCCGCAATCAATAGAAAAAACGTATCTCCGGCTGCGATAAGAAGTCCAGAAAACAGCCAGCGCATCCCATCAAAAAAGACGAATGTAAAGGCGAAGATCATGCACGTTTTTAGCGATGCTTGGACCGTCGCGTCGGGATTTTCAATAAAGAGAAGCCGCACAGTGTCCACTGGGTCTACAAGGAGCAGTAGTGCTGTTCCGAGCGAAAAGAGGCATAAGAGGAGAAAGCCCGATTTCAGCACCTTTTTCACAAGAGCATACCTTTGCGAGCCGATGAAATTACCCGCCACCGCAGCAGCGCCCCTGCTGAGTCCATCGCAGAAGAAGGAGAGGAGAATCGTGAAGCTTTGGCAGATGCTTGAAATCGTGATGTGTTTTTCTCCTAAATCGGTCATAAACCAATAGAATATAGCCCAACCGAACACCTCCAAAGAATAAAATACCCCTTGAGGAAATCCAACCCTGCAGCATTTCTTCATCTCTTTCCAATTCAGACGCCAGTGAGCCGCGCCGAATTGTTCTCTATTCTCTTTCTTTAAGAACAAATACCCGAGAACGATCGATTCGAATAGGTAGCCTAGACACGTTGCGACGGCAGCCCCCTGGATCCCCATTTCGGGGACGATGCCCGGAATTCCAAAAATCAAGATCCAATCAAGTGCAATATTGATCAGGTTCGCTGTGATCGCGAGCCAAATTAGGACTTTGGTTTTTCCTCTGCCGATGAAAAACCCCGAAAAGGCCATTAATAGGGCATAGCTCGGGCCGAAAAGCATCAGGAGGCGGAAATATTGCACCTCCAGATCTCCATAACGGTCTCCGGAGAAGACTGCGGGAGCCCCCCAAATCGCCATGGGTACGAAAAATCCAATTGAAAAGATGGCAAACCAGATCATTTGCCAGACCGGAATCCCCAGTCTCTTGTAGTGCTTTGCCCCATTATATTGGGCGACAAACACCTCAGACATAGAGGTGATCATCCCAACGCCCGCCATCAGAGCCCAAGCAAACGTCCCCGAGTTCACAGACGCGTTCAATGCCTCGATCGAATAGTGAGCGAGGAATATCCGATCTGTGAAGATCATGAAGAGAGATGCAAGGGAGGAAATCATTAGAGGCAGTGAAATATTCCACAGCTCCCGAATGCTACCCTCAGGATAACGTGTTAAAGGATTGTGCATAAATGTACTTGTGAATTGAACTTCAATATAGCATATTTGATCTTAAAAATCTTTGTACAAGATTCTCCGAATTTAAATCGTTGGATTTCAATCTTCTGATATTCTCTATTGTAGATAATTAGAAAAACATTATTTTGCACATATGGGACGAAAACGATTTGTGAATCCGCATATCCAAAATATGCGTAGGACGATTTGGGATGCAATTCTGTGGAAGACAGGATATTACGATGATTTGCGTCCATGCCTTTCGCCGCCCTTTGATTTTAGTTATCCTGCGACTTCAAAACATTTCACGAAGGAGCTGCCCTCAGCTGTATGGGTTGGCCATAGTACGTATCTCATTGAAGTAGATGGACTCTCGATTTTGACCGATCCTGTTTGGGATAGTTATTGTTCTCCCTTTCCAATTCGAACTCTTAGACGCTATTCAGAACCTCCCATCCCTCTTTCGGATCTCCCCCCTATAGACATCGTTCTTCTCAGTCATAACCATTACGACCATCTCGATGTGAAGACAGTACAGTCACTTCATCGCTTTCATCCTCAGATAGAATGGATTGTC
Organism: Chlamydiota bacterium; assembly: GCA_031423235.1. Taxonomy (GTDB): domain Bacteria; phylum Chlamydiota; class Chlamydiia; order Chlamydiales; family SM23-39; genus REEB52. The sequence goes on along the minus strand of JANPFC010000002.1, from coordinate 2,027 downwards.
CCTGAGAGGCTAGCCCCCTGGTTTAGGAAAAGGGGGATCCAGAATGTCACGGAGCTAGGACGGTGGAAATCCTGCACTATTCAGAATTGCAAGATCACAGCGGTACCGGCCCAACATTTTTCTGGCCGGACCCTTTGGGACAAGAATAAGACCCATTGGAATGGATACGTGCTTGAGACTCCCTCTAAACGGATCTATTTCGCTGGCGACACCGGTTATAACTCTAAAGAGTTCAAGGAGATCGGAGAACGGTTTTCCAAAATGGACCTAAGCCTCATCCCAATCGGCAGTTATATACCGAGAGAGTTTATGAAACCGGTCCACATCGATCCGTATGAAGCGGTACAGATCCACCAAGAAGTCCATTCTCTCTTGAGTCTTGGCATGCATTGGAACACATTCTGTCTCTCAGACGAGCCCTATGACAGGCCTCCGTATGATCTCTATTTGGCGATGGAGGAGAAGAAGCTCCCATTCGAATCCTTTCTCCCGATCGACATCGGCACCTACGTAAATTTCTAGAATATGACAAAAAAAAGAGCTGAGCCGGTAAAATGGTTAAATGGTTATTAGCCGACGACTTTGGCAGGGCCGCATCGAAGCGATCCGCCTCTATTACAAGAGCCCTAAATTTGCTCTTATCGATCTTACTTTTGGTCTGATCGCTCTATTTCTCAATCCGTACCGTACCTGCCGCAAGTTTCTTGAGAAAAAGGGGGCTGACAATATCTACGCCTATGGAGAAACTCCCTATTCTACCTATGAAAAGATCGTTAAGGAATGCGGAATCGGCCCCAAAGACACCTGGATCGAAATGGGTTCAGGCAGGGGAAAGGGGTGTTTTTGGCTTGCCCATTTCGCCGGCTGCAAAGTGATTGGGATTGAGTGGATCCCCCAATTTATCCACATAGCCCGCTCTATCAAGACTCTCTTTGGAATGGGCCAGGTGCAGTTCCTTAAGTCGGATATAGGAGAAGCCGATCTTTCCCAAGCGACAGTTATCTATCTGTACGGTCTCTGGCCCAATCTAAAGATCCCCGAAAAGACAAAAGTGATCACCATCAGCGAGCCTCTTGAGGGCTACAAAGTGATTAAGAGCTTTTGGGTCCGTTTCCCGTGGGGGAGAACAACGGCTTATTTACAAACCCTTTGCGTCTCCGCGTCTCCAGGGATTCAAAATAGCGAGCAAGTAGGTTTTCACCGCAGCCTGAGCGCCTATCTCGCCAAAGAGGCTGTTTTCAACATACTTAGCCCAGCCTTGCGTTTCTCTTTTCGGCTCTATCGCTGCCTCCAACTCGCAATACATCCCCGCATCGCCGGAGAATTTCTCTCCTCGTTGAGTTAGCTCTCCATCGAGTTTTTGCACCGCTTCGAGACTTTCCTGCGCCGCAGCAGCAAACCGCTCAAGTACCCCTTCATCTTGGATAAAACGGCCTGTGATGCAGAAGTGGACCGCATCGCCTCGGAGCGCGCTCAGGACAAATCCACGGTCCGACATCTCCTTAGCAAACACATAAGATGCGCCCTTCATCAATCCAAGCTGCGGACTTACCTTAAACGCCACAACATTGAGATCGGGCTCGCCCAAGAGTTGAAGTCCGGGAATTTTTTTCACAATGCTAGCTATGTGTCTTGCTGATTGGATGATTTTGCCTGCGGTTTCTTTGTACCCATCTCTTCCAATCGACATCATCGCTAAAAATGCGGTTAACGCGGGGAGGCAAGAGTGGCTGCCTGCCGTTTTGGCTGTTCCATAAACCCCGCCCGTCCATTCAGGGATTGCATAGATGGAATAATAGGAGAGATCTTCACCGCCAGGCACCCTTTTCGTTACTAAAACGGAAGAGCCTTTTGGCGCCCACCCATTTTTATGGGTGTCGATGGAGAGGCTCGTGATCCCCGGCCATTGCAGGTAATTGGTCACAAGTTCTGGATGGAAATTGAGGACGAATCCGCCCAAACAGCAGTCGACATGGCAGCCTACACCGTATTCAGTTGCCAAGACGCCTATATCTTGAATCGGATCG
>JANPFC010000001.1:0-9357 GCA_031423235.1 Chlamydiota bacterium | reverse complement strand
TGAATGAGGAGGTCAAAGACGACAGGCTGTATGAACCTCTCCATTATCGGGGCAAGCACATCGAGTTTGCCTTCCTCCACTCCTCAAGCTACGGAGAGACCTATTTTTCATTCGTGAACGGCCAGTATACCCACGATGGCGGCACCCACCTCTCGGCCTACAAAGAGGGGATCTTGAAAGGGGTTAACGAGTATGCGAAGAAGAACTTCCAGGGCGTAGATGTTCGGGAAGGGATCGTAGGGGCCATCCTCGTTAAGGTCAAAGATCCAGTGTTTGAGTCCCAGACTAAGAATAAGCTCTCGAATGGGGAAATCCGCGCTTCCGTCGTCCAAGAAGTCAAAGATGCAGTCCAAAACCTCCTCTTTAAGCACGAAGAGACGGGCAAAAAGATCATCGATCGAGTCCTCTTCAACGAGAAGCTCCGAAAAGAGCTGGCAGCAGTCAAAAAAGAGGCGAAGGACAAACAGAAAAAAATCTCCTTCAAGATCCCAAAACTGCGCGATTCGAAATTCCATTTCGGCGACGGGACCAAAGAAGGGGACAAGTCGGTGATTTTCCTCACAGAAGGGGAGTCGGCCTCGGCATCGATTGTGATGACAAGAGATCCACTCACACAGGCTGTATTCTCGCTCCGCGGCAAACCGATGAACGTGCACGGGATGAAGCTTGAGCTCTTGTACAAAAACGAAGAGATGTACAACCTGATGTCTGCGCTCAATATCGAAGACGATTTGGCCAACCTCCGCTACAACAAAGTGATCCTTGCCACAGATGCCGACGTCGACGGGATGCATATTAGAAATCTTCTAATCACATTCTTCCTCACCTATTTCGAGGGGCTTGTCCTAAATGGGCATCTCCACATTCTCGAGACTCCGCTTTTCAAAGTCCGGAATAAAGAGAAGACCATCTATTGCTACTCCCAAGAGGAACGGCTAGAGGCGGAGAAAGAGCTTAAAAGGGGGATCGAAATCACCCGCTTTAAAGGTCTTGGAGAGATTTCTCCAAACGAGTTTAAACAGTTTATTGCGAAAGACATTCGGCTGTTGCCTGTGATCATCCAAAACCTCTCCGATATCAAGCCTACCCTAGAGTTTTACATGGGCAAGAATACACCGGCGAGAAAAGCCTTTATTATGCAAAACCTGGTGAGCGAAGATGGATGATCTGAAATTGCAGATGAAGGATCACTTCATCAAGTATGCCTCCTACGTCATCCTCGACCGGGCGATTCCGAATGTGGTCGATGGGCTAAAGCCTGTTCAAAGACGCATTCTCGAGATTTTGTGGCGCCAGAACGACGATAAGCTCCACAAAGTGGCCAATATCGTGGGTCAGACAATGCAGCTCCACCCGCACGGCGATGCCCCGATTTACGAGGCGCTCATCAACCTGGCCAATAAGGGCTTTGTGATGGACCGGCAGGGGAATTTTGGAAACATCTACACCGGAGACCCGTCGGCTGCCGCCCGTTATATCGAAACACGCCTTTCGCCTCTGGCGCGCGAGACGCTCTTCAACCCCGATATCACAGAAAAAATCCCCTCTTATGATGGGAGAAATGACGAGCCGGTCACTTTGCCTGCAAAAATCCCCCTCCTCCTCATGCAAGGAGCTGACGGGATCGCAGTTGGGATGTCGACCCACATCCTGCCGCATAATTTCACTGAGCTTCTTGAAGCAGAGATTGCCTGTATTGAGGGGCGTAATTTCAAAATCTACCCTGATTTCCCCACCGGCGGGATCATGGATCGGAGCGAGTACGATAAGGGGCGCGGCAAGGTCAAGCTAAGAGCGAAAATCGAGATCAAGGATCCAAAAACCTTGGTCATCAAAGAGATTTGCTACGGAACGACTACAGAAAGCCTGATCCGCTCCATTGACGAAGCGGCCAAAAAAGGAAAAATCAAGATTGAGGAGATCAACGATTACACGGCAAGAGATGTCGAGATCGAGATCAAACTCCCCCGCGGCCAGTATGCTGAAGATCTTCTAGATGCCCTTTATGCATTTACTGAATGCGAAGTGTCATTGAATTCGCAGATCATTGTGATTAAAGATGGGATGCCCTGGGAAACCGACGTCCATGAGATCCTCGCCTACAATGCCGGGAAAGTAGTCCACTTCCTTAAGTGGGAGCTCGAAATCGAAAGGGATCTTCTTTTAGAAAAGATGTTCTACAAGTCGCTGGAGAGGATTTTCATAGAAAACCGGCTCTATAAGAAGATCGAGACGGTCAAATCGCTTGAAGGGATCCACGAGACTCTCACCGAATCGTTTAAGCCCTATAGAAAAAAGCTCATCCGCGAACCGACCCATGAGGACAGAGAAAGACTCCTCCAGATCCCCATCCGGCGCATCTCTCAGTTTGACATTGAGAAGAACAAAGATGAGATTGCAGCTCTTGAAAAGAGCCATCACGATGTCGAAAAACACCTCAAAAACGTCAAGAAATACGCCATCAACCATCTTCAGAATCTCATTGAAAAATATGGGAAAGAGTATCCTCGGAAAACGCGTGTAAAAGCGATCGAAGAGATCGACATCCGCGCCATTCAGACGAAAGACATTAAGGTGGGCTTTGACCTCTCTACAGGCTTTGTCGGGACTAAAGTTACAGGCGGCTCTCACTTCACCTGCACGAACTTTGACAAGATGCTGATTTTTTCCAAAGACGGCACTTATAAGGCAATCAATATCCCTGAGAAACAGTACGTCGAGGGGCTGATTTGGACAGGAATGGCCGATAAAAAAACGGTCCTCAACGTTGTCTACAAGAATACTGAGACCAAGCAAGTCTGGGCTAAACGGTTCATAGTTGAGAAGTTCATTCTCGATAAGACCTACCGCTTTATCGATGAAGGGATGGAGCTCGAGCATTTCTCCTTAAATGCCGATGCGCAGATAGAAATCCACTTTGCTCCCAAAATGAAAATGAGAATCTTTGCTCTCAGCGAAGCTCCTCTTGTCAGCGCTCAAGCCCGCGGCCTCCGTCTGGCCAAAGAACGGGTGAAAAAAGTGGTCCCCATCGTCACGAAGAAAGGGAAAAAGGGGTAAGTCTTGGAACCGATGCTATTAGCCATTCCTCTAAAACACGGTAAGCTAGCCGCCTATAAGGCATTCGTTGCCGAAATTACCGGTCCAAAGAAACGTGAATATAGCGATCTCTTAAAACGGTATGGATTGACATCGGTCACAGTTTGGTACCACAAAATTGGCGGCAAAGAGTACGCGATGGTACTTCATAATACGAAGGGTGATGCATCGGAGCGTCTAAAGCACTGGCCCAGCTCTACCCATCCTTTTGATGTTTGGTTTCGGGAACAACTGTCCAACTGCTACGAAGGCGCCCCTGAAGAGGGGCATCTCCTATTCTCATTCGAACCACATCATTAGATAATACTATACCAGGATAGGCCTCATCCCCATGTTTGCAACCATTTCTCTAGTGTATTCGCTCAGATCCCATGAATCTTGTTTATCCAGTTCGATGCCGATGTCCCGAACGCTTGCTTGAGGATCAAATCTATTGTTAAAAATCAATAGACTTTGTTTTAACGGCCGGGAGAAGAATTCCCGGCCCATTCATCGCTAATCACCCGTTTCCGATTCAGAGTCTCCAGAGTCTGTAGAGATTGGAGAGGTCAGATTGTAGCGGGTTTTCACATCTTCTAAAGTGGCGAACGACCCATCTTTGGTTTGAAACTTGGCGCCAGCAGAAATGGTTAAATCTTCCGAAACGAACTCATTATTTCTGTTAATATAACAAAGTTTGTAGCGGGTGGGGCGTATCTCATCTCCCAAGATTGTGAAAGTGCCCGGAGGTGCATGCTCAAGCTCTTGTAAAACAGCCAATACGGCCTCCGCATTTGAGTCGAAATCTGTCTGGTTGAAAAAACAGGGGGGATCTTGCTTTAATACGATTTCATCATGGAGGTCGTAGACCCGAGCAACTTGTTCTTTCGGGATCTCTCTTCCTCTGCCATAGACCTCTCGTAATTCGTCAAGGCCGAGCCACTTATTTTTGGGATCTATAAAATCGGGGGCAGGTTGTTCGGCCCAACGAGCTGCGTTTAGATCATAGATCTCAGAGGAGACAAATGTATACACGCCAACTTCTGGATCGAAATTGAATGAGTCTATGTAAACCTTCACTTGCCTGTTTTCATGCTGTACGCGAGCTATTCCAAGCTTCTCTTTTCCAGGAGCCTTATCAAATTCTTCTTCCCGGAAAATAAAATACGATCTGTCTGGATGAGGGGGCTCCGCATTTAACGCCTCTTCGACGCAGGCTTGACCATGTTCTGGTACGGAGAGGAATTCTTCTTTTGCTTCTTCAGCAGAATGGGGAAACTGTGCTGAAGTGATCCAGCTAATGTCTTTAGAGGTCGGTTGTACAAAATTCATAAAATCCTACAGTTTAAATTGAAATGAGGAGGATTTTAGCTAATCGCGAGGAATAATCGTAGTGAAAATATTATATACCCGGCCTCTCAGTCTTTCAGGCTGATGACGATCCGGTTTAGTGCGTTCATGATGCCGATGCATGCTGTTAAATCGACAATTTCTCTCTCCGAATAGTTTTGGCGGAGCTGTTCTTTGATTTCCTCAATGTCATTCTCGATGAAAGTGACCGCTTCAACCCACTGAAGAACCAACCGTTCCTCTTCTGAAAATGAGGTCGAATTGTGCCAAGCGGGGAGGATATCTAGTTTTTCCTGTTGAACGCCGAGCTTTCTTGCCTCATCCGTGTGGAGGCGGCAGCAATAGGCGCACCCATTGATTTGAGAGACTCTTAGTTCAGCCAAAATCCGCAAGGAGGGACTTAAAGGCGACTTACTTAAGCTTGCACGGCTTTTGTATAGAAAATCGACAGTCTCTTTAGAAATTTCGGCGTAATTCATAGACACTCCATAAAATTTTACAGTATCACGTTCTGCCTCGCTGTGCTATCATTTTTCAGCATGGAATCAATGAATACCAGCCTTGTTCTAAGATTGGTGGCAGCTCAGTTTCCCCAGTGGAAAGATCTCCCTATCCGCCCCGTAGCTCTCAGCGGATGGGACAATAGAACCTTTCACCTGGGGGAGAAGATGCTGGTCCGGATGCCAAGCAGGTTGGAGTATGCTTCTCAGGTGGAAAAAGAGCACTGCTGGCTTCCAAAACTGGCCCCTTTACTGCCCCTTCCCATTCCGGTCCCTTTGGCGATGGGCGAGCCAGGCGAGGGCTACCCCTGGAAATGGTCCATATACCGCTGGCTTGAAGGGGAGCCCGCATCTTCTGGACATATTGCCGATCTAACTGAATTCGCATCGAGCCTGGCTCAATTTTTCATCGCTTTAGAGCGAATCGATCCGACGGGAGGCCCTGACCCTGGACCGCATAGCTTCTATCGCGGAGGAGATCTTGGGACCTATGATCACGACACACGGCGGGCGATTGAACTCCTAAAAGGGAAACTTGATGTAGACGCCGCAACGGCGGTCTGGGAAGAGGCTCTCGCATCTTCTTGGCAGAAAAGGGCTGTATGGGTCCATGGCGATGTGAGCGCAGGCAATCTGCTAGTGCAGAAGGGCAAACTCTGTGCGGTGATCGACTTTGGCCAGCTAACAATCGGCGATCCAGCTTGCGATCTTGCGATTGCTTGGACTCTTTTCCACGGTAAAAGCCGGGAGGTATTTCGCGAGTTGCTCCCGTTAGATTCGGAAACGTGGGCTAGAGCCCGCGGCTGGACTCTTTGGAAGTCTCTAGTTGTTGCGGCGGGCTTTACCGATCCAAATAACGCTGAATCCAGACAGTGTTGGCGGATTATTGATCATGTTTTGAAAGGCAAATTATAAGATGGCAAATCCCATATTTCGAAATGGCGTTGGAGAGGTCTTTGTTCCGCCTGTTCCTATCGTCCATCAGGCGCCGGCTCCCCTTGGGTTGGCAGCGGTTCCAAGTACGATTGAGCCAGCAAATTCACAGATAACCCTTTTTCAAAGCGTATCGCATTTTTTTTGCCGAGTTTATAAAGTTTGTATCGACTTTCTGAAGATGATTTTTTGCGGATGTTTTACCAAAAAGACAATCAATGATTTGGCAGACTTTAACAATCTGTCTGTGGCGGGTCAAATCAACGGCATTTACATCACGACCAACGAAATGAATCTGGAAAACATACGGCAGTTGCTGGGGACGCATCCCCGGCCGGACCAAGAGACTATCCACATCGGCTGTGCTACTTGGCATAATTTGGATATCATAGCCCAAAGAAGATCAACCTATGGACTTATTATAGATTTCAATCCCAAGAATGCCGAATTCATTAGAAGAACGATTGAATTGATCGATTCTTGTGAATCTAGAGAGGTTTTTAAGAGGGCCATGATCCAATATCTCGACTCGCTTGCTGGAAGCGAACGGGATCTATTTTTCCACCTCGATCAACGAGGGCTGCCCACAGAACGGATAGAAAGGGAATTGACCAGAGAGGGGAGCTGGCTTCAAACGGAAGAGAGCTATCTCTACCTTAAGAGGGAGTTGGTCTCCAAAGGGCGCCTAGTCCCAATCACAGAAGACATTCGGAATTTTGATAACTTTTCTAGCATTCGGGAATTTCTCGATAGAAAGAATATTGCTGTCGACACCCTTTATATGAGCAATATCTGCAATTTTATGACCACAGCCGGTCATAGAACTGCATTTGAGAAATCGGTAAAAGCCCTGCTTCGTGACGACACAATTTTTATCAATTGTCCTAAGATTAACGAAGTTATATTAAGTCAAAGAGCTGTTCTTGGAAGGGCGATTTTGACCGGCGCCTATAATGCCTCGCGCCTATTTGAAGAGGCTGAACTGTTATGAAACTCATCGTCGATAATCAGATTGCGAGACTTTTGGCTCACGATCCCTCTAAAATCCTGAAAAGCCCAATCATGTCCAATCCGGACAACCTCATTCAGTTTAGATGGCCCTCATTGCTTGAATATCTGGGGCTGGGATCGTTGTTGTTAGATCTTCCAGTATTTGATAAAACGAACCCTCTTTTCGGGGCATCGATTTCCACAATGTGGAAAACGGATGAAAAAGAGGTAATATTCCATGTATATGATCACCTTTTTACCGAAATTCTGAATCAAATCAGGGCTTTGCCGCAAATTAACGGACCTTTCCTCCTTCAGTCTATAAAAGCTGGGATTGAAAAGTCTCCAAAGATCCTTTTGCCAGCTTTGGTTGTTTACGAAGGGGCGTTCCTCGAGAAAGCCGCCCATACGATGCACGATCTCATTCTTTATCTTGCCTGGGACCGGATGTGTGTGTGGATGGCCAGTTTAATCAACTATCAATCCACAGATTCCAAATTTGTTCATGGTCTAGATGTTTTACAACAGTGTTTAATCGAATCGTATCATCATATCACTCAGCAAGGGAGAACTTCCCCCAGCCTTTACCGGATGATCGAGACTCTGTTCTACTATCAAATGAGAGAGGAGAATCTTCAGAACCATACAGCCGAAGAGTGGACCCTATTAAGTCAAAGCTTCCCGAACCTAAAAGGGGAGAATGAACTCACTGACATTTACTATATTGATGATGCGGCCATTCATGAAGAGAACTGTTATTTGACATTAGACTCTTCTGATACAGTGGATCGAAGGGTTGCGCTAGCGCAATTTATGATAGCAAAAATAAATGAACGATTCCCTCAATGGGAGTATGTCTTGCATCCACAAAACGTCGTCCATTTAATGGCTCCAACATTCATGTACGATTCGGAGGATGGGGCCTAGGAGATATGCCCGTTTGGTCACTTCATCGGTCGCATATCGGCTATCAAGATCGCTACGTGCAAACCGAATTGGATCATGGATCAGTGACACGAGGTTATTTCCCATCTTAAAAACATCCCATGCGGCAAATCCCAATCCGGCGGCCAACCCAAAGGTAAAATAATTGGGGAAATAAACCACAAACAAAAGAGAGACAGCAACTACGACAAGTGCGGCTATTTTAGCCAAAGGGACAAAGAGTCTTTCTACCTTTAGTAAATCATCATGTAGCGGATCTGCACGTCCGCGGTTATATATAGCTGCCATAAACACACCTAGAATTTTGATAGCGCGAGATTATAAGAGGATTCTTCAAAAAGCTCAACAGGTCTTTTTGAGATGACTAGATCCATTGATATTTGGTACTATTTTTTTCAAATTTTCATGCATGTTTGTCAACGGAAAGGTGAAATATGTTTAGATTTGCACAAGTTGTTGTATGTTGCTCCCTTGTTTTGGGCAGCAGTTTTTTATTCAGCGAAAGTGTTGCGGATTGCGGTTCTATGGCCTCAGTAAATGCTGATCAGTATGGGCATGTTGATACGAAGGGCCTTGCTGCGTTGATCTCGTCTGGATCGCCGGTTGTCATTTTAGATGCAAGATGCGGCAAATGGGATGATGGAAAACGGATTGGATCGGCCCAGTCGCTCTCTTATGAAGCAACTGCACAAGAGGCGGCGGAAGCGATTCCGGCTTTAGATTCACTAGTTGTAGTCTATTGCACAAATCCTCACTGTCCTGCAAGTATGTGGCTGGCAGCACATCTCGCTGAGCTTGGGTACACAAACATTCTGAAATATGGAGAGGGGATCGAGGAATGGATCAACTCTGGATTTCCAGTAAGTGAAACTCGTTAGTAAATAAAGGAATGGGATTTTGAGCTGCTCGCAGTAGAATATCCCATTCCTTTCACATGGTGAAATAATATGACAATGACTCTGCAGGAAATTTCAGACCGTTTTGAAATCATGGATCTATTAACTGACTATTGCTCAGCGATCGACTCGAAGGACATCGATGCGCTCGATCACATTTTTACGCCCGATGCGAAAATCGACTATTCAAAAGCTGGGGGCCCTATTACCGATCTGAAAACGATCAAGAAGTTTTTGAAGGAAAATCTGGGTGATTTGCCCCGGCAGCACATGATTTCCAATCACAAAATCCGCATTTCTGGGGATTTGGCCGAATCCCGCTGCCTTTGTCAGAATCCGTTGGAACTGCCAAGAGAAGGGGATGTTCTCGAGGTGGCCATTTGGGGGCTTTGGTATGACGATAAGCTCATTCGCACGCCCAAAGGGTGGCGGATTAAAGAAAAGGTTACTCAACCTTGCTATAGCTGGAAGATTCAGAGAAGCGCGCTTTAATTGAATTTTTTATAAACATCCGTTTTAACTTCGGTGTATACCGTTCGTGATTCAAGAATCGGTTTGATAAAAATTTGGCTTGACATGCAAAATATTGAGCATGATTTTCTTAAGCGATGCTGAGCGGGCTCAGCTCATAGCGCAACACAAACGAGAACGAGACAAAAGAATCTGCG